>JAZKRS010000018.1:0-45384 GCA_036626435.1 Haloarculaceae archaeon | reverse complement strand
GGCCCATCCCCTCGGAGTTCATCCGGAAGTACGCCTGGATGGGCATCTCGACGGTCACGTCCTCCGGGACGTAGACGAACGAGCCACCGGACCAGATGGCGCCGTGGAGCGCGGCGAACTTGTTGTCGCTGGGCGGGACGCAGTTCGTCATGAAGTACTCCCGGACGATATCGGGGTGCTCGCGCACCGCCTTGTCCATGTCCATGAAGACGACGCCCTTCTCCTCCCACTGCTCCTGCATGTTCTGGTAGACGATCTCCGACTCGTACTGGGCGCCGACGCCCGAGAGGGCGTTCTTCTCGGCTTCGGGGATGCCGAGCTTGTCGAAGGTGTCCTGAATCTCTTCGGGGAGGTCGTTCCAGTCGTCGACCCCGCCGCGTGTCTCGATGTCGGGGCGGATGTACGGGACGATCTCGTCGACCTCGACCTCGGAGAGGTCGGGTGCGCCCGGCCAGCCGTCGGGCATCGGCATCTCCTTGAACTGGCGCAGCGCGCGGAGGCGACGCTCCAGCATCCACTCCGGCTCGTCCTTGTCCTCGGAGATGACCCGGATGGTCTCCTCGTCGAGGCCCTTCTCTGCTTCGAAGGCGGACTTCTCCTCTTTCTTGAATTCGAATCGCTTCTCGGTGTTCGTATTTTCGAGTTCTTCGGAGCTCATAGTTGTGGTATGTGTTGTGTCGTTTGTCGCGTCATGCCGCCTCGAACGCTTCCTCGCGGACCCAGTCGTAGCCCTCGTCCTCGAGTTTCTCGGCGAGTTCCGGACCGCCGGAGGTCGCGACCTTCCCGTCGAGCATCACGTGGACGTGGTCGGGCTCGACGTAGTCGAGGATCCGCTGGTAGTGCGTGATCTGGAGGACGCCGGCGTCCTGTTGGTCACGGAGCGCGTTGATGCCCTCGGAGACGTCCTGGAGCCGGTCGATGTCGAGCCCGGAGTCGATCTCGTCGAGGACGGCGATCTCGGGTTCCAGGACCGCCGCCTGCAACACTTCGTTTTGCTTCTTTTCGCCGCCGGAAAAGCCCGCGTTCAGGTAGCGGCTGGCGAACTTCTCGTCCATGTCCAGTTGCTCCATCTTCTCCTGGAGAATCCCCTGGAACTCGGCGACGCCAACCTCGCCCTCGTCTGCTGGCCCTTCCATCGGTGAGGTATCGTAGCCCGCCGCGTCCTCGTTGGTGGCCTCCGCTTCGTCTTCCTCGTCTTCGTCTTCCTCCTCGAAGAGTTCCTCGCGCTCGTCCAGCTTCGCGTTGAGCGCCGTGCGGAGGAAGTTCACCATCGTCACGCCCTCGATTTCGGCGGGGTACTGGAAGCCGAGGAAGACGCCGAGTGCCGCGCGCTCGTTGGGTTCGAGATCCAGAAGGTCCCACTCGCGCATATCTTCGGGTATCTCCTCGTCGAACTCGTCGCCGTCAAGTACCAGTCGGATCCCACCGTCGGTGACATCGTAGGCGGGGTGACCGGCGATGAGCTTCGCCAGCGTCGACTTCCCGCTGCCGTTTGGCCCCATCAGCGCGTGAATCTCTCCGCTCTCTACCGACAGGTCGACACCACGCAGGATCTTCTCGCCGCCGTCTTCTGCGACTTCTGCGTGGAGGTTCTCGATTTCGAGTGTTGCCATGGTAGTCTTAGGTCACCCGAAAAAAGGACCGTCGCGACTATAATACTTTCGCACTACCCCCTACACAGTTTTGTTCGAAGAAAAAATCTTTTCCAGTTTTTAAATTTCGTGTCGTCAGGGTTGGTGTTCCGGTAGGATAGCTCACATGAAGCTACCCAGCCCGGTCTGCTCCTGTCCCGACTTGACCTCCTCCCACGAGACGTCGAGGGCTTCGAGGATTCGTGCGATAGGGCCCTTGAGAGTCTTGTCGAGCATCTTGTCCCAGTCGACGTCGAACGCTTTCGGAACCTGGTCGTCGTACTCGAAGCAGATGACGTCGGGGTCGCGCTTGAACTCGCCGTAGAGAGGGTCCTCGGCCGGGTCGAGATCCATCTCGCGCTCGACGCGCTCGAAGAAGTCCGGGTGGACCTTCTCGATGTAGAGTCGCTTCGGCTTCGAGCCACGCTGGAAGTTCGTGCCAAGCAGGAGGTTCGCGTACTTCGCGCCCCGGACCTGGGCCGTGTCGGTGTCGTAGTTGTCCAGGCGCTTGCCGATCCCGCCCGGAATGCCGACCTCGTCCAGGGAGACCTTGCCCGCCCTGAACTCCTCGATAATCTCGTGGAGATACGACTTGACCTCCTCGATGTCCTCGCCGTGGACGATGCGGTCGATCACCTCTAGCTGGACCTCCTTCGTGATCGGCGCGATGTCCGAGCGCTGGTACTCGAAGCCCGTGATGTCGATGTCGTCGACGTGTTTGCCCTCCTTCCAGACGATGTGGCCGGCGTACCGCTTCTTCTTGCCCGCCTGGAAGAACCGCCGGTACAGCTTCTCGAACTCGATTTCGAAGCGGTGCTCGGCGGCGTTGAGCTGCTCCAGGGCGAACTCGTCGTACGAACTGTTGATGACTCCCTCGAGCTCGAACCCTTTCTGGATCGTCGCTGCGACGGTTTCGAGGTCCTCGTCGCTCATCTCCGGGTGCTTCTCGCGCATCACGTCGGTGACTGTGACGTCACCCCGAACATCCTCTGGGCCGATGTCTCCGACTTCCAGCATCACCGAGTCGGTGTTGTGAAGAACGATGCCCCCGACACCGTCGACGAAGTTTTCGTTGACCTCGACGCTGAGGTCGTAAACGTATCCGTCGTGGTCGACCTCGGTGAGCACTGGGTCACGGCCCGCCCGATAGTAGTCACAGGTTCGGATCGTATACGACGACTTCTCGTCGCGGTACTTGAGTGAGTGGCTCCTGTCACGCTGGGTCAGAAGCGTCGACAGTCCGGCAGCAAGTTCCCGGCTCGTGGTCTCGAAATCGAAGGTTCGCTCGCCGCACTCGTCGCTGTATCTGGGAAACTCGTGGGGGCCATCGCCTTCGATGGCGACGTCGATAAACAGCGACTGGAGACCGCGGGACAGGTGGAAGACGAACGACGGGACGCGCTTTCCGCGCGATGTCTGCCCGGCGAACTCGCGGAAGAAGACTGCCGCCAGTTCGGTCATCATCTGGAGTTTGTACGTCTCGTCGCTGGGGACGATACTCGCGGTGGTACTGTCGAACAGCCTGTGATAGTCCCGCTGGAGCTGTTCCAGCCACTCGTGGCGCGATTCAGCGATGCTCGCACCGAACCGGCTGTCGGTCGTCTCCTCCGTCGAGGCGCTGCCCTCCGTGACGTACGCCGCCAGCAGGCGGACCAGCGCCTCGCCGTCCTCGCTGTCGAGGTCGATGTGCCGTTTGACCTTTACCGTCTTGTCGAGCGAATCGTGGTGTTTGTGCCCGAACCAGACCCACTCGCCGTCGGTGTGGACGCGTTTGACTTTGGTTGCGGCGTTCTCGGCTCCGACGCTGCGGCCGTCCTGGTACGAGCGCGTGTACCCGGACAGAACCTCGTAGATGTCGACGGTTTCGACCCGCTCCACGTCGGGCAGGCCCGAAACACGAAGCGGCGTCTCAACCTCCTCTGGGGGATTTTCGGTCAGTTCGTCCCCCTCCGCGACGACGTACGAGTGGTCTCTGGTCGTCGTCGACTCGCCGAACGTGTGCTGGAGGTTGACGACCGGCTTGTCCGTCTCGTGCCGGATGACCCGTGTAATCGCCCGCCACTCGGGTTCTCCACCCTCGTCGACCGAGAGCGCGTCCCACCCGTCGAGTGTGTGCCGGTCTTTCGCGTCGACGGTCCGGGAACCGCCGTCGACGGCGACTCGCCGCCGTGTACTCGTCTGGGTAGCCCGTCCGAACAGCTCTTCGATGGGGAGAATCCGAACGCGGCCGTCCGGGTCCCGTACGACGACGGGCCGGTCACCCGTGACACTGTCCCCGTACACCACCTCGTACCCCTCGCTCTGGACGACTTCGTCGGTGTACTCGATGACCTCCCGGCCGGTCGCGGTGACTGCCGCTCCCATCTCCTTGTCGTAGAGGCGGAAGCGATCCCAACCAAGAACGCCGTAGAGAGAATTGCCAGCGAACTGAAATTTTCCGTTCCGGCCCGCCAGCAGTGTGTGATTGTCCTCGACAGTGACACAGTAGACACCATCCTCGGCCTGGCTCCGCTCGCTGCTGCGGTGCATCCGGAGGGTATTCTTCGCGTCCTCGTTTCCGTAGATCCGCCACGAACCGCTGTTTCGGTTGTAGTGGGCCGTCACGCCGAGGTGCGCACAGAGGCGGAGTACGTCGTCCCGGAGTTGGTCACTAGAAGTGGTGTACCGCCACGAATTGGGCTGCCTGTCACCGTCTCCGGCAATGAGTGTGTCGAGGAACTCGCGCTTCTGGCGTTCGTCGAGTTCGAAGACGAAGTCGGGGATCCGTTTCTCGAAACTGTCCGCGCCACAGAGGACTTCGAGCAGATTCCCGAACAGACGAGACGTGAACTGGTAGCAGCTGTCGTCGACGTAGTAGTCCAGCCCCATGCGGTCGAGTAGCTGACCGATGGTACTGTGGTCGCTCTCGCCGCCATCGGGAAGCGCCTGAGCGTCCTGTGCTATCTGAACCGTCGTTGCAGAGCCCCGGAGTTTCTCGCCGAACTCTTTCGTCTCGGAGGTGTAGACGTTGCCCTCCGTGATGTACCACGCCAGCAGTTCGAGGAAATCGTCACCATCGTAGACGCGCGGAATCCACTTCCGACCCGACTCGGCGTGGATGTAGGTTCGTTCTGCAACCTCCTCGATGTATTCCCGGTGTTCTTCGAACTCGTCAGGCCCGAAGACGTAGCCTTCTTCCCCAATGTCGTTTTTCAGAACTTTGTCGGGATAATAGCCGATTTCGGCCGCGAACGTGTGTATGTGGACTGACTGCCGGACCCAGACCTCGTAGTCGTCGACGTACTGCGTGAGGTCAACCGCTTCGAGTGTGTCACCGTCTGGACCGCCCCAGTCGTGGGGCAGTTCGTAGTTCGTCGCGGAGTCCAGTTCACCGGCCTCGACGAATTTCCACCCATCTTCGGTGATGCCGTTCGTCTCGTTCTTCCGGACGAGCATCCGGTGGTTCGGCGTCACGCGGAAGTCGATCTTGCTCGTCTCGATGTCGACGAGCTCGCCGTCGTAGTCCGGATAGGCGTGTGTCTCGACGACCGGCTTGACCTCCATCTCCATCGTGTCCGGGTCGAGCGAGTACACCTCGTCGCCGACTTCCAGGTCCCGGATGTTCCGCACGCCGGCCGGCGTCAGCACCTCCGTATCCGGCGTAAAGCAGTTCATGATCACCTTCACCGCGGCCTGCTGACGGTCGTACTGCTCGTACTCCCCCGTGTCGGGATCGTGCTCGTTTCGCAGCGACTTCTTCTCTTCGCGCTCTGAGAGGAGTTCGTCGACCATCTCCCGGATGACGCCGTCGGGTTCCTTCCGGAAGTGGGTCCCGTTGGGCGCACGGTAGGTCTCGCCGTCGTAGGAGTTGGGGTCGACTTTGGTCTCGGGCGAGGCGTTCGTGGTGACCATGCACATGGGGTAGAGGGACTGACCGATCCACTGGTAGTGGCCGTTCCGGCCGGCGAGCACGACGTGGTTGTCTTGGGCAGTGAGACAGTAGACGGTCCCGTCGTGGCCCTCGACGGTCGCGTTCGTGGATTTGTTGAACGACCCGCGTTTCCCGATGGAGACGTACCAGGTGCCGTCTGACTGGCGCGATACCGTCGGCTTCTCGCCACACCGGACCGCGAGGTCGACGATGTCGTCTTTCAGCGCGTCGCTTTTCGTCCAGAACTTCCAGAGACCCGACGCGGCACGGCTCCCGTCCCCCTGGATCATCGTCTCGACGAGGGTTTCGAGGATTTCCCCGTCGAGACCGAACACCCACTCCGGGAGGTGCTTGTCCGCGTAGCCCTCCCCGCAGTTGTCCCCGAACCACTCCACCAGATACTGGTTCGAGACGGTCACTCCGCGGGTGTCCGTGCTGTAGCCGATACCCATCCGATCGAGGAGGTCTTCGATGATACTCCGCCCTTCCCGGTCTTTCTGGTGGAGCGTGATTCGCTCGTTCGTTCGTTCGAGGCTGCCTTCGGTGACGTACCATCCCATCAGCTCCAGCCAGTCGTCCATCTCGAACGAGAGCGGTATCTCGCCGTGCTGCCGGCCGTATTTCAGAAAAACCCAGTCTGCGTGGCGCTCGATCGACTCCCGGTTGGCGCGGTAACACTCGATCGGGATCAGATACTTCCCCACTTTCCGTTCCAGGCCCATGGCCACCGAGGTGCCGTGGGCGAGGTCGAGTTGATCGGTCACGACTTCCGGCATCCGGTTCCGGAACCAGCGCAGGTCCTCCTCGCAGTAGACGGCGACGTACCCACTCTCGACCTCGTCGACGAGCTCGAACGTCTCCGGCGTCGACCCGTCGACGGGCCTGTGCTGTGGGAACGCGTAGCGCTCGCTGTCGATCAGGTCCCGGTACTCGACGAACCCGAAGTCCGCTGGCGTTTGCTCGTCCCACCCGCGCTCCTTCGAGACGAGGAACCGGTGGTTCTCGGTCACCTTGAAATCGTGCGTGTTGCCACTCAGATGATGTATCTCGCCGAATTCGTTGTGGTATTCGTGCGTTTCGGCGACCGGCTTCGGTTCACACTCGAACGTCTCTGGATTCAGCGTGTAAACCCGATCCCCCTCTTCTATCCCCCGGATATTCCTCGCGCCGTCCGGCGTGAGAACGTCGGTATCCCCGCTGAAGCACTTCAAATCCAGTACGCTGACATTTTCGCGCACACCCGTGATGGGATCGAAGACGGCGCCACCCTCGTAGTCCTCGCCCTCCTGTCGGCCCTTCGAGGGGAGGGCAAAGTTGCCGTGGAGCTTGTGGAGGACGTACATGTCGACGGCGTCGCCAGGGGTGGTGGCGTCCTCGATCTTGCAGCCGACAAAGCGGCGGACCTCGTCCCAGAAGTCGACGATGTCCTGCTCGCGGTCGAGTTCGACACAGAGTTCGACGTCCCGGAGGTTGTACTCGAGCAGGCGCTCGGGGTTCTGTTCCCAGAGGTCGCCGATGTCGCCGCTGTAGCGTTCCTTCCCGACGCCGAGTTCCTGCTCGCCGACGGCGTCCAGCCGGTAGGATTCGAGTTCGGTAAACTGCGTGCGCTGGTAGGCATAGAGGAGGTCGAAGACGACACGCCCCTTGATGTCGGGACCTTGCCAGTCGCTGCGCCAGACAGTATCGACCCGGGAGAGGCGGTTGTAGTCGAGGTCGTGGTCGGTCCCGCCGTCGAGCTCGTCCAGCCTGTCGATGAGGTAGGGGGCGTCGAAGTCGGCGAAGTTCCAGCCCGTCATGAGGTCGACGTCGGTCTCGTCGATGTAGTCCAGAAACGCCGCGAGCATCGCCTCCTCGGTCTCGAAGGTTCGGACGTCGGCCTCGAAGTCGGGCCCGATGGGGTCGTACTCCTCGAGCGCATCGGGGCCGTCGACGCCCGTCGGCGGGTCGAACAGCCAGACGACGTACTCGTCGCGGTAGGAGTCATGCGAGGTCAGACAGATGATCGGCTCCTCGCCGTCCTCGGGAAACCCCGAGCGGTCGTCGACCTCGATGTCGAACGTGTTCACGCGGAGGTCGGCGTCGATGTCGACGGGCTGGACCTCCTCGTGGTGGATCCGGAGGGTCCGCCGGTCGCTCCCGTCCTCGACTTCGCGGGCCGGGAGGCGGACGCCGCCGGTGACGTCCTTGTCGATGAGAAAGCGGTTGGGAAAGAGGATGTCGGCCTCGTAGTGGTCGAAGTCGTCGCGGATCTGCCCGACATCGCGGGGCGTCTGGCCGAATATCTTCACGAGGCGCTGCCCGCGGATCGACTCGTAGGGCTCGCCGTCGTCGGCGGCCTCCTCCCAGCCCGTGATGCGGTCGTACTCCCGGAGCCGTTCCTCGGTGACGTTCTCGGCAGGAGCATAAAAGTAGGGCTGGAACTCGTGGACGCGCGCGTGGACGAGGTCGTTTTCGGGAGTGCGCCCAAAGACGTGGATGACGGGGAACTCGTCGTCGCCGCGCCCCTCCACAGTGTAGTCGACCTGCGTGACGGCCATCTCGACGGCACTGTCGACCTCAGTAAAGACCTGCTCGGCCGGATCGACCCGCGTGGCGGCGTGACCGTCGGTGCCCGCCACCGCCCTCGCCTCGTCCGCAACCGGGCGGTCGGCGGCCCCGCCGTCCTCGAAGTCTCCGAGTTCGAACTGACCCATGTTGGTCACGGTTCTTCGCGTCGACCCCCTAAAACTCCCCGGTCGTCAGAGCTTGCAGGAGACAGAAAGTATATGTCACGCTATGACATACCACTCTATCGAGATGACCGACACTACGGATCGGGAGACGACGGGTCGCACCGACAGTGAAAGACGGACCGCGCCGGCGGACGACGGGACAGTCGATGGGGTCGGGACGTACGAATCCGGGGACGCCGTCGTCTTCTACGACACGGAGAATCCGCTCGCGTGGATGCAGTCCGAATCGACCGTCGCACTCAAGCAGATGATGTAGGCGGCGACCGAACCCCCTTTTGTACTCCGCACCGAAGCGACGCGCGTGGCAGACGGATCATCCTCCGAAGAGAACCCGGATGAAGGGTCACCGGGGTCGTGGCGGGAGTTCGAGCGCGTCGACGAGCAGTACCGCGAACCTGGCGAGGCGAACCCGTTCGACATCGAACCCGAGATACCAGAGGCGCCCGATCCGACTGAAAACGATGCCGACCCCGAACTCCTTCGCCGGTTCTGGGCGCTCGTGGCTCTGTTCAACGTCGCGTTGCTGGCGACCGCGCTCGGGGTACTCTTGGTCATCTTCGAGGAGGCGTACGTCCTCGGTGGTCAGCTGCTCGTCGCGGGCGTGATCGTCTTCGGGTTCGGACTGTATCGCTACCGGACGACAAAGGTGCAGCTGGCGGGACGTGACGAGTAAACCGCTGGTCTGGTCTGCGAGTTCCTGTACATCGACGGGTTAGACATAAAATAACAACTTTCTTACAAAAAGTGATTCGACTCTTCGTATCCGGCGCCGATGCCCTGTCTGTACGATAGTTAATAGATATTAATAAAATATATTTTATTTTAGTCGAGATCAGAAGCGTGCTTTGAAGAGAGTAAATACCATTTATGAATTTCTCAGGTCATCTCTGAGTCTAAGCGATCAATAAAAATAGGATATCCTATACGTATCGTCGGGGCGGGAGACGCCCGGAGTGCAAACCGTTATTAGGATTCTACAGTCTCGATACGGTAGATGAGAGGACAACAATGAGAGGAATGATCGACTCACTCGGACCGGTACCGGACAGATCGGGCGTACACTGGAAGGTGGGACGATGAAGGACTTTGCCGGGCGCGTCGAGGCCGTCGAGCCGGCTGCGCCGTTTGTCATCACGAATCTCGTCTCGGAACTCCGGGAGGAGGGCCGGGACATCGTCGATCTGAGCGTCGGGCAGCCGGACTTCGAGACCCCGCCGGACATCCTCGAGGCGACGAAAGAGGCCCTGGACGAGGGGCACACGACCTACACCCCCTCGGACGGGATTCCGAAACTCCGGCGGGCTGCAGCGTCGTACCTGAACGAGCGCCACGGCCTGGACTACGGGCCGGAGAACATCACCGCGACTCCGGGCGGGAAGATGGCGCTCTACGAGACCATCCAGACGCTCGTCGACGACGGCGACGAGGTAGTCGTCTTCGACCCCGTGTGGTCGTCCTACGAGCCGATGGTCAAGCTCGCGGGCGGCGAGGCTGTCCACGTCGATCTCTCGCCACACGGCTTCCATCTCGAGCCGGCGCTGGACGAACTCGCGGAAGCCATCACGGAGGATACGGCGCTGATCCTGCTGAACTCGCCGGTCAACCCGAGCGGGATGGTGTTCTCCGAGGCGGCCTTCGAAGGGGTCCGGGACCTCGCGGTCGACCACGACCTCGCGGTCATCTCCGACGAGATCTACAAGGAGCTCATCTTCGAGGGCGACCAGCCCAGTCTCGCGGCGATGGACGGGATGTTCGACCGAACGGTGACGATAAACGGCGTCTCGAAGACCTACTCGATGACGGGCTACCGGCTCGGGTTCATGGCCGCACCGACCGACCACACGACGCAGGCCGGCAAGGTCCACAGCCACTCCGTCTCGTGTGCGGTGAACTTCTCACAACACGCCGCAGCCTACGCGCTCTCGGAGGCCGACACGGACGCCATCGCCGGCGAGATGAAGGAGACCTTCGAGGCGCGCAAAGAGCTCCTCGTCGACCTCTTCGCCGAGCGCGGCGTCGACGTGCCCGAGCCGGAGAGTGCTTTCTACGCGATGATCCCCATCGAGAGCGACGACGACATGGGGTGGTGCAAGGACGCCGTCCGCGAGGCCGGCGTCGGCCTGGTGCCCGGGGAGGCGTTCAACACGCCCGGGTACGTCCGCGCCTCTGTCGTCGACACAGAGGAACGCATCCGCGAGGCCGTCGACCGCCTCGCAACGGAGGGGTTCATCTGATGACGGACGACCAGGGCGAGGACGAGCCGGTCGTCTACGTCACCCGCGAGATCCCTGACGCGGGGCTGGATCTGATCGAGGCCGAGACCGATATGAACGTCTGGGACGGCAAGCTCCCCCCCGAGAAGAATCACATCATCGAGCGCCTCGAGGAGCTGGAGGCGGACGGTCTGCTCTGTCTGCTCACCGACGAGACCGACGGGGAGGTGATGGACGCCTCGCCGAACCTCGACGTGGTGAGCACCTTCTCGGTCGGCTACGACCACGTCGACGTCGAGGCCGCCATGGAACGCGATCTGGCGGTGGGCCACACGCCGGGCGTGCTCTCGGAGACCACCGCCGACTTCGCGTGGGCGATGCTGATGACGACCGCGCGCCGGACAGTCGAGGGCAACGAGTACGTCCTCGACGACGAGTGGGAGACCTGGGGGCCGAAGCTCCTGACGGGCCCCGATGTCCACGGCGCGACGCTGGGTATCGTCGGGCTCGGCAACATCGGCTCGACGGTTGCCCGCCGGGCCGCAGGGTTCGACATGGACGTCCTCTACACCGACGCCGAGCCCCAGCCGGACGTCGAGGCCGACCTCGCGGAGTACGGCGTCGACGTCGAGTTCGTCGACAAGGCTGACCTCCTCGAACGGAGCGACTTCGTTACGCTGCACGTCCCGCTGATGGGCGCGACCCACCACTACATCGGCGAGGACGAACTCCGGGCGATGAAAGACAGCGCTGTCCTCGTCAACACGAGCCGCGGCCCGGTTGTCGACACGGAGGCGCTGGACCGGGCCCTCGAGGAGGGCTGGATCGAGCGGGCGGGACTGGACGTGACCGACCCCGAGCCGCTGCCGGGCGATCACGAGATTACCCGTCACGTCCCCGAGAAGCTGGTCGTCACGCCCCACATCGCAAGCGCGAGCATCGGGACGCGGGACAAGATGGCGCGGATGGCCGCCGAGAACCTGCTCGCCGGTCTGAAGGGCGAAGAGCTGCCGAACTCGGCGATCGAGGACTGGCAGTAGCCGTCACTCTCCGAGGACTGGCAGTAGCCGTCACTCCCCGAGGACGACCACTCGCAGATCGTTGACGTTCGTCCCCGTCGGACCCGTCAGGATTGCGGCGCCCCGTTCCCGGAGATAGGTCGCCGCGTCGCTGTTTTCGAGCGCCCCGCGAGCGGCTGTCGGATCCTCGATCGTATCGCTGTCGACGATCCCACCCGCAACGTCGGCGTGACCGTCGATCCCGTCGGTGTCCACGGCGGCGACCGTCGTGTTCGCGCCGTCCAGTTCGAGTGCGCTCGCCAGCGCGAACTCCGTGCTGGGGCCGCCCGAGCCGTCGCCCCTGACTGTCACTGTCAGTTCGCCACCCGAGAGCAGGACGGCCGGCGGCTCGACTGGCGCCCCCGTCGCGTGGCACTCCTCGGCGATGCCGGCGTGAACCTTCGCGGCCTCCCGGGACTCGCCCCGCAGACGCGAGGAGAGGACGAGCGTCTCGTGGCCCGCCTCCGCGGCAACCTCCCGGGCGGCGGCGAGTGCGGTCATGCCGTCGGCGAGGACGTGCGTCCGGACGCCCTCGAAAGCGGGGTCCGACCCGTCGGGCGTCTCCGGCACGTCGCCGGCGGCCCCGGATTCGAGCCTGGAGCGGACCGCATCGGGTACGCCGACGTCGTGGCGGTCGAGCGCTGCGAGCGCGTCGGCGTACGTCGAGTCGTCGGGCGCGGTCGGTCCGCTGGCGATCACGCTGAGGTCGTTGCCGACGACGTCGCTGAAAACGAGCGTCGCGACCGTCGCCGGGGCCACAGCGCGCGCGAGGTTTCCACCCTTGATCGCCGAGAGGTGCTTGCGGACGGCGTTGATGTCGTGAATCGCCATGCCGGCATCGAGCATCGCGTCCGTCACCGTCCGGACGTCGGCCAGACCGATCCCCTCGGCAGGTGCGGTCATCAGCGCACTCCCCCCGCCCGTGATGGCTGCCAGCACGAGTGTCTCCTCGCCGGCGCTCTCGGCGAGTTCGAGCACCCGCTCGGCGCCCTCGATCCCCTCCTCGTTCGGGACGGGGTGGCCACCCTCGAAGGTCTCTATCCCCGGTAACGTCATCGGCTCGTCGGTCACGATCGCGCCGCCGGTCAGCCGGTCTCCGAGGATGTCCGCGAGAACCGTGGCGACGGTGCCTGTGGCCTTCCCGCCGCCGACGACGAGGATCTCCTCGTGGTCGCCGAGGTCGTACGTGTCGTCCTCGATCGTCAGCCGGTCGCCGTCGAGAGAGACCGACTCGCGGACGACCCGCCGGGGGTGGGCGGCCTCGATGCCCGTCTCGATGCACTCTATTGCGAGGTCGCGCGCCGGCGTCGTCGCCAGCGCGTCGCGACCCTCTATCGTGGTGCGTTCGGTCATCTACCGGGAATCTGGACTCCCGCTGTCTTAAATCGCCGTCACGGCCGACGGACAGAGGGGCACACGAACGTGTGGCCCGGACACACCGGACACAGACGACGTGCGGTCGAGCGGCGAGCGAAGCGAGCCGCTACGGCAGGTCGACTGGGACGTCTTTCTGGATGCTGGCCGCTTTCACAGCGTTGTACAGCAACATCGTGATCGTCATCGGCCCGACACCGCCCGGAACGGGCGTGATGACGCTCGCTTTCCCCTTTGCGCTCTCGAACTCGACGTCCCCGACGAGTTCGTACCCCTTCTCGTTGTCCGCGCCGACGCGGTTGACGCCGACGTCGATGACGACGACGCCCTCCGAGAGCATCGACCCGTCGACCATCTCCGGGACGCCCGTCGCGGCGATGACGATGTCGGCCTGGCGGGTCTTCGCCCCGAGGTCTGTGGTCCTGGAGTGACAGACAGTCGTGGTCGCGTTGCCGTCCGGGGCCTTCTGGATGAGCAGGTTCGCCATCGGCTTGCCGACGATGTCGGAGCGACCGACGACGACAGCGTCTTTCCCCTCGGTGTCGACGTCTGCCGCCTCGAGCAGCTTCAGGACGCCGTGGGGCGTACAGGGCCGGAACCGGGCGTCGCCCGCGACGAGGCGTCCGACGTTCTCCGGGTGGAACCCGTCGACGTCCTTCTCCGGGTCGATGCTCCGGAGCACCTCGCGCTCGTCGACGTGGTCTGGAACCGGCATCTGGACGAGAATCCCGTGGACGTCGGGGTCGCCGTTCAGCTCCTCGACCGTCGAGAACAGCTCCTTGGCCGGGGCCTCGGGATCGATCTCGCGGTGGATGCTCCGGATACCGAGGTCGTCACAGGCCTGCTGTTTCATCGAGACGTACGTCTCGCTCGCGGGGTCGTCGCTCATCAGCACCGTCGCCAGCCCGGGCGTGATGCCAGCATCTCCCAGGTCATCGAGACAGCCCCGGAGGTCGTCGCGAATCCGATCGCCGACGGCGTTCCCGTCGAGTACGTGTGTCACGATGCGTCCCCTCCGTCACTCGCGTCTGTCTGCCGGTGACAGGTCATAGTGGGGAGTCGAGTCAGGGAGAGGTAATGAAATCACCGGGTCTTCTCACGAGGTGAGCAGATCCGTCCGCCTTCGCAGCCTGATTCCACGATTGGTAGCTTTCCGTTCACTTGTAGTTGCGTGCCCACACAGAGCCGGGTGTTTAGCGGGGCAGTTGCCACGACGATCGGCGGATGGCGCCCGCTTCGGGCCACGGGGCCGCCGCAGTAGAAAAGGCCTAATGGCGCAGTCCCCAAGTGCGGACACGTAATCGTCTCGTCCGGACTAAATCTCGGCGGCGGCGCTGGACGGGGCGGCCACGGAACAATTGATACCATGCCACTCACGACACGATCGACGGCCGACGAAGGCGCCAGGGCGCTGCTCGAGGAACCGCGATTCGAGCTGATGCCCTTCGACAGCTTCGGCGAACAGATGGAACACCTCCCGGACGGGGCGGAGATAACGATCACGGCGTCGCCGACACTCGGCCTCGAGGCGACGATCGAGTGGTCCGAAAGGGCTGCCCAGGAGGGCTACGAGATCGTCCCGCACGTCGCCGCGCGCTACGTCGAAGACAGGGATCACCTCGACGAGATCGCGACGCGGCTCAAGGCCGTCGGGGTCTCCGACATCTTCGTCCCCGGCGGCGACCGCGAGGAACCGATCGGGGAGTTCGAATCTGCCCACGACCTGCTCGTGGCACTCGACGATCTGGGCCACGAGTTCGAGGAGGTCGGCATCACCGGCTACCCCGAGGGCCACGAGTTCCTGAGTACGGAGACGCTCTCCGAGGCCATGGTCGAGAAGGCACCCCACGCGACGTATCTCACCACACAGCTCTGTTACGACCCGGAGACGATCCTCGCGTGGATCGAGGACGTCAGAGATCGCGGGGTCGACCTCCCCGTGGAGGTCGGGATACCCGGCGTGATGAAGTACCAGCGGCTGTTGCAGATCTCCCAGAAGGTCGGCGTCGGCGACTCGGTGCGCTTTCTGCGAAAGACAACCGGCGTCCTGGGATTCGTCCGGCAGCTCGTCGGCTCCCGCGGCAAGTACACCCCGGACGACATCGTCGAGGGGCTCGGGCCACACGTCGACGACCCGGCGTACAGCATCCGTGGCATCCACATCTACACGTTCAACCAGGTTCCCGACACCGAGTCCTGGCGGCTGGAGCAACTCGACGAGTGACGAACGCACCGACGTGGACGAAACCACAAAAGATACAATTTTTTATAGGTAGTGGAGTTGTGCCGAGAGGGTGAGCGGGGCCGGGGAGGTCCGTCAACACACGAAATCACAAGATGCCGTTTTGAGCGCCTCAGAAGCGTCTTGGGCGGAGAAAAGTGATCTGTTCCGGCCACGGGCGTTTAAAAGAAACTCCGCTCTTTTATGTACACCCGGTGTGAACGTTGCGTCCGATGTCAGACCAGGAAATCGAGCTAGCAGAAAATCAGGAACATCCGAACTTCCCGAACGTGGACCAGTCGGACCGGGTACTGCCACGGAACCTGCGCCAGTCGGGGGATCCGGGCATCGAGATGCTCGTCTCGACGCGCGTGCGCAAGTCACCGTTTTTCCACAAGTCGTTCGTCGAGAACGGCGCCTGGCGGTGTACTGTCTACAACCGCATCTATCACCCGCGGGGAATGGTCGAGCCGGAAGACGGCGGGATGATGAAGGAGTACGATGCGTTGGTCAATCGTGTCACGCTGTGGGACGTGGCCGTCGAGCGCCAGATCCGGGTCAAGGGGCCGGACGCCGAGGCACTCACGAACTACGTCATCACGCGCGACGCCAGCGAGATCGACGTGATGAAGGGCAAGTACGTCATCCTCTGTAACGAGGACGGCGGGATCCTGAACGACCCCATTCTGTTGCGAGTAAACGAGGACGAGTTCTGGTTCTCGATCTCCGATTCGACGCTCATGCAGTGGCTGCAGGGTGTCAACGTCGGGATGGACTTCGACGTCGAGATCGACGAGATCGACGTCGCCCCGATGCAGATCCAGGGGCCGCGCTCGGTCGACGTGATGGAGGAATTCCTCGGCGAGGAGGTCCACGAGGTTCCCTACTACGGGCTGGTGGAAGCGGAGATCAACGGCGTCGACTGCCTCGTCAGCCAGACCGGCTTCTCCGGCGAGAAGGGCTTCGAGATCTACGTCCGGGACGCCACCGAGAACGCCGATCGCGTCTGGGATCCGGTTCACGAGACCGTCGTCGACCACGGCGGGATGCAGGTTGCACCGGCTCACCACCGCCGGATCGCCGCGGGTATCCTCTCGTGGGGCCAGGACATGGACCACGAGACCTCGCCGTTCCAGGTCAACCTCGGCTACCAGGTTCCCGACGACAAGGACGCTGACTACATCGGCAAAGCGGAGCTCGAACGCCAGCAGGAGCAGATCGAGAACGGCGAGTACCCGTTCAACCTCAAGATGGTCGGGCTGAAGATGGCCGGCGAACCCATCGAGGACTACGCGCCGGACTTCTGGCTGGTCGCGGACCCCGAGACCGGCGAGGAGTGTGGCTACGTCACCTCGCCGTGGTACAACCCCGAACTGGAGACCAACCTCGCGCTCGCGTTCGTGCCGGCCGAGAAGCTCGACCCGCTCGATGCGCCGCTCGACGACCGCGCCTACGAGGTCGACGAGGACCTCGAGATCGAGTTCCAGGTTCACCTGCCCGACGAGTACGCCGAGGAACCCGGCGAGCCAGTCTACGCGAAAGTGTCGGAGGTGCCGTTCAAGCCCTCTGTCAACCCGAGCGCCCGCGAGCAGGCGAAACTCCACGCCAAAGAAGACGCAGAGAACTGATCGCCGGACCAGTCAGATTCGCAGGTGTGCGGGCCTCTCGACGACTTCTAACTGCTGAAGCAGGCCGAGCCTGTCTTCCTCGATCCAAATTTCGGCGATGTGGCCGTCCTCGACCCGATACATCGCCAGCCCCGTCCACTCGACCGTGTGCCCAGTGGGTTCGACGTCCTGATACTCCCCCGTGTGGGTCCCTTCGACCGTATACCGTACCGTCACGAGATTGTCTTCCGCGACGACCGCGTCCGCACTACCCGAGTAGTCCGGGAACGTCTCGAAGTGCGCGTCGAGGAACTCGATGATCTCGTCGGGGCCGTGCAACTTCTCGTGGATGCCGTGCTCGACGACATCCTCGCTGAGCAGTTCACTGAGTGTGTCTCGATTCCTGTCGTTGAACGCATCCAGATACCGTCGGACAACGTCCTTGTGATCGTTTTGAGGTGCCATCGTTGTGTGCGCTCCAGTCCCGACGACCGGAGACGGCCCTGTGTTTGGACTGGAGCGGTAATAATGGTCGCCTGAAACAAAAGTTAAATTGTATTATATATTGTGGGACGACGGAACGCTTTACGGGCGCTGGCCCGGAAAGCAGGTATGAACATAGACCTGAACCTCGACGGGAACGTGGCGCTCGTCACCGGGAGTGCGACCGGCCTCGGACACGCCTGTGCGGAGGTCTTCTCGCGCCAGGGCGCGAACGTCGTCCTCGCGAGCCCGGACCTGGGCGATCTCGCGTACGCCAGCGACAGACTCTACGCCATGGGCGACGGCGAGATATTCGGCCTCGAGGCGGACGTCCGCGACCCCGACCAGGTCGCCGCGCTTGTCGAGGAGACGACCGACCAGTACGGGGGCATCGACCACCTCGTCACTGGACCCCGCCCGATAGAGCCGGAGGGGTTTCTGGACGTCTCCGACGAGGACTGGTTTCGCGGGTTCGACCGCCTGCTCATGAGCGTCGTCTGGACGCTGCGGGAGACACACTCCTGGCTGGCTGCCTCGCCACACGGGACGGTCGTCAACGTGACGAGCCCGACGATTCCGGCCTTTGGCGACGAAGGGTCCCTGGCCCACACCTTCGGGAGCGCAGTCCAGGGAATCACCAAGATGCAGGCGAGGGCGTTCGCACCCGAGGTTCGCGTGAATTCGGTCCTGCCGGGGCCACACGAGACCGAGGATCTGGAGGGCGTTCTCGCGGAGGGCATCGAGGGGGGGCGCTACGCCGACATGGAGTCGGCGTGGGAGGCTGCCCTGGAGGGCTGTCCCCTCGAGTCCCCGGGAGATCCGGTCGACCTCGGCAAGCTGGTCGCCTTCCTCTCCAGCGAGCACGCGAGTTTCGTCAACGGAATCGCCGCGCCGGTCGACGGCGGGTCGCGGGCCTGAGTCCGTGGCGGCGAAGCGACTCTCGGGGGACCCCGTCGCCGCGTCCATCCGCGAAGACGTCCGCGAGCGCGTCACCCGACTCCGGGAGAGCGGGGCTGTGCCTGTTCTGGGGACTGTGCTGATGAGCGACAGTCCGGCCGACAGCCGATTCATGGACCTCAAGCACGAGGCCTGTGACGATGTGGGGATCGGGACCCGCGATGTCCGTCTCGATCCGGAGGGGCCTGCATCGCGGCTGTACGACGCCGTCGAGGGGCTGTCGGCCGATCCGGCTGTCGACGCCGTGTTCGTCCAGACCCCGCTCCCGAACCACGTCGATCTGGCGGCTGTCAGGCGTCGGATCGATCCGGCGAGGGACGTGGACTGCTTTCACCCCGAGAACGCCGGGCGACTCGTTGCGGGTGAGCCACGATTTCTCCCCGCGACGCCCGCGGCGGTCCTGCGACTGCTCGAGTGGTACGACATCACCACTGCCGGTCAGAGCGTCGTTGTCGTCGGCCGGTCGCCTGTTATCGGGCGGCCGCTCGCGAACCTGCTGATCCGGGAGGGCTGGGGGAATGCCACGGTGACGGTCTGTCACTCCCGAACCCGTAATCTCGGCGAGAAGACCCGCCACGGGGACCTCGTTATCACGGCGGCCGGCGTCCCTGAACTGGTCGACGGCTCGATGCTCTCGCCGGGGGCCGTCGTGGTCGACGTGAGCGCCAATCGGCGGCCGGGGGACGGGGACGGCACCGTCGTCGGCGACGTCATCTTCGGGTGCGCAAGCGAGGTCGCCGGTGCGATCACCCCAGTGCCGGGCGGCGTCGGGCCGGTGACGCTTTCCTGCCTCGTCGCAAACGCTGTCAAAGCGAGCGAGCGACGGTGCGGTGACGCGTCGGACGGGCCCTGACCTGGAATCGCCGGCGCTACCGGCCGACGTGCCGACACTGCCGACAGAACGCCTCGACGATCCCCATGCCCGCGTCGGTCAGGATGCTCTCGGGGTGGAACTGGACCCCCACGTGTGGGTGGTCGCGGTGACGGACGGCCATCACGACCGCGCGCTCGTCGTCCGTCCAGGCAGTCTCGACCAGCGGACAGGGGAGGTCCCGGCGTTCGACGGCCAGTGAGTGGTACCGGCCGGCCTCGAACGTCTCGGGCAGGTCAGCGAAGACCCCCTGGCCGTCGTGACGGACCGTCGAGGGCTTGCCGTGGACGACTTCCGGGGCGTGACCGACGGGCGCGCCCTGGGCCGCACAGAGCGCCTGGTGGCCGAGACACACGCCCAGGGTCGGGTACTCGAGGTCGCGAAAGACCGGGACCGAGACGCCGGCGTCCGCGGGCGTCCCCGGCCCCGGCGAGACGATGATCCCGTCGGGATCCAGCTGCCGGATGTCCGCGACGTCGACGGCGTCGTTGCGCCGGACGTCGACTGCCCCCTCCTCCGGGGCCCCGACTGCCTCGCCCACGTACTGGACGAGGTTGTACGCGAAGGAGTCGTAGTTGTCGACGACCAGAACGTGCATCAGTCGGCCACCCCCTGGCGCTCGACCGCGAGACTCGCCTGTTCGCCGAGTGCCGCATCCAGCGCGCGCACGAGCGCTCGCCCCTTGTCGAGTGTCTCCTCGTACTCCCGTTCGGGGGCCGAGTCGTGGACGATCCCCGCGCCGACGCGCAGGAAGTACTCCCCGTGGCGACGGACGAGCGTCCGGATGACGATGTTGAGCGTGGCCCGCCCGTCGAATCCGAAGATGCCGATAGAGCCGGTGTAGGGGCCACGGCGCGTGGCCTCGACCTCGTCGATGATCTCCATCGTTCGGGGCTTTGGCGCGCCGGTAATCGTCCCGCCGGGGAAGACGGCGGCGATTGCGTCCGCGAGCGTCTGGCGCGCGCGCAACCGCCCCTCCACGAGCGAGACGAGGTGCATCACCTCGGAGTAGCGGTCGACGCGCCGGTATTCGGGGACTGTCACGCTGCCGTACTCACAGACCTTCCCGAGGTCGTTGCGCTCCAGGTCGACGAGCATGGCGTGTTCCGCGCGCTCCTTCTCGTCGGAGAGGAGGTCCCGCTCCAGGTCCGCGTCCTCCTTGGCGGTGTCCCCACGGGGCCTGGTACCCGCGATCGGTTCGGTGACGAGACGGGTCGATTCCCCTCCGTCGCCGTCCGCCGGGGGTTCGACCTCCAGCAGCAGTTCGGGAGAGGCGCTGACGAGGTCGACCCCCGGAAACTCCACGAGCGCCGAGTAGGGGGCGGGGTTGACCGACCGCAACGCCGCAAACGCCTCCGCCGGATGAACTACGGCCGGCGCGCGCAGTCGCTGGGAGACGTTGGCCTGGAAGGTGTCGCCGTCGCGGACGTACTCCTTTACCGTCCGGACCCGGTCGTGAAACTCCGCGGGCGAGCAGTCGCTCTCGAAGGTCGCACTCCCGGCCCGGATCGGCGGCTGCCCGACCGACGGGTCGCCCCCCTCGATGGCCCCCACGAGGTCCAGCGCGCGCGCCCGACCGCGCTCGTAGGCCGCGGCCGGGTTGCCCTCGAGGCGCGGACACGCGGTCACACGGAGTTCCGTCTCCCCGTCGGGCCGTGGCTCCTCCCAGGCAGCCACGCGGTCGAAGACGCCGACCTGCAGGCGGGGCAGGCCGCGGTCGTCGGCCGTCGTCTCCGGCAGTGCTTCGATCTCCCGGGCGATGTCGTAGGAGAGCCAGCCGACGGCCCCGCAGGGATAGGGCACGTCACACTCCCCCCGAACGAGCGTCTCCCGGTCGAGGAGCCCCGCCAGTTCCGCGATGGACGGGGACGGGTCGTCGTCACCGACTGCGGAAACCACCGGGCCGACCTGGAGGCGGGAGACCGGATCGGTGGCGAAGTATCCCCAGCCGGACTGCCCGCCGGTTGTTTCGAGATAGACGCCGCCCGGACCAGAACGGGCCCGCCGGTAGCCGAGGAAGGGATCCTCGATCGACACGCGAGCCTCGACGGGGATGCGTGCGCCGGCCGGACTGTCCGCTGCTGTCTCGGCGAAAGCCGCCCGGGTCGTGACGAGAGGGTTTCCACGTGGCATCTGTTTCGGGTGGCCCCTATCGAGGCCGGTGCCGTCACTGGGATGGACACGGGCTAAACAGTTTCGTCACCCGGGCTGTGACCTGTCTCATGTCCCCTAACACCTATCGAAAGTGGTAGCTTGTGTCGTGTTTTAAATACCGCTATAATTCAGCAGGCAAATTCATGTTGGATAGTGACAAGATTATAGATCACTATGGGTGTCGGCAGCGTACTCCAGCGTCTCGGCGGGTTCGTAGACGAGTGTGAAAAGGCAGAGCCGGTCGAGGCAGTCGACCTCGGCGGAGAGATCGACAGCGCGGGCGGCGATGGGGTCGAGGCCGACGTCGAACTGACGCTGTCGGCCTGTCCCCCCGACGAGGAGTTCGGGCTGTGTGCGACGAGCGTAAACGCCGACGGGACGATCCGGTTCGGGTTCGAGACGGCCGATACAATCGTTCCACAGGCCGACGACGTCGAGGTGGAACCCGCCGGTGCGACGGTCGGCCCCGACGGACAGGCCCGAATTACGCTCTCGGTCTCGGTGGGCCTCCCGGATGACCACGAACCAGCGGCATCGAGCGAGACTTCGGACGACGACGGTCGGAACGTAGACTCCGAATCGGCCGGTGAGTCTGAACCGAATCTGACGGCCTCGTCGACATCGGACCGGGACCTGCCGCCGTTCAAGAACCCGGAGCTGCTCGGAGAAATATACGAGTCCCGTGATACCTTCGCCGAGATGGCCGAGGCCCTCGACATGGACGTCACCGCCGAGACGGTCCGGCGGTACATGATCGACTTCGACATCCACGAGCCAAACTCCTACGACACCGGCGGATCTGACGGTGATCACTCCCCCGACGAGATCGAGCAGACGCCCCCCGTCCTCTCGGACGGCATCGGCCTCCCCGAGCAAATCACCGTCGAGACGCTCATCGACACCGTCGAGCGGTCGAACACAATCTACGAGGTCAAGCGGGATCTGGGAGTCGACAGAGAGGACGCGCTCGAAGTGTTGCGGGAGTGCAACCTCCTCGATCTGGTCATGTGCCGCCTGGCGACCGAGGCGGAACGCGATATCAACCGGGAAGACGTCATCGAGCGGCTCCGGGCCGCCTCGACGGCCGGGTGAGTCACCTCGGCGACGACAGGTACTTATCGGCTCCCTCTCCTTGTCCCGATTGTATAGTCGAAATCCCGCGAGTTACTATGGCGATTATCACCGAGGTCCAGTTTGCACACGAGGACGGGTTTCTCGTAGACACGCTGACCGCTCTCCCGGAACTCGACGTAATTGTCGTCGGTGAAGCGAGTACTGATCCGGACAAGAGCGTCTACTACCTCCGGTTCGAATACGAGGATGACGCCGACGTGGGGGCGACGCTCGATGCGGATCACACCGTGCGAGAGGCAACGCTGATGCGAAAGTCCGGGGCGACCCGTCTCTGGGGGATCAAGTTCACCGCCGAAACCGAACTGCTCGCCCCACTCGTGACGGCGGAGGGCGGATTCGTCCTGGACGCGCGGAGTGAATCTGGGAATAGCTCCCCACGGGGGTGGCACGAGCGCTGGCTCCTCCCCGACCGGAAGGCGCTCCAGACAATCTGGGAACACGCCTCCGAGATCGGGTTCGAGTTCGACGTCCTCGACCTCTACCGACGCGGGCGGACGGACGCCGAGTACCCCGGCCCCGATGCCCTCACCGATGAACAGCGTGAGACGCTCCTCGCCGCCTACAAGCAGGGGTACTTTGCAGAGCCACGCGAGACGTCCCTCGAGGAACTGGCCGAGTCCTTCGACCTCTCTGCCTCGGCCGTGGGAGGGCGCATCAATCGGGGGCTGAAGGCGCTCATCGGTGCAGCGCTCGTCCAGGACGAGCAAAGCTGACCCCTCACGGCATCCACCGTGGTACCAAACGCATAATATACGAGAGGGCTTGTGTTTGGGATGGAACCACGATGGTAATCTCGACACGGGTGTACGCCGAGCATCCGAATCTCGCACTCGTTCACACAATCAGGTCATGTGAAGACGCCCAGATTGGTGTCGTCTCGGATGCAGGGACCGACCCACACCACGACGTCCACGTCTTCTGGATAGAGGCCCCCGACTTCGAGGAGGTCGAGACAGCACTCGCCGAGGACCACACAGTCGCCGAGTTCACGCCTATCGTCGAGAAGGGGAATCGCCGGGCCTACCAGATCGAGTACACCGACGAGGCGGCACTCATCACGCCGGCTGTCAACGACATCGGGGGGATCGTCCGCGAAACGGAGAGCCACACGAAGGGGTGGAATCTCCGCCTCGAGTTCCGCGACCACGAGTCGCTGTACCAGCTCCACCAGTACGCACAGGAGCAGGACATCAGACTCGACATGCTCGACGTCCGCCAGCAACACGAAACCGACGACGGCGCCGGCCTGGGGCTGACCGATGCCCAGACCGAGGCGCTCGTCTGCGCGCACGTCCACGGCTTCTACGACGAGCCACGCGAGATTTCCCTCGAAGGGCTGGCAGAGATTCTCGGCATCTCGCAGACCGCGGTCAGCGGCCGTCTCAGGCGGGGTGCGACGCGCCTGGTCGAGGAGGTGCTGATCGAGGATGAGTGACCCGGAAGCCGGGGACGAAGCCGACCCCACACGGGTCGTCTCCTGTGATCTGCAGGGGGGGACGCTGTCGGTCTACGAAGAGCGGATCGAAATCGACCGATCCTCGGCGTCGATGTTCGAGGACAAGACCATCGGGATGGGTGAAATCCGGGACGTCGAATACTCCGGCGGTATTCTCACCGGGCACATCCAGATCCATCAGGCCGGCGTCGAACCCGACGAAGCCGGCAGGTTCTCACACCCCATCGACGAGAACACCCTCTATTTCCCCCGATCCGAGCGGTCGTGTGCCAGGCGCGCTCATAAGGCGATTCTCGAACGGATCGGCGAGAAAATATAGCCGTTGACTTCCGCGCTGTTACCGCTGTCATCCCCAATGATTTTCGTGGTCGCACTCGTATCTCGGGACAGGTGTGTAAACGGTGACAGTCAACAGCCTCACGCCGGACCTGATGGTCGAGGACATCGGCGAGACGGTGGCGTGGTACGATCGGATCTTCGACGCCGATGTCGTCGCTTCGCTTCCCTCAGGGGAGGGCGCCGACGGCTGGTGGGTCCAGCTTCAGATAGACGACGCATCGATCATGTTCCAGGAACGCGAGTCGCTGACCGAGAAGTTGCCCGAACTGGAGGGGGAATCCATCGGGGGATCGGTCGCCCTGTACGTCGATGTCGACGATGCGGTCGCCCTGCACGAGGACCTGGCGGACGCCGACGTCGAGGTGCTGCAAGAGCCCCACAAGACTGACTTCGGCTGGCGCCAGTTCGCAGTCCTCGACTGCAACGGGTACGTGCTCTGGTTCGGCGAAAAGCTCGACGACGGGTCCATGGACATCGGCCGGCGCCACCGGTCGCTCGTGCGCCGGCACCACGGGTGAGCTGCCAGTAAAACGAGCGTAGCCGGTCTCAGCCGCCTTTTTCCTCTCGGATCGTCTCGTTGAGTTCGGGGACGACCTCGTGGAGGTCGCCGATGACGGCGTACTCGGCCTTCTGGATGATCGCAGCCTCGGGGTCGGTGTTGATCGCGAGGATGTTCTCCGCGCCCTTGCACCCGACCATGTGCTGGACTGCGCCGCTAATCCCGGAGGGGATGTACAGCTCGGGGGATATCTTGGCCCCGGTCTGACCGATCTGGTCGTCGTGGCTGCGCCAGCCCTCGTTGACGGCTGCCCGCGAGGAGCCGATTGCGGCCCCCAGCAGGTCCGCAAGCTCTTCCAGCTTGTCGAAGTCCTCGGCGCTGCCGACCCCGCGGCCGCCGCTGACGACGATGCGAGCCTCGCCCAGCGGGATCCCCTCTTCGTCGGACTCCTCGATCCGGGAGATCGAGACCTGGAGGTCCTCATCGGAGAGCGAGGGGGTGAACTCCTCGACTGCCGGCGCCGTGGCCTCTGCGGCCCCGTCGGCGCTCAGCTCGTTGGGCGCGGCCGTGAGTAGCTTGGTCTCTGCCGTGAGCCGGGAGTGTTCGAGCAGGGTGCCGCCCCAGCGCTGGCGCGTCAGTTCGTAGCTGTCGCCGGCCGTGACTTCCATGCAGTTCGCCGCCATGGGCAGGTCACACTTCGCGGCGGCGTGGGAGAGCACCTCGTGGCCCCTGTCGCTGCCGGGCGCGACGACGCTCTCCGGGTCGAACTCCGCGACGAGCTGTGCGACGCTCTCTGCGTACGCCTGCGGGGCGTAGCTGTCGAGATCATCGTGGACGACGGCGTGGACCGCCTGGACGCCATGTTCGCCGAGGTCGTCGGCGACGGCGCTTGCCTCGTCGCCGAAGGCGACGGCCTCCAGCGGACCGCCGGTCTGGTCGGCCAGGTCGCGGGCGAGCGTCAGCGCCTCCAGCGAGGTGTCCTCCGGGATGCCGGCCTCGTGTTCGACGAGCGCGAGTATCATCTCAGAGCACCTCCAGTTCCTCGGTCAGCACCCGCATGATCTCGGGCACGGCCTCGGGGCCCTCGCCCAGGATCTCGGCGCGCTCGTCGTCCTCCTCCGGCGCTTCGAGCCGGACTTTCTCCAGGCCGGCCTCGACCTGTGGCTCGACTGGAATCGATTCGACCTCCTGCTTTCTGGCCTGCATCCGCGCGCGCATCGAGGCGTAGCGGGGCTCGTTGAGCCCCTCCTTGACCGCGACGACGGCCGGCAGGTCGAGTTCGTACACCTCGGAGCCGCCCCCGACCTCGCGCTCGGCGACGGCGGCCCCGTCCTCGACTGCCAGGTCCTTGATGCTCGTCACGCAGGGCAACCCCAGCTTCTCGGCGACGCGGACGCCGACCTGGTAGTTGCCCGCGTCGGCCGACTCGTTGCCAAAGAGGAGGAGATCAAAGCCCTCCCCCTCGTCCATCCGGTCGGCCACGTAGTCGGCGATGGCGTCGGCGGTGTTTCGGGGGCTCCACTCCTCGTCGCCGGCGTCGAGCAACACGCCCTCGTCGGCCTGCATGGCAAGCGCCGTGCGGACCTGTTCGGTCGCCTCCTCGGAACCCAGCGTCAGCGCCGTCGCGGAGCCGCCCGTCTCCTCCGTGATCTGGACGGCCTCCTCGATGGCACACTCCTCGTGTGGGCTCATCGTGAACCCGAGGTTCGTCGTGTCGATCTCCTGTCGGTCCTCTGTCAGTACTATCTTCGCACCAGTTTCCGGTACCCGCTTGAGACAGGCTAGTACGTCCATTGTGTGTTGGTGGTGTGTTCGGTTTCTTCCCTAGCTCCGGATCCGGTTGTTCTCGGGGTCGAACAGCGGCCTGCTGCCGACGACCTCGACGGTCACGGGGTAGTGCTCGCCCATGTACTCGACCTGCAGTGATCGGCCCTCGTCGGCGTACTCCGGCGGGAGGTAGGCCATCAGGAGGTGCTTGCCCACTGACGGCCCCGTGCCCGCGCTGGTGACGTAGGAGCGACGGCCCTCCTCGTCGACGATGACGTCCCCGTCCTCGTTCAGGATTGGCTCGTTGCCAAGCATGAACCGGCTCTCGCCGTCCGAGGAGGTGTGGTCGTCGACCGAGAGCGTACACAGCGTCGCAGTGTTGTCCTCGTCGATGGCCTGCGCGTAGGCCTCCTTGCCGATGAAGTCGGCGTCCTTGACGCCGTGGAAGGTGAGGCCGGCCTCGGCGGGGTTGTACTCGAGTTCGAGTTCGTGGCCGAACAGCCGGTACCCCTTCTCCATGCGGCCGGTCGTCCCGTAGACGCCCATCCCGACGGGCCGGATGTCGTACTCCTCGCCGGCCTCGGCGATGGTGTCCCAGAGGCGCTGGCCCTGGCCCATCGGCGCGTAGATCTCCCAGCCGAGTTCGCCGACATACGAGAGGCGCATCGCCCAGCAGTCGACCTCGCCGATCGTGATCTGCTGTGCGGAGTAGGGCGGGAACGACTCGTGTGACATGTCCTCTTCGGTGACCGCGTCGACGACGTCCCGGGCGTCAGGGCCCCACACGCCGAGCGTACACAGCGCCTCGGAGTTGTCGATCAGGTTCACGTGCTCGTCCTCGCCGATGTGGCTCTCGAACCACGACTTGTCCGAACCGGCGACTGCGCCGCCGGTGATGATCCGGTAGTGGTCCTCACCGAGGCGAGCGAAGGTCAGGTCGGAGACGAACCCGCCGTTCTCGGCGAGGATCGGCGTGTAGACCGTCTTGCCGACATCGACGTCGGCCCGCCCGACGGCCATCCGCTCCATGTACTCGGTGACGTCCGAGCCGACGACGTCGAAGATGCCAAAGCCCATGTCGCCGACCATGGCGACCTTGTCGCGCATGTGGAGGTGCTCGCCGAGGATGATCGGCGACCACCACCGCGAGTCCCACTCGCTCGCGCGCAACAGGCCGTCGAGTTCCTCGTTGTACCGGCGCACGAGGTCCTCGTTCGAGTTGAACCACTGCGGGCGCTCCCAGCCACCGGCCTGGAAGAAGCGCGCGTCGAGTTCGTCCTGGCGGTGGTAGAAGGCGCTCGTCCGCAGCGGCCGGGAGGACTGCCACTGCTCGCTGGGGTGGACGATGCCGTAGATCTTCTGGTAGCCCTCGTGGCCACGGTTCGTGACGAACTTCTCGGAGGTGCCGTACTGGTAGAAGCGGTTGATGTTCGAGGCGTGCAGGTCGATGTCGGACCAGCCACGCGTCATCCACTGTGCGACGGCCTCGCCGATGGCCGGTGCCTCCTTGATCCAGACCGCAGACGCAGTCCAGAGCCCGTCGACGTCCTGCAGTGGGCCGAGAAGCGGCCCGCCGTCGGGCGTCTGTGAGAGCAGGCCGTCGATCTCGTGGCGGATGCCGGCGCTCGGGTCGTCGAGCACGTCCGGCATCAGCTCCAGTGCGTCCTGCATCGACTGCTCGAAGGCGTCCTCGGTCAGCGGCGGCTGGGTCGGCGACAGCGGCGCCTCGTCGATCGAGGGGACCTCATCGACGTCCCAGAGGAGGGGCCGGTGCTGGTAGGAGCCGACCTCGAGGTCGTTGCCGTGCTGGCGCTCGTACATCTGGGTGTCCATGTCCCGGACCACGGGGAAGGAGATTTCACCCTCGTAGTCCTCGAAGAAGTCGATCGGACCGACGCTGACCATCTGGTGGACCGCCGGCGTGAGCGGGATGTCGACGCCAGCCATATCCGCGAGCTTCGGGCTCCACAGCCCCGCCGCGATGATCACCTCGTCGGCCTCGACGGTCCCGCGGTCGGTCTCGACGGACTGGATCTCCCCGCTCTCGACGTGCAGATCGAGCACCTCTGTGTTCGGCGACGTCGTCAGCGCGTCGCCAGCCCGCTCGCGCATGATCTCGCCGGCGCGCAGCGGATCACAGGTGCCGGCACCCTCGCTCAGGAATCCGGCCTTGACGAGGTCCTCGTTGATGTAGGGCACGTGCTCCTTGACCTCTTCGGGGGTGAGCAACTCGGCGGGCTCGCCCCAGGCGTTCGCGGACTGGACCCGGCGCTTGAGTTCCTCGACGCGCTCGTCGGTCCGGGCGACCTCGATCCCCATGCTGTTCTCGAAGGTGTCCATCTCGTCGTACTGCTCGATGCTCCGGCGGGTGAGCTGGGTCATCTCCTTCGAGTGCTCGACGGGCATCAGGAAGTTCGAGGCGTGGCCCGTCGATCCGCCCGGGTCCGGGAGCGGCCCCTTGTCGACGAGGAGGATGTCACCCCGCCCCATCTCTGCCAGGTGGTAGGCCAGGCTGTTCCCCACGATACCCGCGCCCAGGATGACCGTCTCTGCACTCGACGGGAGGTCGCTGTCGCTCATCGGTGCCTCACCCCTCCGAGAGTGGTCAGTAGTCGGGTCGCGAGTCGGCTGCCGAACGCGTCACCTGTCGGTTTCATGCTCGTTTTGAAACCGAGGTATCACGCCGTATTAAAAGGCCGCGTAGGTGACAGCCCGTCTATGTGATGAGCGACCGTCGCCGCCGCGACCCCCCGGGCGCCTGTTCGGTCGCATCCCGTGTTTTCTGGGGTTTAATGCTGTATTCGGCCCCATTCCCGATTCGCCACGCCGACCCCTCCAGTTCGCTCCCTTCCCGGCGACGATTGGCGCTCGGTCACGGCACCACATATAGTCAATAATCTTATAAATAGTGTTTTCCGGGTGGATCAGGACCTCTGTTCGCCGGCGCGGTCAAGCGATGCGCGCGCCTCGCTGACGGTATACAGCGACCCCGCGACGAGGACGCAGTCGTCCGCGCCCGCAACGTCGATCGCCCGTTCGAGCGCGCGAGGCACGGAGTCGAACTGATCGGGGTCTGGACCCGTGCCGAGTTGCTGCTCGAAGACGGCCGCCAGCGGCCCGGCGGCCTCCGCGCGCTCGACGGCAGGTTCGGCGAGGTAGGTCCGGTCTGCCGCCGGGAGCGCGTCGACCATCGCGGCGTGGTCCTTCTCGCGCATCGCGCCGAACACCATGTGCAGATCCCCGTAGCCGTATCTGGCCAGCAGCGACGCCAGCGTCCCGCAGGCCTGTGGGTTGTGAGCACCGTCGAGGACGACGAGCGGCTCCTCGTCGACGATCTCGAACCGCCCCGGCCAGCGCGTGTGTCGGATCCCCGCGGCAATCTCGGCCTCGGTCGAATCGGCGACCTGCCGGGCCAGCACCGCGGCGATGCCAGCGTTGACGGCCTGGTGGGTCCCAAGAAGCGACGACCGCGTCTCGACGGTCCAGCCCGGACCGTCGAGCGTGACGGCGGATTCGGTGAGCGAGGCCATCCCGGTCTCGCGAACCCGGACGTCGGTCCGTGGCTGTTCCGCTGTTGCCCCCGGGACCTCGACCGATCCAGCGCCGTCCCCGCTCTTTGCGAGCCCGACTGTCACGACGCCGGTCTCCTCGCGGATGGCTTCGAGGGCTCTGCCGGTCGCGCCGGTCACGAGACGTCGGGAAGCCGGCGCGACCTGTGCCTTGTCGCGGGCGATCTCCTCGACTGTCTCGCCCAGCAGATCCGTGTGTTCGAGGCTAACGGTGGTCACGGCCGCAGCCGCGGGATCGACGACGCTCGTGGCGTCGTACCGGCCGCCGATGCCGACCTCCAGGACCGCGACGTCGACGCCCTCGCGGCCGAAGTGCCACAGCGCCATGGCAGTCACCGCCTCGAAGAAGGTCGGCGCGTTCCCCCGGGCGGGTCGGTCGGGAACGAACGGCCCGGCCTCGTCGACGAAGGCTGCGACCTGCTCTCGGGGTATCTTTCGCCCGTTCACCCGGACACGCTCCCTGAAGCCGTTGAGGTCGGGCGATGTGTAGAGGCCAACGTCGAGGCCGCGCTCGCGGAGGATACGCTCGAGGAAGCTGGCCGTGCTCCCCTTGCCGTTCGAGCCCGCGATCTGTACCGCAGTGAGATCCTCGTGGGGCGAGCCGACGGATGCGAGCAGGGAGGCCGTCGTCTCTGTCCCCAGGTCCGGGCTGAGCCGCCGTAACCCCTCCAGTGCGTCGACCGCCTCGCCGTATTCCATGTAGTGGACGGTCCCGACCGGAGCTATTTGAAAATGGTTGCTGTTCCCCACCAGAGGCGAAATCCGAACCCCCCTGATAGTGACTGCTGTAAGCCATTACCGATGCGACCGCCGGACAGCAGGCGGTCGCTCCGGTAAACTGTTACAGCAATCACTATGAGAGGAGAAGACAGGTGATATAGCCTATTTAGCGGCCGAATATTGAGTTCTCCCGGAAGTAGAGCCGACAAACCACAGAGTGAAAACGTACGTATATATCGAGTGAGGCTGCCGGCAGCAACGCAAGCTGGGGCGTACCCCGAGATGTGCCCGAAGAGACCGGTGAACGGGGCGATCGTGTCTCACCAGCCGGAAACCCTTATATGAGGACTGTAACTACCCCACCCCGTGAACGAGCCTGACGGAGTGACGTCCGATCCGCCGCCGCTGCGGCGTCTGGACGGGGCGGCGCTGGATGCGCTCCACGATGCGACGATGCACGTCCTCGAAGCCATCGGGATCCAGCTCAACAACGAGCGCGCCCGGGAAGTGTTCCGTGACCACGGGGCCGAGGTCGACGAGGACAACGTCGTGACCGTCCCCCGTGACGTCATCGAGGAGTGCCTCGCAGCGGCGCCGTCGCAGTTCACCCTCCACGGGCGCAACCCCGAGAAGGATCTGACAGTCGGTGGCGATGGGGACCCGGTCCGGGCGCCGGGGTACGGCCCGCCACACGTCTACACGTCCGAGGACGGCCGTCGAGAGGCGCGGCTGTCGGACTACGAGCGTCTGACCAAGCTCGCACACGTCGAGGACGTCATCAACTGCACCGGCTACAGCGTCTGCGAGCCGGCTGACCTCGACCAGCGGCACAAACACTTCGAGATGTTGCGCCGGTCGCTGACACTCTCTGACCAGCCAGTGATGGCGTCGGCTCACGGCGAGCGCCGCGCCCGGGAGTGTCTGGACATGGTCGGTATCGCCGTCGACGACCGGGATCTGAGCAAGCCCTACGTGACGGGGCTCGTCAACACGGTTCCGCCGCGACGGATCGACGCCGAGATGCTCGCAGGGCTGTTGACCTACGCGGAGGCTGGCCAGCCGCTGCTGGTCTCCTCGCTGACGATGGCCGGGGCTTCGGGGCCGGAGTCGCTGTCGGGCTCGATCGCCCAGGCGAACGCAGAGACGATCATGGGCATCGCGCTCGCACAGCTCGTCAATCCCGGAACCCCGGTCGTCTACGGGCTCCCGGCGTCGACCATCGACGCCCGGTACGGCTCGCTGTCGATCGGAAGCCCGGAGTCGGCGCTGGTCGTCTCGGTCGCGGCCCAGCTCGGCCGCTACTACGGGCTGCCGGCACGGGCCGGCGGCGGCCTGACCGACGCCAAGACGGTCGATTACCAGAGCGGCTTCGAGTCGGCATTCGTGGGGGCTGTGACGGAGATGGCAGGCGTCGACTACGCGCTCCACGCCGCCGGCATCCTCGAATCCTACGGGACGGTCTCGCCCGAAAAGTTCGTCCTGGACTGCGAGGTGCTCCGCTATCTCGACCGGTTCCGTCGCGGGTTCAGCGTCGACGCCGGGAGCTTCCAGCTCGACCGGATCGAAGCGGTCGAGCCCGGCGGACACTTCCTCGACGGACCCTCCCTCGGCGACGCGTCCGGCGAATTTCACCGCCCCACTGCCGTTGATAAGCGCTCTCACGCCGACTGGGCGGCGGCCGGCGGACAGTCCGCGTTCGAACTGGCTCGCGACCGCGTCCGCCGCCGCCTCGACGCCTACCAGCGCCCGCACATGGACAGCGACATCGAACGCGAACTCGACAGGTACGTCAGAGCGCGCGGCCGGACAGCGGAGTGATACTGACGGCTATAACTTCGTGAGCATATTCGACCCCACGGGGGGTCGACATTGCTCACGGGCTTATAGCCGTTAGTATGAGCGCGCCCCAAACTGGTCGTGTTATCTGATCTATACGAACGGCCGGGCTGGGACCACGTCGTATTGGCGGACCTATAGAAACGCCAACATTGATAACCGCTACTTTAGAACCCCACAGTACGATGTCATCACTGGAAGAAGAGATGCCTACCGACTACGAGATCGCACAGTCAGTCGAGAAAGAACACATCGCGGACGTCGTAGAACCGCTCGGCCTCGAGAAGGAGGACCTGGAGCTGTACGGCGAGCACAAGGCGAAGGTGAAACTCGACGCGATCAGGCGAATCAAGGGAGAGCGCGATGCCAGCGGCAACCTCGTCCTCGTGACGGGGATGACGCCGACACCGCTTGGCGAGGGGAAGACGGTGACGACAGTCGGGCTCGGGCAGGCGTTCGACCAGCTCGGCGAGGACGCGCTCATCGCGGTCCGCGAGCCGTCTCTGGGGCCAGTCTTCGGCGTCAAGGGCGGGGCCGCCGGCGGCGGCTACTCGCAGGTTGTCCCGATGGAGGACATCAACCTCCACTTCACGGGCGACCTGCACGCGCTGACCTCGGCACACAACCTCATCTCGACGATGCTGGACAATCACGTCCACCAGCACAACGACCTCGACATCGCGGTGAACTGGGTCAACTGGCCCCGCGCCATCGACATGAACGACCGCGTACTCCGCGAGACTGTGGTCGGTCTCGGGGGCGACGTCACGGGCGTCCCCCGCGAGGACGGCTTCATCCTGACTGCGGCCTCGGAGCTGATGGCCGTTCTCTGTCTCGCCGACAGCATCCAGGACCTCAAGGAGCGCGTCGGGCGCATCATCGTCGCCTACAGCGACGACGGCGAGCCGGTCACAGTCGACGACATTGACGGGACCGGCGCCGTCACCATCCTCCTCCGTGATGCGCTCAAGCCAAACGTCGTCCAGACCGTCGAGGGCACGGCCGCGTTCGTCCACGGCGGGCCGTTCGCGAACATCGCCCACGGGACGAACTCGCTCATCGCCGACGACGTTGCCGCACACCTCTCCGACTACCTCATCACGGAGGCCGGGTTCGGCTCCGACCTGGGCGCCGAGAAGTTCATGAACATCGTCTGCCGGCTCGGCGACATGGAGCCCGACGCCGTGACCATCGTCGCCTCGGTCCGTGCGCTGAAGTACCACGGCCAGGACATGTGGCCGCCGGACATCGACTCCCTGGAGGAGGAGGACGTGGATGCGCTCCGTGCGGGATTCGAGAACCTCGACAAGCACGTCAGGAACCTCCAGAAGTTCGGCGTGCCGGTGGTCGTCGCGGTCAACCGGTTCCCGAGTGACACCGACAGGGAGGTCGAGACAGTCATCGAACACTGCGAGGAGGACCTCGGCGTCAGAGCCGCCGAGTCGAACGTCTTCAGCGACGGCGGCGAGGGTGGGGTCGACCTCGCGGAGAACATCGTCGAGGCGACCGAGGCCGAGTCGTCGTTCCAGTACCTCTACGACGACGAGGACTCGATCAAGGAGAAGATCGAGACGGTTGCCACCGAAATCTACGGCGCCGAGGGCGTCGAGTACCACGGCGACGCCGAGGGGGACATAGAGCGGCTGACGAAGCTCGGCTTCGACGACGTGCCGATCTGTATGTCGAAGACGTTCCACTCGCTGAGCGACGACCCATCACTGAAGGGTGCGCCCGGGGGCTGGACGCTGGAAGTCAAAGAGGTCTATCCCTCTGCCGGCGCCGGGTTCCTCGTCGTCCTGACGGGTGACGTGCTCACGCTGCCGGGCCTGCCCGAGGTACCCGCGGCCGCGGACATGGACATCGACCCCGACGGTACGATCTCCGGGCTGTTCTGATCGGCCGACAGCCGCGCTCTCACTTCCGATCTCTCTCGTCGAGATCCGGTCGCTCGGGGAGGAGCGTGACGTCGCGCTCGTCGAGGAAGTCCCTGGCTTTTCGGGGCAGGGACCGGTACTCGGCGTCGTCGCGGCGGGCGCCGCGGACGAACCCGGCCAGGGCGATCAGGGCGACCAGCGCGAAGGGGCCGCCGGTCAGCACCGCCGCCGACTGGAGGATCGCGCTGCTTCCGGTCACCAGGACCGCGACCGCCACGGCCCCCTGGAAGACGCCCATGAAGACGATGGTTCCGGAGGTGGGTGCGAGCGTCCCTCTCGTCGCAAGGATCGACACCACGAGCGTCGAGGTGTCGGCCGAGGTGGCCATGAAGGCGATGATGAGACCCAGAAACAGGAAGATCAGCAGTTCCGAGAGCGGGAGGGCGTCGAAGATCGGATAGCCGGCAATGGCCTCGGATCCGCCAGCGGCCGAGATCGCGCCGAGGACGTCGGCGATCCCCGAGTGCTGGATGTGCAGCGACGTCGCGCCCATCAGGAGGAACCAGACCATCGTCGCCGCCGAGGTCCCGACAAAGCCCGTGAACACGACCGTCCGTATCCGGCGGCCCCGAGAGAGGGCGGCGAGGAAGAGGCCAGCGAAGGGGGCCCACGAGAACCACCACGACCAGTTCCAGACCGTCCAGGCGGCGAGCCACTCGCCGCCGACTGCGAGGCTCATCGGAACGAAGTTCGCCACGTACGACCCCATAGCCTCCGTACTCCGCTCGAACACGAACGAAAGCGGGGCCAGAACGAGGAGCAACACGGCAAACAGCGCGAACAGCAGGATGTTGACGACCGATATCCGCCGGATGCCACGGTGGACGCCTGACTGGGCCGAGATGACGAATACGAGCGTCAGACCGGTGACGAACAGGGCCGCACCCACGGAGTTGACGGGGACGTCCCACTGGTAGGTGATGCCGGTGAGGAACTGCTGGGCGACGAGCGACACCGAGGTGGCGATGCCGCCGATGGTCGCAAAGACCGCGAGGAGGTCGATGAGCTTACACAGCGGGGAGTCGAGGTTCTCGACGCCCAGAAACGGTGTCAGTATCGACGACACCCGCAACGGCGCGTTGCGCTGGTAGACGAAGTACGCGATGGGGACGCCGATGACGATGTACGCGCTCCAGGCCGAGAAGCCCCAGTGAAAGAGCGTCGTCGTCAGCGCAGCCCCGACGGCCGCGTCCGACTGTGCCGCGACGTCGAAAAACGGTGGCACCGTCTGGTAGTGAAACAGCGACGCCGCCGGGCCCCAGACCACGATGCCGGCCGCGATGCCCGCAGTGAAGACCATCGTGAAGTACACAGAGTAGGAGTAGGTCGGCTCGGCTTCGGGTCCGCCCAGCCTGATATCGCCCAGCGACCCCACGAGCAGGTACAGGCTGAACAGGACGGAGACGAGAACCACGCCGACGAACAGCGGGCCGAGTTCGCCCGTGACGACCCCCTGAACTGCTCTGACGGCGGCCGTCGTCCCCTCGGGGACCAGGACCTGCAACAGAAAAAACAGCGCGAAGACGGCGACCGGCACGCCGAACGTAATCGGGCTGTGCCGGTTGAGGAAGTCTCTGATCGTCTCGAGGGGGCTGAGCCGCCGAATTTGCATCAGGTACGGTGCACCCGCGCTCTCGACGTCGTCGCTTTCCTCGGACGGCAGGACCGCGATGTAGGCCAGCCCGGAGCCGAAAAACAGCAACGCGATGACCAGCCACCCGTAGCCGCTGACGACTGCTCCCACCATGCTGGGGAAAAAAAACCCCGAAACGACGACTGCTCCCGAGGCCGCACAGATCGGTACCAGCACCTTCCGGAGGAAGCGCTCGACGGTCCCGGCGCCGTGTAATCCCATACCACACCCTGTTCGTCGGGAAATAAAGGTGTACCGCAGGTTCTGCCGGGATCAGGCCTCGTCCGACTGGTCACTGCTGGCTTCGACCTCGAACAGCCCGTCGGTCGTCGTCCCCTCGAGGATCGAGCGGCCGAGGACCCGCCCTCCGATCACCATGGGGCTTATGACCTCGTCGGCGCCGACTTCCTCGAGCTTTGCGACGTTTTTGTCCTTGTTTGCGGCTGCGACGATCCGGACGTCGGGATTCGTCGTCTTGGCGGCGAGGATAGCCAGCACGTCCTGTGCGTCGTCCCGGGTTGCGACCACGACGCCGCGAGCGTCTTCGATTCTCGCGTCCCGGAGCGCATCGTCTTCGGTCGGATCGGCAGTCAGGACGTTGACATCTCTGTCGTTCAGGTCCGCCGCCTCGTCTGAGTCCTCCGTGATGACAACGACGTCCGTCTCGCCGGTCAGTTCGTCGAGCAAGGTGTCCGTGATATCACTGTACCCCAGGATGAGGACGTGGTCGTCGAGCAGTGTGAGTTCTGATGGTGTCATGTTTCCAAATGCAGCAGCCATGCGGGATTCGATTGCGGGGACGACGAGCGACCCGATCGCGGCGGTGAACGCGCCAGTGCCAAAGAGGACGACCGAAAGCGAGAACCACTTCGCCTCGCTCGTTACCGGCGTGATGTCGCCGTAGCCGACAGTCGCGATCGTGATGATGACGTAGTAGACGGCGTCGCTCCAGGTCGCGAGTTCCCCGAACTGCGAGCGCAGGGCGTAGGAGCCGATAGTGCCGTACAGGAACACCCCGCCGACGGCCGACAGAGCGGCGATCTGGAGCGCTGAGAGATCGATCGTCTGGTCGAACGTGCTGCGGTTGAGCACGAGGAGGGGAAACGCGACCAGCACCAGGAGCAAGAGCGGAATCTCGGTCCGTTGCAGCGTCAACAGCGGCAACAGCGCCACCAGAGGCAACACGACGACTGTTCCGTACCAGGCCAGACGCTTTCGGCGCTGCAGACCGACACTGAGAATCCCCAGCACGAACGCGAAGACCACCCCGGCAAAGCGGACGAACTCCCCGACGTTCGGGAACAGTACTGCGAGCGGGCCATCGAGGATCACCGTCTCCTGGCTGAGCTTCGACAGCCCCGTCACGAACAGGAGTATCGTAATGAGGCCGACCACCACCACGGACGTCTTCGCATCGGAGAACGCCCGCCAGTGGACGAACGGCACTCTCTCGGTGGGGTAGAACACCTCTTCGAGCGAGGAGTCCCGCTCTTCCGGCGTGTCGCTGGCCACTCTGAGACTGTATGTCGACCACGTATAAATACTGTCCCCCGACGTCACGGGGTCAGTTCGCATATCTTGTAAAATATCGGTCAAGTTTTGTTTCGTGGATCGATCGGTGACAGGCCGGCCAGAGGGGCGCACGTTATCCCCTGGTCGGTCGAACCACCCCACGTGGGACGGTGCCAGCTGTCAAGCAACGGGGATCGGTCCGGCTGTCCCAAAGTTATTTTTATCCGATATGAGAAGTCTGTCAGAGGTCAGGCGTTATGTACCAAAACATACTGGTTCCGTTCGACGGGAGCGACGAGGCACAGGCAGGAGCCGAACACGCGATCGGTCTCGCATCCAGCGTGGGTGCGACAGTCCACGTACTGTACGTCATCGATCTTCCGGGCGCTCCGCGCACGGTGTACGTCCGCGAGGACGAAGAGGAGATGCGCGAGGAGTACCGCAAGTACGGTGTGGACGTGACAAGCGGAGTCTGCGAGGCGGCCGAGTCCGAGAGTGTCGACTGCGAGACGGCGATCAAGACGGGTTCGATCCACGAGGAGGTCGTGGACTACGCGGAGGAAAACGACATGGATCTGATCGTGGTTGGGACGGGCTACCGCGGCACGCTCGGCGCGATACTGGGCGGCAAAGCCGAGAAGATCGTCCGAACCTCGACGACACCCGTGACGACAGTGCGACAACAGATCGACGACTGATACTATACGCCCACGAGCGATGTCGCCCCCCGCGGGGTCGACTCTGCTCACGACGGTATAGCCGTCAGTATGACCGATCCCGCGCTGGCCCTGCAAGGTACGCCTTCGGTCACCCAGTTCCGACGCCGTCGTCGTTCAGACGCGTCTCTCGGAGGTAGATCACGATGCTGGCGCTGAGAAAGCACAACCCGGCCACCAGCAACTCCCCGGCGGCCATCGACGCGATGGCGACGCCGAACAGCGCAACGGCCCCGACTGCCAGACTCATCGATACTGTGTCGACCATTCGTACGCCCGGTAGCGGCCGGGGGGCAATATAGTTCGGGCCGTACGGTGAGCCGTCGTCAGTACGAGTGCTTGAACTCCCAGTGGTACCGGCACCTGTCACAGGTGGCCCACTCGGGGAAGTCGAACCGTTCGGGGTGGCGCTGTCCGTAGTTCATGTCGCTTTTGCAGACCGGACAGATCATACCGCGCAGCTCGAGGTCGGAGAACTCTTCGTGGTCGTACTCGGCCACACAGCGCGGACAGTCGATCCTGTCCCGGGCGTTGTGCTGGAGGATGTCCTCGGAACACCGCGGACACTCGACTGTCACCGGGGGGCGGCTGGCCCATCCGCTATCCCCGTCGTGAGTCGTCGTGGCCGTGTCCGCACTCGAAAGGCGGAACTTGTTGGGGCCGCCGCTGGTCCGGAGCGGCGCGACGACTGCCTTTGCCATCCGGGCGCACATCCGCCAGAGGGTATGCCAGACGCCAGACACCGGGCTCAATACGTTTGCGAGGCGGATAAACCTCCCGCCCGACTCTGCCATCCCCGCACAGCCGACAGCCTTTCAGGCCGCCCGGTCCAGAGAACTGCCATGTCCCACCCTGGGCAGGAAGTCCTATGACAGCGATACTCGCATTCGCACCCGGCATCGGGGCTGCACAGGCCCTCGACCCCGCCCTCCTGACGGAACTGTCTGCCGCCGTCCGGGCGGTAGCCTCGTTCGGCCTCGTTTTGGTTTTCGGGGCGGCCGTGCTCGCCCGGTACGGGGAGATTGTCGACGCCTCCGTGTCCGTGTCGATGGGGCACCCGGGCATCTCGCTTCTGTACGGGTGTATCGCGTACGTGCTGGTCGTCGTCGTGGGAGCTATCGGGGTCCTCCAATTCAACCAGGCAGGGGTCCTGAATGGGGCAATCCTGCTCGCGGCCGCCGCCATCGTCGCCACGGTCGTGCTGGTCCTGGCCGGGCTCGGATATGCCGTCGTCGGCGCCTGGCTGACCGGCCTCTATGGCAGTCGGAACCCGTGGAACGGTCTCGTCTTCGGAGCGGGGCTGGGCGCACTCGGGTGGGCCCTGCTTCCACCCATACCTGGGGCGCTCGTGTGGATCGCTATCGGCGCCGTCGGCATCGGGGGCCCCGTCCGGGAGTGGATCCACGACGAGCGGAGTGTCAAATCCCACCAGTCGGGGTAGACCCGAGCAAGACTCATTTCCCGTGAGCCGCTTATCTCTGGTATGATCGCTATACTCCCGGTTCTCGCGGCCGGTCTTCGCGACGCTGTCGGCGGTGCACTGGCACTCGCAGGGTCTATCGTCCTGGTGCTCATGCTCGTCGCGCTGGGCACCTACGCCTACAAGAACCTCCGCGGCGACGGGATCGAGTGGCCCGACGACAAACCCGACCCGGCCGAAGACGACGAAATCAGGCAGGGTGACGACGAGGACGAGTGGAAGTACTACTGATACTGACGGCTATACCGTCGTGAGCAGAGTCGACCCCGGCGGTGCAACTGTTTTGTAGTCGTCCGCCAAAGCGCCTCGCATGGACGCCTCCACGCAGATTGCGCTGCTCCCGCACTACGGTGCTATCGTCGTTCTGACCGCAGCTGTGCTGTGGGGCGTCCAGGTTGTCCTCGGTGAGATCCCACTCCCGGTGGGGCTCCTGTCTGTCGCCGTGCTCGTTCTCGCCTATCCGTCGGTCGTGCGAGCGCTGGGTCTCGCACCCGGGGCCTGGGAGTCAGAGTAGCCGGTTGGGCAGACCTCTGCGGGCAGAGTTCGGTGGGCTAGAGGGCGTACAGCGCGCCGTACTTCTCCGTGACGTGGTCGAGGAAGTAATCAGCGGTGACCACCTCGCCGGTGGCCTCCCGGACGAGGTCGGGGGTCGTGTACCGGCAACCGTGACGGTGGACGTGCTCGCTCAGCCAGTCGTGGGCCGGATCGAACTCGCCCGTGCGGACACACCCCTCGAGATCCACGTCCTCCCGGAGTGCGGCGTCGATCTGTGCCGCGAGGACGCTGCCCAGCGTGTACGTCGGGAAGTAGCCGAAGGCCCCGTGCGTCCAGTGGATGTCCTGCAGACAGCCCTCGGCGTCGTCTGCCGGCCGGAAGCCGAGGTACTCCTCCATCTTCTCGTTCCAGACGCCCGGCACCTCCGAGACGTCGAGGGCGCCGCGGATCAGGTCGCGCTCTATCTCGAAGCGGACCAGAATGTGCATGTGATAGGTGAGTTCGTCCGCCTCGACGCGGATCGGATTGGCGTCGTAGACCTCGTTTGCGGACCCGTAGAGCACCCGGGGGTCGGCGTCGACGCCCAGGTGTTCCTCGACCTGTGGGGCGAACAGGTCCCAGAACGGGCGGGAGCGACCGACGTGGTTCTCCCAGAACCGCGACTGGGACTCGTGGACCGAGAGGTTGCGACTTTCCCCCAGCGGCGTCCCGTAGGCCTCGCGGGGCAGCCCCAGCGCGTAGGCCGCGTGGCCGAACTCGTGGATCGTCGACCCGAGGGCGTCAAGCGGGTTTTCGGGTCGAAAGCGCGTGGTGATCCGGGCGTCGAACTGCGTGCCCGAGGTGAATGGGTGGGCAGACGTATCGAGACGCCCCCGGTCCCAGTCGTAGCCCAGCGTATCCAGCGCCGCCTCGACGAGTGCCTGCTGGGCGCTCTCGTCGTAGGCCCCCTCGAAGGGATCGGCCGGTTCGACGTCGCTCTCGCCGACGGCCTCGATGAGCGGCGGCAGTTCCTCGCCGAGTCGCTCCAGGACCCGCTCTGCGGTCTCGATCCCGAGGTAGGGCTCGTACTCCTCGAAGAGCACCTCGTAGGGGTCGCGGTCGGGGTCGATTGCGGCGGCGTACTCGCGCTTGAGGGCGACGAGCTCCGCGAGCGTTTCCTCAAAGGCCGCGAAGTCGGCCTTTGATTTGGCCTGTTCCCAGACCGGCAGGGCGTTCGAGGCGGCCTCGGAGATCCGCTCGACCAAATCCTCCGGGACCCGAACTGCGCGCTCGTGCTTGCGACGAACCTCGCGGACGATCGCTCCCTGGTCCGTGGTCAGGTCCGACTCGTCCAGTTCGTCGAGCCAGTTCGCAAGCTTTTCCGCAGTCAACAGATCGTGTTTCAGCGTCGAAAGCGCGGACTTCTGCTTGGCGCGGGCGGGCGTCCCCGCCTCTGGCATCATCACCTGCTGATCCCAGTCGAGGATGCTGGCAGCGTCCCCGACGTAGGTCAGACGCTCCACGTGATTGAGGAACTCCGCGTAGGGCTCGGTCGGATCGGCGTCGGCAGTCGCCATGCCAGCCCATTGGCGTCCGCCGTCTAAAGGGCTCTCTTCGGCGTCCCAGTCGGTGAGTCCGCGAAAGTTAAAGTCGATCCTCTCCAAAGTGTCAAGACGTACCATGGCTATCCAGGAAGATCTCACGAACGCGATCGAACGGGGACGTGACGAGGTCGTTGGCGTGCTCGCGGACCACCGCGTGCTCCCCGTGGTTGTCGATGACCCCGAGCGCGGGTCGTCGAATCTGCTGGGGCAGTCGAGTGCGCTGCGGATCTCGCTCGAACGACAGGAGGGCGAGGAGAGCGAACACGCCGCAGACCGCCAGACCCGCCAGCGGGTCGTGGATACTCTGGGGATCACCTCCGAGGCGGAGTGTGAGGACGTCCGGGCCGAGATTCGGAGTCACGAGAGCTGGTAATCCCGGGATTCGTCGCCGCTACCCCCCGGGAACCGTTCTGCAACGGCTCGATAGATCCGCTCACACCGCTCGACGACTTCCCATGAGACGCTCTCGTCTGCGGTGTGGGCCTCGCCAGATTCTGCCGGGCCACAGACCACGCAGGTCGTCCCCGCCCCCGCCAGCCACCCCGCGTCCGACGCGTGGGGCTTTACGACGTGCTCCGGACTCCCAGCCTGTGTCTCCTCGGCCACCGCGAGGGCGAGGGCGGCGAAATCAGCGTCGTCACACCGCATCGGCGGGAGATCCTGGTCTATCGTCCAGGAGACGCCGTCGATCTCCTCGACCCGTTCCAGCGGTGCGCGTTCCCCGGGAACTGTCCGCTCGTCGATCGTCACCGCACAGTGCTCGGGGATGACGTTCCAGGCCGACCCACCCTCGATTTCCGTCACCGCGATCGACCCTTCGAGGTCGTGGCCCAGCACCTCCGTCGCAGGGAACTCCATCTCGCGGACCACGTCGACCGCGTCGCTCGCCCGGTAGATCGCGTTCTCGCCGGTTTCGGGCACGCTCGCGTGAGCGGTGTTGCCCGTCGCGACGATCGTCGACCCTCGCCTGCCCTTGTGGGCGATCACGACGTCAGTCACGCCCGGCGTCGAGTAGTCGGTCGAGCCCTCCCCCACGACGGCGTAGTCGGGGGCGAACCCGCCCTCGATCGCCGCGCGCGCACCGACGCCGCCCTGCTCTTCGCCCACGAAGGAGACGAAGACGAGTTCGCACTCGAGGTCTGTTGCGTCCCGGAAGGCGATCATCGCGGCCGCGACGGCCCCTTTCATGTCGGCGGTTCCGCGGCCGTAGAGTCGCCCGTCCCGGTCCTCGACGACGTACTCCCCGCTGTCGAGCTGGGAGTCGTCGGGCGCGACAACATCGTGGTGGCCGACGAGCGCGAGCGAGGGGGCAGCGGCCGTGGCATCGACCGGCTCGCGGCGCGCGATGACGTTCCCGTGGGTGTCGCGGTCGACGGCGGCGTCGGTGTGGGTCCGGAGCCACCCCTCGATGCGGTCGCCGGCCGCCGTCTCGTCGTCGTGGCTGGGAATCGAGACGAGGTCGCGGGTCAGTTCGCGGCTGTCCATGCGCTCACGAGGGCGAGGATCCCCTTCTAACTCACGAACAGTCGCCGGCAGCCCGATCGGCAATTCGTTAGAACTCCACTTGATATATCAGCTACTTTTTGATCAATACTTGCCAAGTGGAAAGCTCTGTTATCCCCGCCTACAATAGTTGACCCTGCGGGGGATCGACATTGCTCACGGGCGTATAGCCGTCAGTATGAACTGGGACACCTGCCGGTCATCCCGTGAACCGGGCCAGTGCTCCTGACCGCAGGGTATAGACCGCCACAGTCCGTAGTAAGAGTATGACCAGCCAGGCGACATTCGAACTCTACGATGATAATGCCGGGGAATGGCGGTGGCGACTCGTTCACGATAAACTCCGGAGCGGCCGCTGTGTTGGTTGGCGACTGCCTCACCCGTGGTTGCCGGTCGGGCGATAGTCACGGTGTAGCGCGGCGCCCCCGCCTCAACGAGCAGGAGCACGTCAGTCTCTGCTACGTTCGCCCATCTGTTCTATACCGGTCGACGTACCGTTTGATACGTCTCAGCCGGACTTCCCGGCTGAAAGTATCAGGGCTTACGTCGACCGGTATAGTTTGTTGCTACTGCCAAAACTCCCAGGTGGGGGAGTATACGGGTCGACGGAAGCCCTGATAGATGTTCGCCGGGACATGGCGGGGACGAACGCTATCACCTGTTCCGTCGACCCGTACAACGTTGGGCGAGCAGAGGTGGGGTCGGGTGTTCATGCACTTTGGGGTGGAGATCCCAGACCGTGGCGGATAGGGACACTCTGGCACCACGACTTGCGATCTGGAAGAGACTCTCGACCCATCCTCGGCAAGATCAAGTACCCCGTACCGGGCTTTTTCAGGCTCAGAAGAAGCCCGCTGCTCGAAAAACGCAGTTTTGTGACTGATAATCAGCCACAAGGTATTTTATATGAAAACATCTGATATACTTACTTGCAATGCAACTCAGACACCTGTTCGGGGACGAGGATGCGGTCAGCCCAGTCATCGGCGTAATCCTGATGGTCGCGATTACGGTGATCCTGGCGGCCGTCATCGCGTCGTTCGTTCTGGGACTTGGGGATAGCACAACTGTATCCCCGCAGGCATCGTTTGCGAGTGATTACGACGCCACCGAGGGCAACGTGACGATCACCCACGACAGCGGGGATGCGATCGTCACCACCGAGGTGTACTTCCGTGGGAGCGGCTTCTGGGAGGCGTCCGAAAATCAAACCTGGGCAGGGTATGCAGCCGAAAACAATGCCACCTATAGCGGCGAGAGTGAGGGGGAGAATGCAGTCGTCGCGGGCGACCGGGCAGAGTTCAATGCGAGTAAAGACTACGAGCTCCGCGTCGTGTGGGAATCTAGCGAGGGCGACAGCTCCGATACGCTACTCGAAGACAACGGACCACAGGCTTGACGTCCTCCACACGGCTGAAGCCCTGTCTCTTCCCATAACTCAGCCTCGCGGATATTCTTCGGTGATCAATTCGAGGCGGAGGCCCCGTCCTCAAGGAGCGCCGGGCTTCCGACCAGTCGGAAGCACAAGCGAGTAGGGCGGGGAGGAAGCCGACACCCTCCCGACCAAACTACAGTTCATAGCCGGTCTGGACACCCCGAACCGCAGCCTTTACAATTCAACCAGCCGATATAACTCCGACTTCCACTACACCATCTTGCCGTATGCGTACTGCCAGCAGGAAACCGTCGAATACTGCTGGCCAGACACCCCAAAACAGCCAAGCGACCTCAAAACCAGTAAACAAGACGCTGAAAACGCCCTTTACAACCGTCTTCGAGAAGACACTGACGAGAAACTGAATGCGAATCTCGTGCAGAAAGCCATCAAAGACGCGACTTCAGCATAGAATAGCGCGGAGCCCCCTTCCTCATACTAACGGCTATAAGCCCGTGAGCGATTTCGACCCCCCGTGGGGTCGAAGATGCTCACGAAGTTATAGCCGTCAGTATCAACGAGCAGCGCAGAGAGATGTAGTCTCTCAAGCAGTGCAGCAGGA
>JAZKRS010000017.1:0-45420 GCA_036626435.1 Haloarculaceae archaeon | reverse complement strand
AACGCCGACTTCGACGGCGACGAGATGAACATGCACGCCCTCCAGAACGAGGAGGCACGCGCCGAGGCACGCGTCCTGATGCGCGTCCAGGAACAGATGCTCTCGCCCCGCTTTGGCGAGAACATCCTCGGCGCGATTCAGGACCACGTCACCGCGACCTACCTGCTGACCAACCAGAACCCCGAGTTCAACGAGACGCAGGCGCTGGATCTCCTGCGGACGACACGCATCGACGAGCTGCCCGACCCGGACAGGGTCGACGACGGCACCGAGTACTGGACTGGCCGGACTATCTTCTCGGAACTGCTGCCAGACGGGCTGGACCTGGAGTTCACCTCCTCGGCCGGCGACACGGTCGTTATCGAGGACGGTCAGTTGCTGGAAGGAACTATCGACGAGGACGCGGTGGGAGCCTTCGGCGGCGAGGTCGTCGACACCATCGCGAAGCTCTACTCGCGGACCCGGGCGCGCATCTTCATCAACGAGGTATCCAGCCTGGCGATCCGGACCATCATGCACTTCGGGTTCTCGATCGGCATCGACGACGAGTCGATCCCGACCCCGGCCCAGGAGCAGGTCGACGAGGCCATCGAGAACGCCTACAACCGCGTCGAGGAGCTCATCGAGACCTACCGGCGCGGCGAGCTCGAGTCGCTGCCTGGCCGAACCGTCGACGAGACACTCGAGATGAAGATCATGCAGGCGCTGGGCAAGGCGCGTGACTCCGCGGGCGACATCGCGGAGGAGCACTTCGACGACGACAACCCCGCAGTCATAATGGCCGAGTCCGGCGCACGCGGGTCGATGCTGAACCTCACGCAGATGGCCGGCTGTGTCGGCCAGCAGGCGGTCCGGGGCGAGCGAATCAACCGCGGCTACGACGACCGCACGCTCAGTCACTTCGAGCCCAACGACCTCTCGGCGGACGCCCACGGCTTCGTGGAACACTCCTACCGCGAGGGGCTTGACCCCAAGGAGTTCTTCTTCCACGCGATGGGTGGCCGCGAGGGGCTCGTGGACACGGCGGTCCGCACCTCGAAGTCCGGCTACCTGCAACGCCGTCTCATCAACGCCCTCTCGGAGCTCGAAACGCAGTACGACGGCACCGTCCGCGACACCGGCGACAACATCGTCCAGTTCGAGTTCGGTGAGGACGGCACCTCGCCGGTCGAGGTCTCCTCATCCGAGGAGAATCCGGCCGTCGACGTCGAGAGCATCACCAACCGCGTCCTCGACTCGGAGTTCGACAGCGAGACGGAAAAGGAGCAGTTCCTCGGCGAGCGCGCCGAGCCCACGAACCTCTCGGAACACGCCGACGACTGGTGGATGGCCCAGTCAGACGACTAACCCATGACAGACTACGACGTCTCAGACGACATCGAGGCCCTCGTGGAGGACACCGAGCTTCCGCGACGGCTCAAAGACGAGGTGTACAGCACGCTCGAAGACCGCGAGGTCACCCTGGAGGAGGTCGACGAGATCGCACAGGCCGTCGAGGCCCAGTACCGCGATACGCGCGTCGATCCCCTCGATCCGGTGGGGACCGTCTCGGCACAGTCCATCGGGGAGCCCGGAACGCAGATGTCGGTGTCTGCTGACGAACGAGTCATCGTTCGCCGCGGTAGCGAGACAGAGGTTACGGAGATTGGCCCGCTCGTCGACGGATTGCTTCACGTCCGCGAGACACACGACGTGGACGGCCACGAAGTCTCGCGCGCGCCGGACCACCTCGAAGTCCTCTCGCTCCGTGCCGACGAGCAAATCGAGTGGAAGCCGGTCGAGGAGGTCAGCAGGCACGACGCGCCCGACGAACTTCTCCGGTTCGAACTCGAATCCGGGCGGACGATCCGGGCGACGAAGTCGCACTCGTTTGTAAAGAAGGTGGAGGGAGAAATCGCCCCCGTTGCCGGCGATTCCCTCTCTACTGGTGATGAACTGCCAGTTGTCGGCAAATACGACGCTACCTCGGGCGAAGCCGACTTTGAGCAGTATCTTACAGACACAGAGTCACGGCGTGGTCTGACGGATGGGGGTGTTCGAACAGCGCCGACGACTCCCGAACACACTCTCGGGACCGCCTCCTGGGAGCGCATCGAATCCATCGAGACGGTCGAGCCCGACCACGAGTACGTCTACGACTTCTCCGTGGAAGGCCTGGAGACGTTCACGACGGCCCAGGGTGTCGTGACGCACAACACGATGAACACCTTCCACTACGCCGGGGTCGCCGAGATCGACGTCACCCAGGGGCTGCCACGGCTCATCGAGCTGGTCGACGCGCGCAAGGAGCCGGACACCCCGATGATGACCGTCCACCTGGATGGCGAGTACGCGGAGGACCGCGAGCGCGCCCACGAGGTGGTCTGGAACATCGAGGCGACGCGCATCCTCCAGCTCGGCGACGTCTCGACGAACGTCGCGGACATGCTCGTCCGCGTCGCGTTGAACGAGGAGACCCTGCTGGAGCGGTGGCCGACCGTCGACGATTCCGTGGAGGTCGCGGAGGAGATTGCCTCGACCATCGAGGCGAAGCTCGACGTCGAGACCCAGCGCAGCGGGCTCGTCGTCGAGTTCGGCCCCGAGGAGCCCTCCTATCGCGACCTGCTCCAGCTCGTCGAGGAGCTGAGAGAGATCGTGTTCAAGGGCATCGAGGAGATCTCCCGCGTCGTCATCAGGAAAGAAGAGACAGAGCAGGGCGAGGAGTTCGTCCTCTACACCGAGGGGTCGGCCTTCGGCGACGTGCTCGGCATCGAGGGCGTCGACGCCTCCCGGACGACGTGTAACAACATCCACGAGATCCACGACGAACTGGGCATCGAGGCGGCCCGCGAGTCGCTGATCAACGAGACGATGAACACGCTCGAAGAGCAGGGGCTGGACGACGTGAACGTCCGCCACCTCATGCTGGTTGCCGACATGATGACCAACCTCGGGACCATCGAGTCCATCGGCCGCCACGGCATCTCGGGCTCGAAGGAGTCCGTCCTCGCGCGGGCGGCCTTCGAGGTGACAGTCAACCACCTGCTCGACGCCGCGATCCACGGCGAGATCGACGACCTCAACGGCGTCACCGAGAACGTCATCGTCGGCAAGCCGATCAAACTGGGCACCGGCGACGTGGACCTGCGCATGAGCGCGGGCAAAAGCGAGAGCGCAGACTGAGATGACTGTGCGGCTCTCGGACGAGGCGCGCCGGCTCACAGCCCTCTTCGAGGACGAGACCGACACGACCGTCCGGGACTGTGTGGTCGACGACGACCACGATCGGGTCATCCTGCTCGTCAAGGCCGGCCAGATGGGGCAGGCCATCGGCAGCGGCGGCGAACACGTCAGGCGAATCGAGGAGCGGATCGGCCGCGAGATCAAGCTCGTCGAGAACGCCGATCGCCCCGAGGACTTCGTGGCCAACGCCCTCGCGCCGGCAGCGGTCTACAACGTCACGATAAGCGAAAACAGCGACCGGATGGCCTACGTCGAGGTCGCACAGGAGGACCGCGGCGCGGCCATTGGGACGGACGGGCGCAACATCGACGCCGCCCGGACCCTCGCAGCCCGGCACTTCGACATCGACGGCGTGGAGCTGACCTGAAAGACGACGCTTAAGTACCTCCGTCGGGTACGCACGGTCACTATGGCGAACGGCAAGTACGCCGCGCGAAAACTCAGAAAGGACCGCCAGAAACACCGGTGGTCCGACTCCAAGTACGCGCGCCGCGAGCGGGGGCTCAGGGAGAAGTCAGACCCCCTCGAGGGCGCGCCACAGGGGCGCGGCATCGTCTTAGAGAAGGTTGGAATCGAAGCGAAACAGCCCAACTCGGCCATCCGGAAGTGCGTCCGGGTCCAGCTCATCAAGAATGGCAAGCAGGTCACCGCCTTCTGTCCCGGTGACGGCGCTATCTCCTTTATCGACGAACACGACGAGGTCACGATCGCCGGTATCGGCGGCGCGAAGGGCCGTGCGATGGGCGACCTCTCCGGGGTCAACTACAAGGTCGAGAAGGTAAACGGCGTCTCGCTCATCGAACTTGTCCGGGGTAACGCGGAGAAGCCGGTGCGATAATCATGAGTGCAGACCAGTCCGAAGCGGACGCGCAAGCGGGATCCGAGGAGGGTGAGGCGCGTGCCCTCCTCTTTGGCACGTGGTCGATCGACGACATCGAGTTCCGCGACCCCTCCACGGAGCGGTACATCACAGTCACGCCCATCGCACACACGATGGGGCGCCACGCCGACAAGCAGTTCAAGAAAAGCGAAATCAGCATCGTCGAACGGCTCATCAACCGCCTGATGCAGACCGGCGAGAACACCGGCAAGAAGCAGCAGACGACCCGCATCGTGCGGGAGGCCTTCGAGATCATTCACTCGCGAACTGACGACAACCCCGTCCAGGTGCTCGTCCGTGCAGTGGAAAACGCCGCACCCCGCGAGGAGACCGTCCGCCTGAAGTACGGTGGCATCAGCGTACCCAAGGCGGTCGACATCTCGCCCCAGCGCCGCGTCGATCAGGCCCTGAAATTCCTCGCCGAGGGCGTCTACACCGGCGCGTTCAAGTCCAACACCGACGTCGAGGAGGCGCTGGCCAGACAACTCATCGGCGCTGCGAACAACGACGTCGACACCTACGCCGTCAACCAGAAAGAGGAGAAAGAACGCGTCGCAGCCGCCGCTCGGTAAACCGACACTAATTTTGTGGTTGACGAGAGACGTTCGGGCATGTCAGAGCGTCACGAATCGGTCGAACTCGTCCCGGACGCGACGGTGTCCCACGTCGCGTCGGCGGTGTTGCTTGCCGCGCTGACGGCGGTACTCGCGTACGTCTCGATCCCGGTGCCGGGGATCGCAGTGCCCTTCTCGCTCCAGCCGTTCGGGGTCTTCTTCGCGGGGGTGGTGCTCGGGCCCCTCTGGGGTGGGTTCGCAATGTTGCTCTACGTCGTCGTCGGCCTCGCTGGCGCGCCAGTCTTCTCGAACGGTGCCGCCGGAATCGGGTACTTCCTCGGCCCGACCGGCGGCTTCCTCGTCGGCTTCCTGCTCGCGGCGGCCTGTCTCGGTGCCATCGTCCACCGGGGCGTCGAGCCCCGCAACCTCCGCGACGTCTCGGCCGTCACGCTCGCAGTCGGGCTCGGCGTCGCGCTGGTTGTCATCTACGGGGTCGGTATCCCGTGGCTCGCGTGGGCACAGGGAATCCCGATCGGCGCGGCAGCGAGTGTCATGGCACCGTTCGTGGGGCCGGACGCCCTCAAGGCCGCACTGGTCGTCGCCGTCGTTGCTGGCGGGAGCGAGGCGCTGACCCGGACTGGATGATCGAAACCCGCGGGCTTGTCTCCCGGTACGACGGGACACCTGCCGTGGACGGCGTCTCTCTCACGATCGAGGACGGCGAGTGGATCGTCCTCGCGGGGCCCAACGGCAGCGGCAAGACGACGCTCGTGCGTCACTTCAACGCCCTGCTGGAACCCGACGAGGGCGAGGTTCTGGTCGACGGCCAACCCGCCACGGACAACCCAGTCGCCGCGAGGACGACTGTGGGGATGGTGTTTCAGAACCCTCGCGATCAGTTCGTGGCCGCCACTGTCGGCGCGGATGTCGCCTTTGGCCCCGAGAACCTCGGACTCGACCGCACAGAGATCGACCGCCGCGTCGAGGATGCACTCGCCGCGGTCAACATGTCCGGCCGGACCGAGGCGCGGATCGACGCGCTCTCGGGGGGCGAGCAAGCACGCGTCGCGATTGCCGGGGCGCTGGCGATGGAGCCGTCACATCTCGTCCTCGACGAGCCCTTCGCCGGGCTGGACTGGCCGGCCCGCCAGTCAGTTCTCGAGTACCTCGACACCCTTCACGGCGACGGGGCCGGGGTCGTGATCGTGACACACGACGTCCGCGACACCCTCTCGCGTGCCGACCGCGTGCTGGGGCTGTGCGACGGCCGGCTCGCTGTCGACGCCGCCCCCGAAACCGCGCGGACACGGCTCGCGGAGATCGACGTCCGTGTCCCGGAATGCTGACCTACGAACCCGGCGCGTCACTCGCCCATCGGCTCGATCCGCGGACGAAGTTCGCATTCCAGGCTGGAGTCGCTATCGCCGTCTTCGCTCGCCCGACTGTCCCCTGGCTTGTCGCGATGTTCGCGCTCGGCTTGCTCTCACTCGCTGCTGCCCATCTGTCCCCGGTCCGGGCACTGCGCGGCTACTGGTTCGTCCTGCTCGTGCTCGCCGTCGGCCCCGTTATCGGCGGATTCACCCTCGGCCCGCCGTGGTTCCGGGCCGAGCCCGCTCTGCGATCATTGCTGGCCGTTTCGCGAATCGTCCCGGTCCTGCTCGTCAGCGCGGCGGTTGTCCACTCGACGCCGGTCCAGGACACGCGGGCGGCCATCCAGCGGACGGTTCCCGGCCGCTTCGGGCAACTGCTCGGCGTCGGCGTCGCACTCACGTTCCGGTTCCTGCCAGTCGTTCGCCGTGACGTCGAGCGGATTCGGGAGGCGATACAGGCCCGAGGCGGGGGCGGGCGCTCGCTCCGGGATCGGGCCAGCCGGATCGCGACGCTGTCGGCGGTGCGGGCGCTCGCCCGGTCGGACCGGCTGGCCGTCGCGCTCCGGGCACGGTGTTTTGCCTACAACCCGACGCTCCCTTGCCTCCGGCTTTCTCCGCTCGACTACCCGGTGCTCGCGCTGTCGGTCCTGCTCGTGCTGTCGGCGCTGGGACTCTGAGGTCGCTTGATGCTGTCGGCTGTATGAGTGGCATTCAAGTCAGTCTCCTGTCTATCTCCAGGTATGTTCAAGAGCTATCGCGTCGGTCAGGTTTTCGGGATTCCGATCAGGATCGACGTCACATTCTTCCTCGTGGTGCCGGTGTTCGCCTGGTTGATCGCGGGCCAGCTCGAGGCGGTGATCCTGGTCCTGAACGAGGGGCTCGGGCTCGACATCTCTGTGACAGCGCTCACCGTGGGTGTGCTGCCGCTTGCGGCCGGCCTGCTGGCCGTCTTCGGGTTGTTCGTCGGCGTTGCACTCCACGAACTCGGCCACTCGCTGGTCGCGATGCGGTACGGCTACGAGATCGATTCGATCACGCTGTGGCTTCTCGGCGGCATCGCACAGCCCGCCGAACAGCCCCGCGAATGGGTCCACGAGTTCTGGATCGCGATCACCGGCCCCGTCGTCAGTGTCGCCATCGGCGTCGCCTGCTACCTGGCCGTACTCGTCGTCCCGTCGGGGCTGGACCTCGTGATCTTCCTGCTTGCGTACCTCGCCGTACTCAACGTCGCACTGGCGGTGTTCAACATGCTTCCGGCCTTTCCGCTCGACGGCGGGCGCGTCCTCAGGGCGCTTCTGGCCAGGTCACAGTCGTACGTCCGCGCCACCCGTCAGGCTGCGGCCGTCGGGAAGGGGTTCGCGGTCCTGCTCGGGCTGGCGGGTCTCCTGGTGTTCAACCTCTTCTGGATCCTGATCGCCTTCTTCGTCTACATGGCTGCGAGTGCAGAGAGCAAGCAGATGCTCCTCGACGCGGCCTTCGAGGGCGTCACGATCGACGAACTGATGACGCCAGTCGAGGACATCGAGACGGTCCCGCCCGACCTCCCCCTGTCGACGCTGCTCGATCGGATGCTGGCCGACCGCCACACGGGCTACCCGGTCTTCGAGAGCGGGGCGTTCGTCGGCCTCGTGACCCTCGAAGACGTCCAGAACGCCGAGGCGGACGCGTCGGTGGTCCGGGAGGTGATGACGCCGGTCGAGGACCTGGAGACCGTCGCGCCGTCCAGCGCCGTCGTCGACGCCTTCCGCGAACTCGGGTTCAACGAAGTCGGTCGCCTGCCGGTCGTCGAGGATGGGCGACTGGTCGGCATGGTGACCCGGTCCGACCTGATGACGGCCGTCACGATAACGATGCAGCGCCGGCGCATCGACGAGCCAACCCTGTCCGGACGGCCACAGTGACCGTCAGTCCGCCGCCGGCCCGTCGTCCCCCGCGTAGGCGCGCGTGACGTCTACCAGCGCCTTGCGGTACTCGCTTTCGTCGGGATCGAGCGCGAGCGTGCGAAAGTGGCGCTTGAACCGCCCGAAGTCGATCTCCGGCGCGTCCGCGGCGGCGGCGTGAGCGAGGTCGTAGATGCGGTGGCCGTCGCCGCCGAGCCCGTGTCGCTCGACGAGGGCGAGCGCGAAGGCGGCGTTGACAGCGGTGATATCGGGATCAGCGGCGGGGGTCATGCGGTTCCACGCTGGCGGGTCCCGCGGCCGGTCGGCGACCGCGGCGGCGAGCCCGGATTCGAGGAAGGCAACGAGCTTCGTTGCTGGCGCAATCTCCACCCAGAGATCGTCGGCGTAGATGTCCTTCATGTGGTTTGCGATCTGGTAACAGTGGGTGAGCTTGCGCTGCTCGACGCTGTGCCCGGCCAGCGCGAGGAAGATCGCCTCCTCGGTCGACTGGGTGTGAGACGGGTGGTCGCGCTCGTGGTGGTGCATGTGTGCGTACTCGTGGAGCGCGAGTTCGCGGGCCATCGCTGATGTGGCGGCCTGTCGCGGGATGGTGAGTTGGTGCCCGTCGTCGTCGTGGCTGACGCGGGTTCGCTCGTCGGGATCCTCGACGACACGCACCGTCACCGGCCGATCGAGGTCGCGTTCCGTCTCGAAGATGTCGCGGGCGCCGAGAAAGGGCGTCGCCGGCCCCGGACCGCAGACGTCGACGTTCATGTCCTCCCTATTCCGTGTCCCACAAGTATGACCTTTGCGGGGCCCGTTCTCGACGCGGAAACGGCAAACCGGCGGCGTCACTTCACCGTGACGTAGGTCAGAAGGAGGATCGCGAGGAACATGAGCGACCGCATGACGAGCACGACCTGTCCGACGACCGGATCCGAGGAGTAGAGCATCCGCATACTGGCGAGGAAGAAGTAGACTGCGACGAGGTTCTCGATCAGGAGGACGGCGCTGAAGGCGACCAGGCCGAGCACCATCTCCGAGCGAAACTCCAGGTAGTTCCGGACCCACACCGCAGTCAGAACGGCGAGGAGGATGGCGTTGACCCCCGCGATGGCGATCCCGGCGGTGACGAACTGTCCCATCGCCATTGTCACTCGACCTCTGCGGTGATATCCTCGAAGGTCTCCCGGTGGCTCTCGAACCGGTCGGTGAGGAAGTACATCTTTCCGTAGTCGCTACCCCCGGCTTCGACGACGTCGTGTTCCTGTAACATGTCCAGATGGTGCGTGACGGTGTTGTAATCGAGGTCCAGCCGCTTCGCGATCTCGTTCGCGTTACGGGGGCGATCGTCGAGTTCCCGGACGACCCGCACCCGGGTCCCGCCGCCCCGCGTTCCGGCAAACAGGTACCAGAGGGCCTTCTCCATTAGGTATCTCGTGATGCAGAGCCGACGTTCAAAGCAGTTTCGAGTGGGAACTCACGCCTGTACTGTCCGTCTCACCCATCCCGCGGCGCCGCTGGGGAACGAGTCCGTCCGCTCCTCCTGCTGGCGGTTGCCCTCGCCGTCGATGGCGCGTGCGACCACCTCGTGGGCCCCGTCCGGTTCGAACTCGTGGCGCCACTGGCGCCAGACATCCTCGCCCGGCAGTGGCTCCGAGAGCTCCGCGTCCACCCAGGTGTCGCCGCCGTCGGTCGAGACTTCGACGCGCTCGACTCCCCGTGTCCCGGCGTAGGCGTGGCCGGCAACCTCCACGTTGCCGCTGTCGAGTGTGGTGTCACTCCAGATCTTGGCGACGGTGTTCACTGGCCCGGTGCCGTGCCAGCCCCGCTCCTCCCAGTAGCCGTCCGTCTCCTCGTCGAGCAACTCGATCTCGGAGAGCCACTTGACGTTGACCTCGCCCCAGTGGCCGGGAATCAGGACCCGAACCGGCCGCCCGTGTGACTGGGGCAGGGGTCTGCCGTTCATCCCCCACGCCAGGAACCCGTTTTCCAGCGCCGAGACGGGGAACTGGACGTAGTAGCCGTCCTCGGCGTGGAGCATCACGCAGTCACACTCGCCCTCGGGATCGGCCTCCTCGAGGAGCGGCTTGATCGGCGTGCCGGTCCAGACTGCGTTGTCCAGCTTGTGGCCGTTGAGGTCTTCGCCGACACACCGCAGCGTGACAAAGCGGTGCTCGGTCGGCATCTCGGTCAGTTCGTCGAAAGTGACCGTCGTGTCTTGACCGACCTCGCCCGTGATCGTCATCGACCAGCCCTCGGCCGAGAGGTCCGGGTCGAACTCCGCGATGTCGGTGTTGTAGAACTCCTCGAAGGGGCTCACGAGCCCGGGGATGTCGCCCGCGACCTCGAGTGACTTCTCGTCCGCTTCGTCGAGGCGCCGTGTGACAGCCTCGCTTGTGTCGGCGTCAGACTGGGAGTCCTCCCCAGTCGCCAGCCGGCCGAGGCCGGCCGAGAGGCCGACGAAGGCGAGCGCGCTCGCCCCCGAGACGAGGGCCCGCCGCCGGGAGGGGTCGTGGTCGGGCGCCGATACCGGGGTGGCCCCGACCGCCGTGAACAGCGCGACTGGCAGGGCGGTTCCAAACGCGAGCAGCGGTTCGAGGGTGATTGTCGCCGCGGTCACCCAGGCGAGGGTGCCGGCGAGTGCGACGCCACCGAAGGGCCGGTCCAGCCTGTCTGCGACCAGGAGGCCGGCGAGAGCCGTCCCGGCGAGCAGCCCGGCCGCAATCGTGACGGACATACCGATGTGGATGACGTGGGCCTCCTCCCCGACGTTTTCGATCATCCACGCGACGATGGAACCGGGCGTCAGCCGGACGACGAGTGCGTCTATCGGCGCGACGAGGAACTGCCGCGTGTAGCCCGCCAGGGCATACGAGCCCGCGACCCCCGTGATGCCCGCGAGAACAGCGAACAGGAGGTCAACACGTTCAGTCGATGGTGCAGTGGTGCTCATAGCCTTCAGTTGGGTTGTTAGCTAAAGAGCATTTTTCAAAGTCCGTTCAAATTTGGTTCAGTTTCGGCGCTCACTCGACCGAAACGACCGGGCAGTTGACGTTCGCCGCCCCGGACGCGAGGATGGCGGCGTCAGTCGCCGAACCGAGATCCGAGACGCTCCCGAAGTCGGTGTTGTCGTAGATGTTGACGGTCCACAGCGGCGAGTACCCGCCGTCACCTGGCAGCGTCGCGACCACGTTGTGCGTCTGGGCGCTTCCCTCCTCGGTCGTGAAGCCGGAGGGCGGCCCACCGCCGTCCTGGCCCGGATTGGCGTTGAAGCTGACGTAGATGGGCGAGCGGGGCACGGCCCCGCCGCTCGCTTCCAGCGACGCCTCCTCGAAGAGGAAGTAGCTCACGACCTCGCCATCGTACCAGCCCTCGACCAGATCGGCGTTCCCGTCTCCGTGGCGCATCGACGCCGTCGACCTGTCGGGGACGATCACCCGAGTGACCTGCCAGAAGTCGTTGTACCCCTCGTCGCCGGGAACGACGCCGACGACGTTGAGCTGGCCCTCGACCGGGTCGCCGTTCTCGTAGAAGAACGCGTAGATCGGGGCCGGCTCGGTCGGCTGCACGTCGAAATCGTAGTACTGGACAGTATCGCCGTCCGGGCCGTACCCCCGGGTGAGGAAGTTCTCGTCGAAGTCGACCGGCTCGTCGGGACCGGGCAGGTCGTTGTCCGAGTCGCGGACGTGGAGCATCCCGGCGGCCTCGCTGAACCGGTCGATTGTCGCACGTGGTGCGTCCGCGGGGTCTGTCGGCTCCATCCCCATCTCGTCGTCCATCGACTCATCGTCCATCGATTCGTTATCCATCGACTCGTCGTCCATGTCACTGCCGTCGCTACCGCCGCTTCCGTCGTCACTGTTGCTCGAACAGCCAGCAAGCCCCATTACCACGGTGCCGCCCGCGACCTGTACGAATCGCCGCCGAGTCGTGTCGTTTTCTGCCATGACAGTCTGACGGTTGTTTGTCTCTTGAATATAATTTTTTCAACATTTTGGCAAACTCTCTCCGGACTCGGTTCGGTTCAGTGCAAACTTCGTTCAATCTCCTCCCGAATTTGGGCGAACGTGATGCGTGGCTACGTGGGGAGTATTCACAGACGCTCGGCGGATTTCCGTCGGGAAACACTATCCTTTTGACCCTCCTGCCGGTAGGACGGGGTAATAATGGGTCGACGAAAGAAAATTGTACAGGAGTGCGAGGCGTTGATGGACAGGCCGGAGAACATCCGGAACATCGCCATCGCCGCTCACGTGGACCACGGCAAGACGACGCTCACGGACAACTTGCTCGCCGGCGCGGGCATGATCTCGGAGGACACCGCGGGCGAACAGCTCGCGATGGACACCGAGGAAGACGAGCAGGAACGGGGCATCACGATCGACGCCGCGAACGTCTCGATGACACACGAGTACGAGGGCAAGAACCACCTCATCAACCTCATCGACACGCCGGGCCACGTCGACTTCGGCGGCGACGTCACCCGGGCGATGCGGGCCGTCGACGGGGCCCTGGTGGTCGTCGACGCCGTCGAGGGCGCGATGCCACAGACCGAGACCGTCCTCCGGCAGGCCCTGCGCGAGGGCGTCAAGCCGACGCTTTTCATCAACAAGGTCGACCGCCTCATCTCCGAGCTCCAGGAGGGCCCCGAGGAGATGCAACAGCGCCTCGTGGGCGTCATCCACGACGTGAACGAGCTCATCCGCGGGATGACCGAGGAGATGGACGACATCGACGAGGACTGGACCGTCTCCGTCGAGGACGGCACCGTCGGCTTCGGGTCGGCGCTGTACAAGTGGGGCGTCTCGATGCCATCGATGCAGCGCACGGGCATGGACTTCGGCGACATCATGGACCTGGAGCGCGCCGACAAGCGCCAGGAACTCCACGAGCGGACGCCGCTTGCTGACGTGGTGCTGGATATGGTCTGTGAGCACTTCCCCAACCCCGTCGACGCCCAGCCCCGACGTATCCCGCGGATCTGGCGCGGCGACGCCGAAACCGACGTGGCCGAGTCGATGCAGTTTGTCGACGAGGACGGCGACGTCGTCCTGATGGTCACTGACATCGGGATCGACCCACACGCAGGCGAGATCGCTGCCGGCCGCGTCTTCTCCGGGACGCTGGAGAAAGGCCAGGAGCTGTACGTCTCCGGGACTGCCGGCAAGAACCGCATCCAGAGCGTCGGCATCTACATGGGCGGCGAACGCGAGGAGGTCGACCGCGTCCCAGCGGGCAACATCGCCGCGGTCACCGGTCTCAACGACGCCATCGCCGGCTCGACGGTCTCAAGCGTCGAGATGACGCCCTTCGAGTCCATCGAGCACATCTCCGAGCCCGTGATCACGAAGTCCGTCGAGGCCCAGAACATGGACGACCTGCCCAAGCTCATCGAGACACTCCAGCAGGTCTCCAAGGAGGACCCCACCATCGACATCGAGATCAACGAGGACACCGGCGAACACCTCATCTCCGGCCAGGGCGAACTCCACCTCGAGGTCGTCACCCAGCGCATCGAGCGCAACCAGGGCATCCCCGTGACGACCGGCGAACCCATCGTCGTCTTTCGGGAGGCCCCCCAGTCCAACAGCCGCGAAGTCGAGGGGATCTCTCCCAACCGCCACAACCGCTTCTACCTGACTGCCCAACCCCTCGACGAGGACATCGTCGAGACGCTGAAGATGGGCGAAGCGACGATGGACATGCCCGAACTCGAACGGCGCGAGGCGCTGCAGGACGCCGGTCTCGACAAGGACACCTCCCAGGAAGTCGAACACATCCACGGCACCAACATCATCGTCGACGAAACGAAGGGCATCCAGCACCTGAACGAGACGATGGAACTGGTCCTGGAGGGCTTCGAGGAGGCCCTGGACGACGGTCCGCTGGCCGCCGAACCGGTCCAGGGATCGCTCATCCGGCTACACGACGCACGCCTCCACGAGGACGCCATCCATCGCGGCCCGGCACAGGTCATCCCCGCGGTCCGCAACGCCTTGCACAACGCGCTGATCGATGCCGACATCCGGCTGCTCGAGCCAATCCAGCAGGTGCGAATCGACGTGCCCCCCCAGCACATGGGGGCGGCGTCGGGGGAAATCCAGGGCCGACGCGGTCGCATCGACGACATGTACCAGGAAGGGGACCTGCAGGTCGTCGAAGGGATCGCACCGGTCGAGGAGATGATCGGCTTCTCCTCCGACATCCGCTCCGCCACTGAGGGCCGGGCCTCCTGGAACACCGAGAACGCCGGCTTTCAGGTCATGGCCGACAACCTCCAGCGCGAGAAGATCATGGAGATCCGCGAGCGCAAGGGCATGAAGCTCGAACTGCCCGAGACAGTCGACTACTTCTGAACTGTCAGTCGTCGGCCTCGCTGCGAACGCCTTCGCCGGCCGCCGCCGTCGGCGCCGCGGGGTCGGGGAGTTCGTTCCTGACGTCGTCGCGCTGACGGTCGGCGATGACCTCCGCGTAGGCGTCGGGCATGACCTTCGTGAAGTTCGTTACCTCCTCGTCCCAGTCCTCGAGCAGTTCCCTCGCGCGCTCGGACCCGGTGTACTCCGCGTGGTTCTCGACGAGCCTGGTCAGCATCTCCCGATCCGTCGCTTCGAGACCGGACAGGATCGTCACCATGCCGGTGTTGGCCCGCTCGTAGAAGGTGTCGTCGGGGTCGTAGACGTACGCGACGCCGCCCGACATGCCGGCGGCGAAGTTCTTGCCCGTCTCGCCGAGGACGGCGATCGCGCCGCCAGTCATGTATTCACAGCCGTGGTCGCCCACGCCCTCGACGACGCCCTTCACGCCGGAGTTGCGGACAGCGAAGCGCTCGCCGGCGACGCCGTTGATGTAGGCCTCGCCCTGGGTCGCGCCGTAGAGCGCGACGTTGCCGACGACGATGTTCTCGTCGGCGTCGTAGCCGGCGTCGGCCGGCGTCCGGACGATCAGCTTGCCGCCGGACAGGCCCTTGCCGACGTAGTCGTTTGCCGTTCCCACGAGATCCATCGTCACGCCGTCCTGGACGAACGCGCCGAAGCTCTGACCGGCCGAGCCAGAAAAGCGAATCGAGATGGTGTCGTCGGGCAGCCCCTCGACGCCGTACTCCCGCGAGATGCGGCTGGACAGTGTCGCGCCGACCGTACGGTCGGCGTTGCTGATCTCCGTGTCGATCGTGACGGGTTCGCCGTGCTCGATGGCTTCGGTCCCTGCGTCGAGCAGGTCCCAGTCGAGCTGTTCGTCGACCTCGTGAGTCTGGGGCTGGGCCTTGTAGCGCTCGACGTCGTAGTCGCTCTCGGGCTCGACGAGCACCGACGAGAGGTCGAGCTTCCGCGCCTTCTCCTGTTCGACGTCGGTCCGCTGGCGCAGGGCGTCCACGCGGCCGACCATCTCCTCGACGGTCCGGAAGCCGAGTTCGGCCATGATCTCTCGGAGCTCCTGGGCCATGAACGTCATGTAGTTGATGACGTGCTGGGGCTCGCCGGGGAACCGCTCGCGGAGCTTCTCGTTCTGGGTGGCGACCCCCACGGGACACGTGTTCTCGTGGCACTGCCGGGCCATCACACAGCCGGAGGTGACCATCGAAGCGGTCCCGAAGGCGTAGCCCTCCGCGCCGAGCAGCGTCGCGATCGCCACGTCGCGGCCGGTCTTCATGCCGCCGTCGGTGGTGACCTTGATGCGGTCCCGCAGGCCAGTCGACCTGAGCATCTGGTTCGCCTCGGCGAGGCCCAGCTCCCAGGGGACGCCAGCGTTCTTGATCGAGGTTTTCGGGGAGGCGCCGGTCCCGCCGGAGTGACCCGAGATGTGGACCTTGTCGGCGTTCGCTTTCGCGACGCCGGCGGCGATGATGCCGACGCCGTCCTCGGCGACGAGCTTGACGTTGATGTCCGCCTCCGGGTTGGCGGCCTTGAGGTCGTGGATGAGCTGTTTCAGGTCTTCGATGGAGTAGATGTCGTGCAGCGGCGGCGGTGAGATGAGTCCGACGCCGGGTGTCGCATACCGGACGTGGGCGATCATCTCGTTGACCTTCTTTCCGGGCAGGTGTCCACCCTCGCCGGGCTTGGAGCCCTGTGCCATCTTGATCTGGAGCTCCTCGGCCTCGGCGAGGTACGTCGACGTGACGCCGAAGCGGCCGGAGGCGACCTGTTTGGTCTTGCACTCCTTTTCGGTGTTGAACCGCTCGGGTGGCTCGCCGCCCTCGCCGGTGTTCGCGGAGGCGCCGATGCGGTTCATCGCGATGGCGTTGTTCTCGTGCATCTCCGGGGAGAGCGACCCCAGGCTCATCGCCGCCGTCTCGAAGCGCTCGACGATGTCCGTGACGGGTTCGACCTCTTCGATCGGGACCGAATCGTACCCTTCGCCGTCGAACTCGAGCAGCCCCCGGAGCGTGTGGAGCCGCTCGTTCTGGTCGTTGATCTTCTCGGCGAACTCCCTGTACCGCTCGTAATCGCCCGTCCGGACCGCCTGCTGGAGCGTTCCCACAGTGTCGGGGTTCCAGGAGTGGAAGATGCCGCCCGAGCGGTTCTCGTACTCGCCGACGCGTTCGATCTCGGGTTCCTCGTCGGTCCACGCGATCTCGTGGCGCCGCAGCAGATCCGACTCGATCTCCTCGATGCCGATGCCCTCGGTGCGGTTCTCCGTTCCCTCGAAGTACTCCATGACGAAATCCGACGAAAGGCCCACGGCCTCGAATATCTGGGCCCCCTGGTAGCTCTCGACGGTCGAGATACCCATCTTTGACATCGTCTTCAGCAGGCCGTCCTCGACGGCGTTGATGTAGGCGTCGATTGCGATGGCGGGATCGACGCCGTCCGGGCCGGCGACGAGATCTTCGATGGTCTGGTAGGCGAGGTAGGGGTTGACCGCGCCGGCGCCGTAGCCGACGAGCGTCGCGAAGTGGTGGACAGCACGCGGGTCACCTGACTCGAGGACGAGTCCGACGTGGTTGCGCAGGCCGTTGCGGACGAGGTGGTGGTGAACGCCGCCGACCGCGAGCAGGCTCGGGATCGGGGCGCTGTCCGGCCCGGCGTTGCGGTCCGAGAGGACGAGAATGTCGTGTTCGGCCGCCGCCTCGGTTGCCGCGGCGCGGACCGTCTCGACGGCGGATTCGAGGTCGCGCTCCTCGGGGTCGTAGGTGATGTCGACGGCCATCGTCGAGATGTCCCCGTCCAGCTCCTTGACAGCAGCCGTCTCCTGGTCGGTCAGGATCGGCGAGTCGAGGACGAGCTGGCGGGCGTGTGTGGCGGTCTCGTCGAGCAGGTTGCGCTGATATCCGAGCCGGGTTTCGAGGCTCGTCACCAGCTCCTCGCGGATGTAGTCCAGCGGCGGGTTCGACACCTGTGCGAACAGCTGCTTGAAGTACGAAAAGAGGGGGCGGTTGAACTGCGAGAGCACCGACAGTGGCGTGTCGTCGCCCATCGAGCCGATGGGGTCCTTGCCCTTCTCTGCCATTGGCTCCAGCAGATGGTCGACCTCGTCGTAGGTGTAGCCGTAGGCCGTCTGGTGAGCCCGGAGGGCGTCCACCTCCCCGCGCGGGCGGTTGTCGTCGTCTGTCGAGATGTCGCCGAGCCGGACCTGTTCGTCCTCGACCCACTCGCCGTACCTCTCGTCGGTGATGGCGTCGAAGACCTCCTCGTCGGGGACGATCCGGCCCTCCTCGGGATCGGCGAGGAAGCACTGGCCGGGCTGGAGGCGCCCGCGCTCGACAATCTCGGATTCGTCGTACCCGAGCGCGCCGGCCTCGGAGGACATCACGAGTGTGTTGTCCTCGAGGAGGTCGTACCGGCAGGGCCGGAGGCCGTTGCGGTCGAGCACGGCCCCGACTCGCTCGCCGTCAGTTGCCGCAACCAGCGCCGGTCCGTCCCAGGGTTCGACCAGCGAGGCGTGGTAGTCGTAGAAGTCGCGCCGGTCGCCCGAGACGTCGTTGGCCTCGCCGCGCCAGGCTTCTGGAATGAGCGTCCGGAGGGCGTGGGGGAGGTCGCGGCCGCCTTTCATCAGCAACTCCAGGGCGTTGTCGACGCTCGCGGTGTCGGACTGTTCGGGGTCGTCGATGATGGGCGTGATCTTCTCGATGTCCGACTGCGGGCCCTGCCCGCCGTCGCGGCCCGAGGAGCTCCGCTCCTCGCTGTCCTCGAAAGCCTCGTGTTCGAGGTCTGTCTCCCGGGCGCGCATCCAGTTGATGTTGCCCTGAATGGTGTTGAACTCGCCGTTGTGGATAATCTTCCGGTAGGGGTGTGCGAGGTGCCATGCGCCGAGCGTGTTCGTCGAGAAGCGGGCGTGGACCATCGCAAACGTCGAGACCAGCCGGTCGTCTTCGAGGTCGGGGTAGTACTCGGCGAGCTGTTCGGACGTGAGCAGCCCCTTGTAGACGACCGTGTCGACGTCGAGCGAGACGATGTAGAAGCGATCCGAGCCGGGTGGCTGTTCGTCCTCGACGGTGTTCTCGACGACGCGGCGCGCGACGTACAGCTGGCGGTCGAACGCCTCGCCGGTCTCACCCTCCGCCGACCGGACGAACACCTGCTGTACGTCGGGCTCTGATTCGAGTGCAGTCTGGCCCAGCGAGGCGTTGTCGGTCGGGACGGACCGCCACGCGATGACCTCGAGACCCTCCTCGGCGAACGTCTCCTCGACGAGCGTCTTCAGTTCCCGCCTCGCCTCGGGATCCTGTGGGAAGAAGAGAGAGCCGACGGCGTAGGCCCCGGGCTCTGGCAAGTCGGCGTCGGTTTCGTCCTGGAAGAACTCGTGGGGGGTCTGGAGGAGGATGCCGGCGCCGTCGCCGGTGTTCTCCTCCGCGCCGGTCGTTCCGCGGTGTTCCATACACTCGACCAGGTCGATGCCGTCCTGTACTACCCAGCTGTGCCTGCCGCCGTCGAGGTCCATGACGACCCCGACGCCACAGTTCGCACGTGCGTCCTCGGGGTCTGCGAGCCCGGCTCCGCCTACAGACTCCCCTGTTGGCTGTTGCTCTGACATTGTATCCCACGAGTGACTGCATCCATAAGAGGATAGCCCTGAAACACCAATAGTGTGTTAAACCCAAATAAGGACATAATAATATAGTAGTATAAATATTAATGTGGACAAGGGGGTAAAGGGAAGTTCGTACTGGCGGGCGAAGATCCGCCAGGATTCTCGTCCGTCAGTACGCCTTCGCGAAGTAGGCGGTTTCCTCGGCCGGTTCGTCACAGATCGCACACTCGTCGTGGATCGGCGCCTCGTCGCGGTCGAGCGGAACCATCACGATTTCGGCGGCGATGGCGTCCTTGATCGGGTCCTCGCAGGCTTCGTCGCCACACCAGCCACACTTGACGTACCCGCCGTGCTGACCGATGGTCCCGAGGATTTCCTCGCGGCTCTCGGCCTCGCGGATCTCGCCTTCGAGGGTCCCCTCGGCGCTCGCGTAGAGCTTGGCGTAGATCGTATCGAGGTGCTCTTCGACCGTCCCGGCGATTCCGTCGCGGTCGACCGCTTCGGTCTCGCCGTCGGGCCGGTGGACGAGTGTGGCTGTCCCCTCCTCGACCTCGTTGGGGCCGACCTCGATCCGCAGCGGGACGCCCTTGAGCTCCCACTCGTTGTACTTGAAGCCGGGGTTGCGGTTCTCGCGGTCGTCGAGGTTCACCCGGACGCCCGCTTCATCCAGCGCATCGGCCAGGTCCGAGGCGTAGCCGACGACCTCCGACTTGTTCTCCTCCTGCCAGATGGGCACGATGACGACCTGCGTCGGCGCGACCGTCGGCGGCAACACCAGCCCCTGGTCGTCGGAGTGGGTCATGATGAGCGCGCCCATCGCCCGCCAGGACAGCCCCCACGAGGTGGTGTGGGCGGTCCGCTCGGCCTCGTCCTCGTCGACGTACGTGATGTCGAAGGCCTCCCCGAAGGAGGTGCCGAGGTAGTGGCTCGTGGCCGCCTGGACGCTCTTGCCGTCGGGCATCAGCGCCTCGATCGTGGTGGTGGTGTGCGCGCCGGGGAACTTGTCGTGGGGCGGCTTGCGCCCCTTCAGGGCCGGCAGCGCCATCACCTCCTCGTAGAGGCGTGCGTACTGCTCTAAGCGCGTCATCGTCTCCTCGAACGCCCCCTCCTGGTCGCGGTGGGCGGTGTGGCCCTCCTGCCAGAGGAACTCCTTGGTCCGGAAGAACGGTTTCGTCTCGGTGGCCTCCCAGCGGACGACCGAACACCACTGGTTCAGGCGCAACGGGAGGTCGCGGTGCGAGCGGACCCACTGGGCCATGAAGGGCGCGATGATGGATTCGCTGGTCGGCCGCACCGCGAGCCGTTCTTCGAGTTCGTCGTAGCCGCCGTGGGTCACCCACGCCACCTCGGGGTCGAACCCCTCGACGACGTCCTTCTCGCGTTCGAGGAAGCTCTCCGGGATGAACATCGGAAAGTAGGCGTTCTGGGCGCCAGTCTCCTTGAACCAGCCGTCGAGGTGTGACTGGATGCGCTCCCAGACGGCGTAGCCCCGCGGACGCGTGACGATGAACCCGCCCATCGGCGCGTAGTCTGCCAGCTCGGCCTTCTGGACGACCTCGGCGTACCAATCGCCGGTCGCGTACTCCTTGGACTCGGTGATGCCGAGTTCCTGCTCCGAATCGCTCATACCTGTGTGTCCGCAGGGGCCCGTATAAACCCGCTGTCTTTTCCTCCCGGGCTGTCAGCCCCTCGGTGTCACTCTCGAGGCCCGAGGGCGTGTATCCGCCCGCCACGGGCCCCGACGAAGAGAAACTCGTCGGCGAGCGCGGGCGCAGTCGTCGGGTCGAGGTCGCGTCGCAGCCACAGTTCGCTCCCGTCACCGGGATCGAGCGCGACAGGCGGCGTGTCGTGGCCGACGCCGTAGACCGCCCCGTCACCCACGGCCAGTTGGAGGTCGTCCCCGACTGCGCTCCGCCAGCGCTCTGTCCCGTCGGCTGCGTCGAGGGCGTAGACGGTCCCACCAACGTCCCGGCCGGGCGCGTAGACAGTCCCGTCTCTGACGGCCGGCGGCTGGTTGGAGCCGCCAGTGACCACCGACCACTGTTCGGTCCCGTCGGCGGCGTCGAACGCGCGCACCGAGTCGCCGATGTTGACGAGGACGCGCCCGTCGACGGCCACGGGCGGCGACTGGACGCGCGACCGGTCCCCGTACCTGACACGCCAGCGCTCGGCCCCGTCGGCGGCGTCGAACGCACGCAGGTCGCCGTTCGCGCCGGCGTAGACTGCGCCGTCGCCGACCGCGACGGCGAGTGCGACGAACCGCTGGCTGTCGACCGTGGTCCGCCAGCGCTCTGTCCCGTTTGCGGCGTCGACGGCAGTGAGGGTGGGCGAGAAGTTCCCGACGTAGACGGTCCTGTCCGCCAGCGCCGGCGACTGGATCTGCCCGCCCACGTCGAACTGCCACAGCTCAGCCCCGTCCGGCCTGTTGAAGGCGTACAGCGTTCCGTTCATCGTCCCGGCGTAGACGGCGCCGTCGCCGACCGCCGGCGAGGCGCGGATGCTGTCGTCCGCCCGTGCGGTCCACTCGACCGTTCCGGCGTTGGCCGAGAGGGCATAGAGGTACGAGTCGTCGCTCCCGGCGTAGACCGTATTGTCCACCACCGCCGGCGACGCGGCGACCCTGTCGCCGCCTCTGAACTGCCACCTGACCGACCCATCCGCGACGTCGATACCGCGAGTGCCAGCCGAGACCACGCCGTCGGTCACCGCCGGCGCTACGCTGTCCCCACGCGCCGTCCACAGCCGGTCGCCCGAGTCGGCGTCGTAGGCGACGATCTGGCCGCTCACGACGGCAAGGACGCGGCCGTCACGAGCTGTCAGTGGGACAGTCTCGGGTGGGCCGCTGGTGAAGTTGTACGTGGCGTCCTCCTCGACGCGCCACAGCTCCGCTCCGTCCGTCGCAGACAGCGCCACGACGTCGGCTCTCAGGGGTTCGACGTCCGTCGCTCGCGGCGTCCCCTCGGGGTCGACGGACGGATCCTCGTCGAGCGTGACGGTGTAGACTGCGCCCGCCATCGTACTCGGCGGCGAAGCGATCGGATTGTCGGCTCGCTCCTCCCAGACCCGCTCGCCAGCCTCCGGGTCGAACGCGGTCAGGGAGAAGCCGGCGGCGACGTAGACGTGCTCGCCCGCCACGGCGGGGGCGAACGACGGCTGCTCGGGAACGGGCTGGCGCAGGCGGACAGACCCGTCCGCCGCATCGAGCGCGAGGACAGCCTCGGACGCGAGGCCGACAGCGACGGTCTCGTCGCCGAGGCCGGGGGGCGTCAGGACCGACGCCTCGGCCGACTGGCGCCACTGCTCCGTTCCGTCGTCGGTGTCGATTGCCACGATCGACCTCTCGGTCGTTGCGACGACCTGCCCCTCCCCGCCAGCCAGTCCGGTAACCTGGCTGTCGAGCGTTCGTCGCCACCGTTCCTCGCCCGTCCCGACAGCCAGCGCGAGAACCGCCTCGCCATCGGCGGCGAGAACCGACCCGTCGGCCACTGCGGGTGAGACAGCCGGGTTGACGGGGCCGCCCCCGCTCCATCGGACGGATCCGTCGTCGACTTCCCGGGCATAGAGGGTACCCGACTCCGTCACGACGAAGAGGGCGCCGTCGGCTGCCGCTGGGCAAGTCGCGGCGGGGCCCGTGACAAGTGCGCGTCGCCACGCCACCCGTGGCTCCGTCACCGGCCCGGGATCGTCGACTGCGGCGGTGTTCCCCGCGTCGCGCCGGTAGCTGGCCCACGACCCGTCGAGCGGTGCGGGATCGGCCGGAGTCTCTGTCGGCTCATCGGACGCCCCATCCGCCGGAGTTGGCGTCGGCTCGGGGGCTGGGGTGGACTGTTCGGGCTCTGTCGCCCACTTGCACCCGGCAGTGGCAGCGACCGTCGGGAGAGTCACCATGGCGGCCGCTCGCTGCAGAAAGCGGCGTCGCGAACTGGAGGGCATTGTCGGGCGGTCTACTGTGATCGGAATAAATCTTGTGTTCGCCCGAACTGTCCGATATCGGACCGTTCAGACGCTGAACGGGCTCTCGGCAGCGGTCCAGTCCCAGCCCGGAAGCCGAGTCTGGAAGCCCGCCGCGAGGGCGGCGTCGAGGTCGTCGGCCCCGGCCGCCTCGTCGGGACCCCCATGCGTGTGGGCATCTGCGTAGTGGAAGGTCGCCTCGCCGAGCAGGCGCAGCGGCTGCCCCCCGGCGAGCATCCCCGCGAGCTCGCGCCCCAGGAGGTCGTCGACCACGAACCCCGGGTAGTCGTCGTCGACGTCGATATCGCGCAGGATTGCGACCAGCGCCGCGACGTTGACTGCCAGGTCCCCGTCGGCGAAGACGTCGTCGACCGCGTCGCAGTACCCCTCGCGGCCGACGGCGTCGACGTCCGTCCCGAACAGGTCTCCGAGGTCGTCACGGACGTCGTTTATGAGCGGAACGATCACGTCGGCCCGCAAGCGCGTCCACTCGTGTTCCTCGCGGACGGCCTCGACTGTCAGACGCATGGGTGCCAGTAGGTCCCCGGAGACTAGTGTTGTGGGGTTTGGCAAGGCTTTTATAATATCGAGGGATTACGCCCGGGTAGAGATCGGTTTTCCGGGCTCGAACGCGTAGCGTCCGGAGGTAACTGCCCGCGAGAGCGGGGAACACGATACCCCACAATGACTGGTCCTACTACGTCGTTCTGCCGGGTCGGATCGGCGTTCCACGACGATCGGCGGCCCTTGCAGAGCCACACGACGGACATTTCGCAGCTATGAGCACTGTTGATAGACAACTCAGGGAGATGAAAGCAGAGATCGAAAACGAGGTACCTAGCAACATCAGCATAACGGAGGTGACCTACGAGGGACCGGAGCTTGTCGTCTACACGCGCGATCCGAAGAAGTTCGCGCGCAATGGCGACCTGATCCGCCAGCTTGCCTCACAGCTCCGCAAGCGGATCACCGTCCGGCCGGACCCGGGCGTTCTCACCCCACCTGACGACGCGCGCACGCAGATTCTCTCGGTCATCCCCGAGGAGGCCGGCGTGGCGGACCTCGATTTCCATCCCGACACTGGCGAGGTCGTCATCGAAGCCGAGAAGCCGGGGATGGTCATCGGCCGTCACGGGTCGACGCTCCGGGAGATCACACAGAGAGTCGGCTGGACGCCCGAGGTGGTGCGGACTCCGCCCATCGAATCCTCGACGGTCACGAACGTCAGGAACTTCCTCAAGCAGGAACGCGAGGAACGACGGGATATTCTCGAGCGGATCGGCCGGCAGATCCACCGTGAGGAGATGTCCGACGACGAGTACGTCCGCATCACGACGCTTGGCTGCTGTCGGGAGGTCGGCCGTGCGGCCTTTGTCCTCTCGACGCCCGAAACCCGCGTGCTCGTAGACTGCGGCGACAAACCCGGCGCGGAGGGCGAAGTGCCCTACCTCCAGGTCCCGGAAGCGCTGGGTGCCGGACCGAGCAACCTCGACGCGGTCGTGTTGACCCACGCCCACCTCGACCACTCGGCGCTCATCCCGCTTTTGTTCAAGTACGGCTACGACGGCCCCATCTACACGACAGAGCCCACGCGGGACCTGATGGGGCTCCTGCAGCTCGACTACCTCGACATCGCCGCAAAGGAGGGGCGGACGCCGCCCTACGAGTCCGAGATGGTCCGGGAGGCCATCAAGCACACCATCCCCCTGGAGTACGGCGACGTCACCGACATCGCGCCCGACATCAAGCTCACGCTGCACAACGCCGGCCACATCCTCGGATCTTCGATCTGTCACTTCCACATCGGCGACGGGCTGTACAACGTCGCCTTCTCGGGGGACATCCACTACGAGGACACCCGCCTGTTCAACGGCGCGGTCAACGAGTTCCCCCGCGTGGAGACGCTCGTCCTGGAATCGACCTACGGCGGGCGCAACGACTACCAGACAGATCAGGAGGACTCCGAGCGCAAGCTCAAACACGTCATCAGGAACACGATCGAGCGCGGCGGGACGGTCCTCGTCCCTGCCTTCGCAGTCGGGCGCTCCCAGGAGATCATGCTCGTCCTGGAGGAGGCGATGCGAAACGGCGACCTGCCGACGGTGCCGGTCCACCTCGACGGGATGATATGGGAAGCGACGGCCATCCACTCAACCTACCCCGAGTATCTCCGCGACGACGTCAGGGACCGGATCTTCCACGAGAACGAGAATCCGTTCCTCGCCGAGCAGTTCAACCACATCGACGGCGGCGAGGACGAACGCCGGGACGTCGCCGACGGCGAGCCCGCGATCATCCTCTCGACGTCTGGGATGATGGAAGGGGGCCCGATCCTCTCGTGGATCGAACATCTCGGGGCCGACGCCGACTCCTCGCTCGTGTTCGTCAGCTTCCAGGCCCAGGGCACGCTCGGGCGCCGCATCCAGAACGGTCGGCGCGAGGTCCCCGTCGACAACGGCAACAGTCGGGGCCGGGCCGACACCTTCACACTGCAGATGAACATCGAGACGGTCGACGGCTTCTCGGGTCACGCCGATCGGCAAAGTCTGGAGAACTTCGTGCGGACGATGAACCCTCGCCCCGAGAAGGTGCTGTGTGTCCACGGCGACGAGTCGAGCACGCAGGACCTCTCCTCGGCGCTGTACCACGATTTCAACATGCGGACGTTCGCGCCGAAGAACCTCGAGACGTTCCGGTTCGTCTGACTGTGCGCGTGCCGAGCCTCGGGACAGACAGGTGGTTGCTCGCGGCGGGTGCCCTCGTGGCGCTCACCGCGACAGCGGGAAGTCTCCTTCTGAGCGAGGTCTGGGGCCTCGCGCCCTGTGACCTGTGCTGGTACCAGCGGATCCTGATGTACCCGCTGGTCGCCGTCTTCGGGGTGGCGCTCTACGAACACCGTCCTGGCGCCTACCGGACCGCTTTCGCTCTCACTGTCCCGGGCGCACTCGTCGCCGGCTATCACTCCTGGCTCCAGATCTTCGGCGACGCCTGCACGCTCGGTGGCGGGTGTGTCGCCGTCCAGTACCGCCTGGAACCCCTGGGGCTGACAGTACCCAACCTCGCGCTACTCGCCTTCCTCCTGATTGCGGGAATCGCCGCTGGTCTTGGGACCACAGCAAGGTAGTATGAACGGTTACCGGCAGGACTCACAGCGGCAAAAGTCGCGACACACCGGGTTGTCGCAGTCGGGGTCCCGGGCGGTGCAGTACGCCCGGCCGTGGTCGATCAGGAGCCGGTGGAATGGGTACTTGATCTTGTCGGGGACGCTCTCGGTGAGCAGGTCGTGGGCCACCTCGTAGGAGGCGTCGTCGGGGATCAACTCGAAGCGCTTGGCAAGTCGCTCGCAGTGCGTGTCCACGGGGAAGTACGGCTTGTCGAAGCGAAAGAGCAGGACGATGCCGGCAGTCTTGGGTCCGATGCCCCGGATGTCCGTCAGCCACGCAAGCGCCTCGTCGACGCCCATCGACTCGATAAAGGCGAGCGAGTACTCGCCGCCCGTGTGTTCGCGGATCGTCCGGAGTGCGTCCTGGATCCGGGTCGCCTTCTGGTTTGCGAGCCCCGCAGTCCGGATGGCGTCGGCCAGTTCGTCGTGATCCGCGCGTTCGATGGCCCCGTAGTCGCGGCCGAACTCGGAGACCAGCGAGTCCCACGCGGCGTCCCGGTTCTCGTCGGCGGTGTTCTGGGAGAGAATGGTGTGAACGAGGTAGTCGATCGGCGGCCTGCTCCGTGGCGGTTCGGGCTCGCCGTGTTCAGCGACGAGTGCCGCGTGGACCTCGCGTATCCGGTCTTCCATGGTCGGCTCGCAGGCGCCGAGAGTAATCGATGCTTCGATGAAAGCTGCCAGCCAGGGCGATGACCTTCGCTCGTGTCATTGTATTCACCCGTTCTGGCCGTGGCGATATCAACCGGTGTACACTGTTTCAGAGGGAGAAACGCGCCGTCTCGACCGGCTCGTGCACCGCGCGGTACCCGCCGTCGATGGCCTCGACGCGGTCGACCGCGTAGAGCTGTAGCTGTCGCTCCTGTTTCGTGGTGACCGGGAAGTCGTAGGTCTCGGATTCGTGCTTGAAGTCGTCCCCAGTGTCGCGCCGATCCCTGACGAACTCGCAGTGGTCGTCCAGTCGCGTCCGGGTAACCTCCCGCGAGAGGCCCGGGACGTCCCCGGTGCGGTCGTCGAAGACCCGCGTGAACTCCTCCTGGAGTTCGTAGCCGACGGAGTTGCGCCCGGCGACCAGCGCCGCGAGCGAGGTTGTGCCCGTCCCCCAGAAGGGATCGAGGACAGTGTCGCCGTAGACGCTGTACATGTTGACGAGGCGATACGGGACCTCGAAGGGGTAGGCCGCCGACCGGTCGCGGAGGTCGCCGCCGTCGAGGGCCTGGAACTCGCCGCTGATGGCCGTCCACACGTCGGAGAACCACCGGTTTCGCTCCTCCCAGAAGTAGGCGGCGCCGTACCGCCGGTCGGCCCCTGGCTCGAAGCTCCGTGGCTGGTCCCCGTTGCGGAAGACGAGGACGTACTCGTGTTCCAGCGTGACGTAGGCGTTGGGCGGGAGCATCCCCGACCCCATGAACTTCGCGGCGGAGTTTGTTGGCTTCCGCCAGAGGATCTCGGGGAGGGGATCGAAGCCGAGCGCCTCGAAGGCGTCAACGATCCGGGAGTGGTTCTGGTAGACGCGGAAGCTCCCGTCGACCGTGCGCGTCGCGTCCCCGACGTTGACACACGCGATCCCGCCGTCGACGAGGACGCGCTCGAGTTCCGCCCAGACCTCGTCAAGGGCTCCGTGCATCAGTTCGAAGGCCTCCCACCCTTCCCCGGCGTCCAGGGCGTCGCCAACCGCGGGATCGAGGTCGGTGAAGAGTCCGTCCCACATCTCGATCATGGGATAGGGGGGCGAGGTCACGACGAGTTCGACCGAGTTGTCGTCGATCTGCTCCAGGTCCCGGGAGTCACCCACAACGATGCGATGGCGCGTTTCCATCGTCACTCCTTTTCGGGCGTGTCTCTTAGTGGCTTCGCAGTCAACCGCCACGCTCCGGCCACGGAGCGAAAACAGGATTAGTCCGTGTCCCGACTGGCCGCCCATGCGAGGCGGTCTCCCGTGATCGTCGGGATCGACACCGGCGGGACGAACGTGGACGCGGCCCTCGTCGACGACGGGATCGTCGCGTCAGCGAAGGTCCCCGGCGACGATCCGGACCCGATCGAGCGCGTTCTGGATCGGCTGCCCGGGGAGAGCACGGATATCGACCGCGTCGTGGTGGCGACGACGCTCGTGGTGAACGCTGCCGTCCAGAACCGCCTGCCGGCGTGTACGAACGTGCTCGTCCCGGGGCCGGGCCTGAGCCCAGAGCTGGCCTTCCACGGCGAGGAGAACCACGTCGCCGAGGGGTGTGTCGACCACCGCGGGCGCGTGACCGAGGAGCCAGCCTACGAGGGGGAACCCGACGGGGACGTCGTCGCGGTGACCGCGAAGTTCGGGACGCGAAATCCCGACCCAGAATGCGAGATCGCGGAGTCGATAGCGCGCGAGGTGGCACTCGGTCAGGCGTCCGGGCCGGGGCTCACCTTCCCGGAGCGGGCCGCGACGACTGTCGCAAACGCCAAGGCCCGGCCCACGTTCGCCGGGTTCGCAGCCGACGTCGCGGGGGCACTCGACGCTACCGGCATCGACGCGCCCGTCTACTACCTGAAAGGTGACGCCGCGATGCTCTCGGCCGACGCGATGCGGTCGACTCCTGCCCACGCGCTCAGGGCCGGCGCGGCGGCGAGCACCCTGGGGCTAATCGCGCTCTCGGGCGTCGACGAGGCCGTCTGCGTCGACGTCGGCGGAACGACGACCGACGTCACCCGGGTAGACGGCGGGTTCCCGGCGACCGAACCCGTCAGCGCGGGTGACCTCGAGACAGGCTATCGGGGCGTGCGGGCGATCAGCCTCCCGCTGGGTGGTGACACCCGCGTCGACGGCGACGGGCTGACGGAGCGAAGGGCAGGAAACGCGGCGGCGTTCGGGGGCGAGGCGCCGACGCTGACCGACGCGTTCCACGTCACAGGGACACTCGACGAGAGGGTCGGCGACCCCGAAGCTGCGCGCAGCGCATTCGAGCGGTTCGACGAGCCGACGGATCTGGCGGGATCGGTCGTCGAGACGTACGTTGACCGCGTAGCCCGGGCAGTCGAAACAGTTGGCCCGGACGCGACTGCGCTCGTCGCCGGCGGCGTCCTCGGGCCGCGATTCGCGGAGAGGATCGCCGATACGACGCCGGGAGTTGACGAGGTACACGTCCCACAGCACGCCCCGGTCGCTGGCGCGGTCGGGTGCGCGGTCGCGCGGGTGAGCGTAGAGACGCAGATTCGCGTCGACTCCGCACGGGGGGAGATGACAGTCTCGGCTATCGGGACGCGAACGGAGCGCGTCAAGCAGGGACGGACGTTCGGCGACAAGGAAATCGAACGCCTGGCCGTCGACAGCGCCCGAGAGGCAGCGAGGGACGCGGGTGCACCCCACGGGGACACCCCGGTCGAGGTGCTGGAGAGCCGCCAGTTCAACGTGGTCGAAAAAAGCCGGGTTGACGGCCAGATTGTCGACGTGACGGCACAGATCGAGCCGGCGCTTCGGCACCACTTCTGGAGTGAACTGTGACGCTCGCGCTGTTCTACCACGAGAACTACCTGCTGCACGAACACTCCCCGACCCACCCGGAGCGACGCGAGCGGCTACAGTACACGATGGACCAGCTCCGGGAGGAGGGTGTCCTCGACTCCCCGGAAGTCGCGTTACTCGACCCCGAGCCCGCCTCGACGGAGGATCTTCACCGCGTCCACGACGGCGAGTACCTCGACCGGTTGCGGCGCATGTCCGAGCGCGGGCGGGGGATGCTCAGCGTCGACACGCACATCTCCGAGCACGTCTGGGACCAGTCCCGCCTGGCCGCCGGCGGGGTCGCGGACGCCGCCCAAGCAGTCGCGAGCGGGGAGTACCCGGCGTCGTTCGTGATGGCCCGTCCCGGCGGTCACCACGCCTTCGCCGACGACGGCCACGGCTTTTGCTATCTCAACAACACGGCGGTCGCGCTCCGGCGAATCCAGGCCGAGACCGACATCGACAGGATTCTCCTGTGGGACTGGGACGCCCACCACTGTGACGGCACGCAGGCCATCTTCGAGGACGACCCCTCAGTGCTCGTGACCTCGACTCACCAGTCCGGGCGCACGCTGTTCCCGGGGACGGGATTCGTTCGTGAGGTCGGTACCGGCGAGGGGGAGGGCTACACCGTGAACGTCCCGCTCGCGCCGAAGACCGGCGACGACGCCTACCTCCGGGTCGTCGAGGAAATCTTCGAGCCCATCGCCAGGAAGTACGACCCCGACCTCCTCTTCGTGGAAGCCGGCCAGGACAACCACTTCACCGACCCCATCACGGACCTCGGCGTGACAGCCCGGGGGTACGCACGGCTGATGGACCGGGCCGTCGACATCGCGGCGGAACTGTGTGACGGCCGGGTCGTCGCCTCGCTGGCCGGCGGCTACGGCATCGAGGGCGGGCTCCCGTACACGAACCTCGCCGTCATCGGGACCCTCGCGGGCTTTGACACCTCGCACGTCCGGGAGCCGGCGACCTACGAGCCGCCGACCGAACGGCCGAGCGCAGAGAACGTGATTCAGCGGGTGAGACAGCGTCACGCCAGATACTGGGAGCTGTAACGGTCGGGGGGTGAGGCTACTGAATCGAAAAGTACACGTGCCAGAACGCGCTTCGCCCGCCCAGAGATGGGCGGTCTGCTCGACTACTTCCCGGCACACGTCTGGATAGCAATGGGGGCCCTCGCGGTGATGGCCGTGGTTCCGTTCTTCCTGCCGCCGTCCCTGAGATTCGTGGCCGGCCTCACGCTCGAACAGTACATTCTCGCCGTCGGGTTCCTCGAACTGGCGGCCGCAATCGGCGTGGCGGCGATCGTGATACACCACCACGACTTCGACCGGGAGCCGAAGAAGTGGCAGTACGACCCGTGAACGGTACGTACCCCAGTCGGGCTACTCGCCGTCGTGAGCGTGTTCTTCAAGCGTCGCCCGTCGCACCCGGTCGAGGGCGGCCTCGTTCGTCGCCTCGAGGACGACCGGCGGCGCCATGCCCTCGGCCTCGGCTTCGAGCCAGCGGTCGAGACAGAGACACCACCTGTCGCCCGGCTCGAGCCCGGGGAACTCGAGGTCCGGCCGGGGTGTCACGAGGTCGTTTCCCCGGACGCGGCTGAATTCGAGGAACTCCGCGGTCACGACCGCACAGACCTCGTGACGGCCGACGTCGCTGGACACGTCCCGACAGCACCCGTCGCGGAGATAGCCCGTCGTCGGATCCTCGCTGCAGGTGGCAAGCGGCGTCCCGAGCACGTTGTATTCGTCTTCTGCCATACCGTCTCTCGGGTCGCCAGGGGCTAATCGCTTTGGCTGGAAAGGTAGCTGTCGCTGTGCAGTGACAGCGCAAAAAAGTCGAACTATCCGTGTACCGGTGCGGGCGATACAGCGCGGCCGAGCGTGGGGCTGTGACCGGACATGATTACGCCGTGACGCGGAACGACTCCTTCTGGACGATTTCGGTGTTGTGGCAGTGCGGGCACGCGTACTCCGTCAGCTTCGTCGTCTCGTCGTTGTAGTTCATGCGCGAACCACACCGGGTACACTGTGTCATTCCATCCTACCCTTCCACACGGAGATTATTAATCATTATGGTTTTGGCCCCTCTGCAGTGTGGGAGTTGGTACCACGATAAGTGCGTGTGACCACATCACACAGAAGTATTGATGATCTGTCACGGTTGGTGCTGGCACATGGCGATCAAGCCGGCTGACGGGCGTCTGACGGGGGTTTACAACGGATCTGTCCGATATTCGGTTCGATGCCCCGACTGAGACTCTCCCTGCCGGAGGAGTTCGGGCCGGAACGGAACTCCGCGGCCACGTGTGCGAATCCACACCACAGTTTCCGGGGCGCACGCGAAGCTGATTCTGACCCACAGATCGTCCGGTGGCTGGCGTGCTGGGCGGGGAAATCGGTGCGGTGACGGTGGCTACTCCGATTCGGCGAGGCGGGCCGCGATGCGCTGTGCGCCGACGGTCGCAGAGAGGTCCGGCCGCTCAGGGGCGACCGCCTCGATATCCCGCTGGAGTGCGTCGCTGACGCGCGCCTCGAACTCCTCGACAATTCCCGGGATGCAGGCCATCCCGCCCGTGAGGACGACCGGCTGGTCGAGCGCGAGCTGGTAGACTTTCATGTGGTTGTTCGCCAGCTGGGAGAGGAAGGTGTTGGCAAACTCGTCGACGACCTCGTCGAGGTACTCGTCGACGGCGTCCATCACCGACGTCTCGATGGTGAACTCGTGGGAGCCGCCGCCGGGCTGCTGGATGATGTCGGTGAAGGGCTCGTAGGCCTCGAAGTCGGCGTGTTTCTCCTTGTACTCGCGGGCGGTCCCGACGTCGACGTTGACCCGGCCCTGGGTCTCCTCCTCAATGTAGTTGGCGAGGAGCCGATCGACCTCGTTGCCGGTCACGGCGCCGGTCGTGAACGGCGAGAGCTGCTCACCCCGCCGGTACGCCGAGCACTCCAGGTTGGTCGAGCCCATGTTGACGGCGATGAAGATCTTCTCGATGGCCTCGAGCCCATCGCCGAACGCCGGGATCGAGCCACAGAGCGACTCGGGGTAGCTCTCCATGAGCGCGCCGCCGATCGGGCTGCTCTCGATGACGCTCTGGAGGTTCTCCAGGCCGGCCGGGTTGTCGATCGTCGGGATCGCGTAGACGACCGCGCTGTCCTCCGGGACGTCGTGGGACTCGATGACCGCCTGGAAGAACTTCCCTGTGAGATCTGCCCCCTCCTCGTCTTCGGGCAGGCCAGACCGGAGCATGAACTGGACCCGGTCGGGGTACTCGGTGGCGGCCTCGTCACCGTACAGGAACTTCTCCTCGCCAGTCAGCGCGTCTTCGTAGCTCGCCAGGCACGTCAGCGTCCTGATCGTCCGCAACGAGCCGTCGTCGGTCGGGAGCGCGATGACCGTGCGCGTACTCCCGAGTTTCACACCAACCGGCACCGTAGCCTCGTCACTACCCGCAGCACTCTCCGAAACCTCCTCGGTTTCGGCGTCCACGTCGGAACTCATACGGCCCGTTTGAAACCCATCCGGTATATAAGAATCGGAAGCGAGAACCGCACTACCTCATCGACGCCAGCTTGGCGACGTAGACCAGACTCAGCAGGTGGTCGTCGATGTCGAGTTCGTTGCCGTCGTTTGCCCCCTGGTCGTCGATGCCCAGCAGGTAGTCGTTCAGGTCCGACTCGACGTCCTCGGTGATCCAGCCGACCGCCTCGTAGTAGTCCAGCGCCTCGGACGCACCCTGATAGCCGGCGTGCAACAGGAGGAACTCGAGCCACTCGAAGACGAGGTGTTCGCCAGCGTAGTGTTCCGGAAGCCCGGCGAGATAGGGCTTCGAGGCGTCGCTCCCCGCCTCCAGGGGCAGGAGTTCCCGGTAGAGACCGGCCCGGAAGGAGTTGCCGGCGGGAACGTCCTCGCCCGTGCCGACAGTTCCGAAGCCGACCTCGCCGTCGTCGAGATTGACGTCCCCGTCGCCAGTCTGACCCCCGCGTTCGCGGGCCATCTTCCGGAGTTCGTCGAGGTCGTAGTCGCGCGGGTTGATGCTCATGATACGCTACTGTTTCATCTCCTCTCAATTAAATGTTGCAGTCGGTCAGACGCTCGTCTGACGCGCGGACGCGACGAATTCGGAAACGCCTGTCGACTATTTTTCTTTCTCGTGATAATCGGGAACGTATTTTTATAAGCGGCGCTCACGTATTCCCCACACGTGGCGATGAGACGCGACAAGATCGGGCCGGCCCGGATCTGTGTGCCCAACGCGACAGGCAGTTCGGCTACGCCGAGGTGACAGCATGAGCGACAACGAACGCATGGAACGCGCAAAGCGCATCCGGCAGATGCGCGAAGGACAGCGCGTCGATGAGGAGGAGGAACCGGACGACGGCAACGACGGCCAGGACGGTCCGACGCCGACCGAAGTCGTCGAGAACGTCGCCGGGATGGCGGCGTCGGTTCCGGACATCGACGAGATAGAGTCGGCGATGGAACAGACGATGGAACAGGCCGAAACAGTCGAGAGTGAGGGTGAAACAGCGGACAGCCCGGATGAGGAGGCTGCCGCCGCTCCGGCCGGTATCGCAGAGAAATCCACGAGCCACGAGGCGGACACCCGCGTGCTGGAGTTCACGCTGGCCGACGAGCAGTACTGTCTCGACATCGAGTACATCGAGGAGATCGTCAAGGAGGAAACCCTCACGCGGGTTCCGAACACGCCCGACTTCGTCGAGGGCGTCGTCGACCTCCGCGGACAGATCACGACGCTTCTCAACCCCAAGGTCGCCATCGGCAAGGACGACCAGTCGGCGGGCGGCCTCATCATCGTCTTCGATTCCGAGGCCTTCGACGACCAGGGCCACATCGGCTGGGTCGTCGACGACGTGCGCCAGGTGTCGCCTGTCACCGACGACCAGGTCAACGACCCACCGATGGGTGAAGACTACATAAACGGCGTCATCGACCGCGACGACGACGAGGAGTTCGTCATCTGGACGACGCCCGATCTGGCGCTCGAAGAAGCCGAGTGAGTCAGTCTTTCCGCTCGACCATATCGCCCAGCGTGTACCCGCCCGTCGCTGAGTCGCTCTCCCACTCCGTCTCCCCGGAGCCGCCGCCAGTGGTCAGATCGATGTCCAGAGCCCGCTCCAGCTTGCTCTGGACGTCGTCGCTCGGCAGCGTGTCGCCGTGTTCGAGCTTCCGGATGAGGCTCGCCTTCTCGTTGAGTTGCTTCGCGAGGTCCTCCTGGCTCAGCCCGGCGGCCTCGCGGGCGTTCCGGATGCGCTCGTCGTAGTCCTGGGCGAGTTCCTCGATGTCGTCGAACATGTCGCTACTGCGACCGCCACCGCCCCCGCCAGACGAGCGGGAGGAGCTGCTCGTCGACGATTCGGAGGAACTGCTAGTGGAGTACTTCGTCGACGTGGTGGACTGCGTCTCCTCGGTTTTGACTTCGGTTCCGAAGTCGGTACACTCGTCACAGACGTCGAGTTCGGCCCCCTCGATCTTGACGCGATTCGGGTCGGCCGTCTCTGTCCCGCACATCTCACACTGGACCATACACCGACTCTTCGCCTCCCCGCCGCATAAATCGTACGCCACCGCGGTCGCCGCGCTCCGAATCGATCAACTGGTAAGTGACCTGGCCGAGAGGGGAGATATGGACCGGCGACAGCTCCTGTCGTTCGCCCCGATCGTCGCCGCCGGACTGTGGGGCGGCATGTACGTCGTCAGCAAGTGGGGGTTCGAGGCAGTCCCCCCGCTGACGCTTGCCTTCCTCCGCGTCGCGCTGGGCGGGCTTCTCCTCTGGCTGATCGTCGGCCGGATCAGCCCCGACAGACGGTTCTCCCGTGCGGAGTGGCGCGGGTTTCTCGTCCTCGCGGCCTGGCTGACAGCGGCTCTGACGACGCAGTTCGTCGGGACCGACCTGACGAACGCGAGCCAGGGTGCGCTGCTGACCGTCCTGACGCCGGTGTTCGTCCTCGCACTCGGGGTGGTTTCCCTCGACGAGCGGCTCACCCGGGCGAAGGCGGCCGGAACGGCGCTCGCGGCCGTTGGAACCTTCCTCGTGGTGGCAGACCAGTACGAACTCGCCGCGATGACCGCCGGCAGCGTCGGCGGGGTCACGCTGCTCGTGTTCTCGTCGTACTGCTTCGCCGCCTTCACCGTCTACGGGAAGCCGCTGATCCGGCGCTACTCCGCCCTGGAGGCGGTGACGTACGGGACGGTCGTCTCGATCCCGATGTTCGCCGGGTTCGCACTCGTCGAGGTCGTTCTCCTCGACATCCCGCTCTCGGCGGTCCGGGCGTGGGCCACGACGCCCGGCATCATCGGAGCCGTGCTGTATCTCGGCGTTCTCAGCACCGCAGCCGCGTGGTACTGCTGGTACAAGGGCATGGAGTACACCGACGCGGGGACGACCGCGGTTTTCTTCTTCGCCCAGCCGGTCGTCGGCTCCGCCCTCGGCGCGCTCTTTCTCGGGGAGTCCATCGGCGTCGCGTTCGTGGTCGGCGGCGCCGTCATGGCGGCCGGTATCTACGTCGTCAGCACCGGCAACGCCGCGACAGTCTGAGCGACAGCCACCCCGCGAGAGCAGTTCGAAGCGCTTTTACTCGCCTGCGGGCAAGGTTCGCTATCTCGCTGGGCGACGGGCACCAGCGGGCACCTGCGTCACCGGCGGGCCTCCGCCGCTGGCACAGGTCGGGATGTGAACCCTCACAGGGTTTGAACCACGCAACGCCCGTGGTGACAGACATGACACGGAGCTTCTACTCACACATCCGGGAGGCCTGGAAGGACCCGGACGACGGCAAGCTGGCGGAACTACAGTGGCAACGACAGCAGGACTGGCGCAACGAGGGGGCGATCGAGCGGATCGACCGCCCGACCCGCCTCGACCGCGCGCGCTCGCTCGGCTACAAGGCAAAGCAGGGTATCGTGGTCGCCCGCGTCAGCGTCCGCAAGGGCGGCGCCCGCAAACAGCGGTTCACCGCGGGCCGGCGCTCGAAGCGACAGGGGGTCACGCGGATCACCCGCCGGAAGAACATCCAGCGCGTCGCCGAGGAGCGGTGTACCCGCAAGTACCCCAACCTCCGCGTGCTCAACAGCTACTGGGTCGGCGAGGACGGCCGACAGAAGTGGCACGAGGTCATCATGGTCGATCCGAACCACCCCGCGATCGAGAACGACGACGACCTCAACTGGATCTGTGACGACACCCACAAGAACCGCGCGCTGCGCGGCCTGACCAGTGCCGGAACACAGAACCGCGGCCTCACCTCGAAGGGCAAGGGTTCGGAACACACCCGCCCCAGCATCAGCAGCGACAAGAACCGCGGCAAGTAATCCGGACGCTCGTTGCGCGCGCGTCGAATTTTATTTCACGCCGGTGCGACACCGACAGTCAGGAGCGTGCCGTGGGTGCGGTACCGGTCGACCATCGCCTCGCGGCTCTCCCAGCTCTCGGTCGGGAACTTCTCTTCGGGCGGGATCTCGATCTCCCGATCCGGAATAGTACTCTGTTCCGCGACGGACAGCCCCGCCTCGCGGAACGCCTCCCGGTACTCGGCGCTACTCCACAGCGTCATCTCGACGCCCACCCGTTCCTCCCAGCTGTGAGTGTGCTCGCTCTCCTCGAAGTAGTTCACCGCACAGTAGAGGGTCCCGCCGGGGCGCAGGACCCGCCGAATCTCCTCGAGAGCCTGTTCGGGGTCCCGTGCGTAGTAAAACGCCTCCATCGTGACGACGTGGTCGACGCTGTCAGCGGCAAACGGCAGCGCGTCGAAGTCGCCTCGAAGGAAGCCGATCCGGGGGTCGTCCGTGTATCCCCGTGCGTTGCGGAGCATCTCGGAGGAGGCATCGAGGCCGTACCCGCGGCCGATGTCGTCCGAGTCCCGGAGCGCCCGGAGGAGATAGCCCGAGCCGGTGCCGAGGTCGACCACGGCGTCGCCGGGATCGGTCGGCATCCGTGCGAGGACGTGCTTTGCCGTATGCCAGTGGCGTTCGGCGATGCCCTGGTCGCGGCCCTCCTTTGCCCACTCGTCGAAGAGCTCCTGTGTGTCCATGCCCGTGGCTGGGGGCCGTCGAATAAACGGCTTCGCCTTTCCGAGGCCTCGGTCGCTTCGCTCCCTGCGGCCTCCCTACTCCTCGAGCAGCGATCTGAGAACCTTCTTCTCGGCCGCCCGGAGGTGCTGGTGGTACGTCGAGGGCGAGATGTCCATCGACTCGGCGAGGTCCTCACCCGAGATTGAGCGGGGCCAGTCGAAAAAGCCCCCGAGATAGGCCTTCTGAAGGGCGAGTTCTTGACGGTCGGTCAGCCGCTCCTCGATGTCGGCGACCAGTTCCTGTTTGGTCTGTTCGGTCCGCTCGCGCTCGTGGCGGGCCCGCAGGTCCGTCGAGGGATAGCGTTCCTGGAGCTGTTCGATGACCGAGCGCGGGTCCGCGCTCGCCGGCAGTTCGAGCGTGATCCGAACCTGGCCGCCCTCGGCGACGATTCCAGTCGTCTCCGCGCCCCGCTCGGCCAGTTCGGAGACAATCGGCGCCTGGGCGACCGCGAACTCGACGACGCCCTCGCCGTCGCCCTCGCTGACGAGTGTCACGTCCTCGATGTCGCTGTGGTCGCTTGCGGCCTTGACGACTGCCGTCGGGTCGGAGCCGTCGACGATGAAGAGCATCACGACCGACCCGTCGTCCTCGTACACGGACCCCTCGTAGGTGAGCGTGCAGTCGAACTCGGCCGAGAGATTGCCAAAGAACAGGCCCTCGTCTGCGATGGCGAGTTCGACCTCGACGACGCTGTCCGTCGTCAGGATGCGCCGCCCCTCGATGGCGTTGATGGCGGTCGATATCGCCCGCGCGAGGACGTTCAACACCGCGAGTTCGCGCTCGTCGAAGGCGTCACGCTCGGTCGCCGCGACCGTCAACACGCCGTAGCTCGTGTCCCCGTAGACCAGCGGGAAGGCGGCGATTGCGCCCGGTTCCCCGAGGAGTGTCGCCCGGTGGACGTCCGCGAGAGTCGCGTCAGTGGTATCCTGGATCACCTGTGGTTCGCCGGTTTCGACCGCTCGCACCACCGGGTCGTCCGTCCCGAGACCGAGTTCGGTTTCGATGGGGAACGTCTCGCAGGCCGCCGCAGCCGGCGACAGGGATTCCGTCCGCAGGTCGACCTGCGAAACCCAGGCACAGACGTACGGATCGACGGCGAACAGGCGGTCACAGACTGTCTGCTCTATCTCCCCGCGGCTGTCGGCCTGCAGCACCGACTCCATGACGTTCTCGACGAGACCCTTGATGCGGTCCATCAAGTGCTCGAGTTCGCGGTGCTTCTCGCGGGCGCGCAGCTCCGCGAGCTTGCGCTGCGTGATGTCAATATGTGCGACGACGACGCTCCCCTCGTCGTGTTCGGGCAGCGGCGCCGCACGCATCAGGAACCACCGCCGCTCGTCGGGGGAGTGACAGGGGTATTCCAGCGTGAATATCTCGCGTTCACCCTCGATGACGGCCTGGAGCCCCTCCATCGCCTGTGCGGCGTATTCGTCTGCCTCGGTGTCCGTCTGCTCGAAGTAGTTGACCCCCACCAGTTCGTCGCGGCTGTGTGGCCCGACCCCCGCAAACTCGTCCCACGCGCGGTTCGTGAACAGGATCGTCCCCTCGTCGTCCAGTACCGCGATGTTAAACGGAAGCGTATCGAGCGTCAGACGGGCCAAAGAGTCGCGCTGAATCATACAAAACGCTTTCCTTAAAGAGAATGAGCCTGCGGCGCTTAAAAGTGCCGGGACCGGATCTGTACACGCGTTCTGTCTCCCGGCGCCGTTGCTGGTCGACGGCCGATCAGCTGTCCCAGTTGTACAACGCATCCCGGAAGATCCCGGCGACCTCTTCCTCCGCCATGGGTCGGGGATTACACCGGAGGAGCCGCTGCTGGGTGTCGACGGTCTGTTCGGCGAGCCAGCCGATGTCCTCCTCCGTGACGCCGGCGAGATCGTAGAGGCCGCTGGGAAGGACGGTCAGATCGCGCTGCAGCTGGACGAACTCCTCGCGGGCCAGGTCGGCGGCCGCACGCGTGCTCATCCCGCCCGTGTCCGCGCCGAGCATCTCCGCGACGTCGACGAACCGCTCGGGGTCGCTGGCGACGTTGTAGCCCAGGGTGCTCGCCGGCGTGAGGACGGCGATTGTCTCGCCGTGGAAGGTGTGATAGCGGTTTCCGACGGGGTATGCCATCGCATGACAGAGCGATGCGCCGGCGGTCAGTCCGGCGATGGCGCCGTACAGCGCCCCTTTCAGCATCGCCGACCGCGCCGCCAGGTTGTCGCCGTTGTTGACGGCCGCGCGGACGTTCCCCGAGAGGAGTTCGATTGCGCGCTCGCTGAACAGTTCTGTGAAGCCGGTCCGGCCCGCGTAGACTGGACGATCAGCAGGGTCCTCGGGCCGGAGCAGGTCGTCGTAGCGGTGCGTGGTGTACCCCTCGATGGCGTGGCCCAGCGCGTCCATCGCGGTCTTTGCGGTGAGGTCCGGCGGCAGCGTCGTCGTCAGCGTCGGATCCAGCACGGCGGCGTCGGCCCGGACCTCGTTGCTCGAGATCCCCTCCTTGATGTTCTTCTCCTCGACGGAGAGGATGGCCACCGGCGATATCTCGGAGCCCGTACCTGCGGTTGTGGGTAGCAAAACGAGCGGCGGGCCGGAGTCCGTCAGCGCCTGGCCCTCGCCGGTGGGTTCGGCGACGTAGTCGAGTAGCTCGCCCCCGTTTGCCACGACCGCCCGCGTCGCCTTCGCGGTGTCCATACAGCTCCCGCCCCCGAGGCCGACGTAGAAGTCGTATCCCCCCGCGGTCTCCTCGCGGACGTACCCGATGCACTCTTCGACGCTGGCGACCGACGGTTCGCGCTCGCTGCCGTCATAGACGTCGACGTCGAAGCTGGCGTCCTCGACGTGGTCGGCGACGCGTCCGGCGTGCCCGAGCGAGACGAGCGTCTCGTCGGTGACGAGCAGGCCGCGCCCGCCCTCCCCGACACCGAGGGTCCGGAGCTGGTGGCCCAGTTCCTCGATCGCGCCCGCACCGACCCGGATCTCGGGCATGTCGACGTGCCAGACTGACTCCGGCGTGAGGTCGTGTGGCTCCGCCGAGACCGAGCGCTCGTAGCTCACGGGCGCCACCCCGGATGCGTAGTCTGTTGTCCCACAGTCCCGTGGCGATCGGCGTCCGCGGGCCGTCCGGCTGTGCGTGCTGTGTCTCCCATACTCCTTTCACCTAACTCGCGGCCCTGTAATCAATCCCGGTGCCCGCTCGCCTTTTGGAGGCCTCGGTCGCTTCGCTCCCTGCGGCCTCCCTACTCCTCGACGACCTCGATCCCGCGGTTGTTGACCGCCATCGGGTCGAGGCCGACTTCTTCGAGAAACTGCTTGTACTCGCGTTCGACCTGTTCGGCGTCCTTCTGCCGGTCCGAGGCGCGGTCACACAGCGCCACCAGGTCCTCGGGGACGTCGTTGGTGTAGACGATCCAGTGGTTGATGAGATCCGAGAGGCGACGGATCGGCGAGGTGAAGTGCCCGTAGATCTCGAAGTTGAGCGCGTGGTGGCCCCCGAAGGGGTCGTTCATGTACCGGGCGCGGGGCATCACCTTCATCACGGCCCACTGAATCCTGTCCAGTTGACGCTGGGGTGCCTGTTCGAGGGTGGCGTTGACCGCCTGGCGGGGGTCGTCACCCCACCCGCTGCCGGGGATCGAGACGCCGTCGAGTTCCTGGATCTCCTGGAGTGCCTCGTTCCACTCTTCGGGGCTGGGCTGTGGGTGAACGCGGTACATCGCCTCGACCCCCCGATCCCACATGAGTTCGTGGGTGACGGCCTTGTTCGCCTTCAGCATGCACTCCTCGATGATGGTGTGGGCGCGGTCCCGGCGGGGGTTCAGGACCAGGGAGCCGTCAGCCTTGCGCTGTTCGTGCATCCGGTCAGCGAGGTCCCAGATCAGGTCCGTCCGCTCCGCAAGGTCGACTGACTCGTCTTCGAGGACGTCCGTGGCGCTGTCCGGATCGTCCAGGATCCGCTCGGCCTCGGTGTAGGTCAGGCGCGCGTCGCTGCGGATGATGGACTTGTAGATGTCGATAGTCTCGTAGCCCAGGTTCTCCTTGTCGAGGTGCATCTCGACGGTGTGAGCCAGCCGGTCCTCGTTGGGGACCAGCGAGCAGACCGTCTCGGCCAGCACCGGCGGGAGCATGTGGATGGTGTAGCCCGGCAGGTAGACCGTGTTCGCCCGCCGGACCGCCTCGTCCCACATCGCCGTATCCGGGTTGACGTAGTGGGTCACGTCGGCGATGTGGACCCAGAGCACGAACTCGTCGTCCCGTTCCTCGACCGAGATGGCGTCGTCGAAGTCCTGGGCGTCGACGGGGTCGGTCGTCCAGGCGGTCATCTCCCGCAGGTCGCGGCGGTCGTCGATTTCCGCGGCGATCTGATTCTCGACGCCCTCGGTCCGCTCTTCGGCCTCCTCTCTGACCTCGGGTGGGAACTCGTCGGGGATGTCGAACTTCTCTAACAGTTCCTCGCGCTTGTTCTCGATGTGGCGGGCCAGCTCCTCGTCGATCTCGACGGGGCCCTGCCCCTCCGGTGTCCCTGCGGCCGCCTGCGCGTCCTGGTCGCTCATGGGTTCGCTACGAGCAGGCGGTAGTTAGTGGTGTCGGGTGGGACCGTTCACCGCTCGCGCCCGTGCTCCTCGGCCGACTCACCGTTCACCACGTCGTGGTACTGATCGAGGAACGTTTCGCGGTCGACGGTCCCCGCATCGGCGCTGACGAGATCCGCCTCGAGGCCCTGGCGGGGCTGGTGACAGCACTCGCGGTAGCAGGGCTTGCAGAGGAACTCGAAGTCCTTCTCGCGTCGCTCCCAGCGGTCGCCGTGCTTGTCGTACTCGCGTGCCTTCGACCGCGAGATCTCCACCCCGCAGGCGATGCAGGTTACGTCGCCTCTGCCGTCCGAGCGCCACATGAGCGCGGATACGGAGCGGGGTGTTAGAAAGGTTTCGACGGGCGAGAAGCGAAGGCTGGACTGGCGCGGCCGGCGAGCGAGTGGTTTATCCTCGGCCGGCCTGACCCTCGGATATGGACGTCAAGTCGCGCCACCACCTCCGCTCGGACGCAGTCGACGAGATACGCGAGGCGCTCGAATCGAACCTCGGCGTCGAGGTCGACGCCGACTCCTTCGAGAAGATTGAACTGGAGGGCGGCGACTGGGACGTCGTCCTCGTCGACGGTGACCCCCTCGTTCTCTATCTCGACGGCGACCCCTTCGTCACGGTTCAGGGCGCGAACGCGCTCTCGCCGACAGAGCGGATCGTCACGGTCGACGCCGGCGCCATCGAGTTCGTCTCGAACGGCGCGGACGTGATGCGCCCCGGCATCGTCGACGCCGACGAGGACATCGAAGAAGGTGACCTGGTGGTCGTCAGCGAGGAGACCCACGGCAAGGTCCTCGCCATCGGGCGCGCGCTGACTGGCGGCGAGGACATGATTGGCGAGGAGGGCCGGGTCGTCGAGTCCATCCACCACGTCGGCGACGACCTGTTCGAGCTGTCGGTGTGACCGCCCGATACCACGCCTCGCAGACCTGCGTCTGACGTAAAGCCTAAGCGGGCCGCGTTCGGGAGAATGTGTATGGGACTCATGAGCAAGATCCTCGGTGACACCGGGGGGACCCGCGTGACCGAGGACTACGTCGAACTCGACGCTGGCGACCTGCAGGTCGAGGGCATCGAGACGGACATGCAGATCCGCATCGCGAACATCGGAGACAAGACCGACGTCATCGACATCAAGGACGCCGTCTACGACGGCGACATCGTCATCGCTGACGTCACGCGTCACACCACACAGGACCGCACGATGGAACACATCACGGACGAACTCAAGCAGGTGGCCCGCGAGGTGGGGGGAGACATCGTCCAGAAGGACGATGACCAGCTCATCATCACGCCCGCTGGCGTCTCCATCAGCCGCGAGCGGCTCGGCCGGTAGCCGGCCAGCCCGGGTGTCGGCTCAAGTACGACGCGCTTTTCCACGCGTAGGCCGACCTCCCGTGTATGCCGCCCGCTATCGACGCCCGGGAGTTACACAAGTCCTACGGCGGGGTGCAGGCCCTCGACGGGCTCTCCTTTACTGTCGAGGCCGGCGAGTTCTTCGGGCTGCTCGGCCCCAACGGCGCGGGCAAGACGACGTTCATCGAGACGCTGGTCGGCCTCGCACGCCTCGACAGCGGGGCCGCCGAGGTGTTCGGCCACGACGTCGAAGACGAGTACCGGCAGGTCCGCGACCGCATCGGGCTGGCCCCACAGGAGTACAACGTCGATCGCTTCTTCCCAATCGAGGAGGTGCTCGAACACAAGGCGGGCTATCACGGCTTCGCGCCCGGCGAGGCCAAAGACCGCGCCGCGGAGGCGCTGCAGACGGTGGGCATCTACGAGAAGCGCAACACCCGCTTCGACTGGCTCTCTGGCGGGATGAAGCGCCGGTTCATGCTTGCGCGCGCGCTGGTTTCGGATCCCGACCTGCTCATCCTCGACGAGCCGACCGCCGGCGTCGACGTCCAGTTGCGCCACGACCTCTGGGAGGTCATCGAGCGGATGAACGCGGCCGGGACGACGATCCTGCTGACGACTCACTACATCGAGGAGGCCGAGCGCCTCTGTGATCGCGTGGCCATCGTCGACGAGGGGCGGAAAGTCGAGGTGGCCAGCCCCGACGATCTCACCGCGCGCGGGACCGACACCGTCGAGATCGGGCTGGCGAGCCCGCCGGGATCGCCGCCGCAACTCCAGACTGACGGCGTCGTCGCCGCGGAGATGGACGGCGACCGTCTGGTCGTGAGCGTCCGCCAGGCCGGGAGCGTCGTGCCGGCCCTGTTGCGCGAACTCGACCGGACGGGCCACGAAGTGACCGATCTCGACATCCGGCGGGCGTCTCTGGAGGAAGTGTTCGTGGACATGACCAGAACCGGACGGGCGGTCCAGCGATGAGCGGTGATCCACCCACCGGGGCGGCCGGCAGAATCACGAATCAAAGTACGATCCAGCTTTTGACGCTGGTTCGGCGGGAAGTCCTGCGGTTCGTGAGGCGACCGTACAACACGTTCCTGCCCCCGATCATCACGAACACGCTGTATTTCGCTGTGTTCGGTGTAATACTCGGCAGTCGGATCGGCGAAATTGCGGGTGTGAGTTACATCCAGTTCGTCCTGCCGGGACTGGTCGTGCTGGGATCTATCTCGGACAGCTTCGAGAACGCCTCGTTCACCATCTTCCATGGGAGATGGAACGAGTACATACAGGCAGTTCTGACCTCCCCCATGTCGAACCGAGATATGGTGATAGCATACGTCTCGGCGAGCGCACTCAGAGGGGTTATCACGTCGCTGCTGATTATCGGCGTGGGGCTGATATTCACGGGTGTCCCGTTCGCCAACCCGATATACTTGGCCGCATTCATAGTGGTCATAACTACTCTGTTTGGCGGTCTTGGGGTTATTGGTGGGCTGTGGGCGAACGATTTCGACTATCTGACAGTCATGAATCAGTTTATTCTTCGCCCGCTGGTGTTCTTCGGTGCAGTATTCTACTCCCTCGAAGTACTGCCCCCGCTCTGGCGGACCGTCTCACTCCTCAATCCCATGGTTTACATGGTCAACGGCGTGCGCTACGGGATGATCGGCGTTACCGAGATCAACCCAAACACGTCTCTGGCCGTACTCTCTGCCGCAACGATGGCTGTTCTCGGGCTTGACCTGCTTCTGTTTAAGCGTGGATATGGTCTTACCGAATGACATCCTCTTGCATCTATCCGCAACCACCAGCAGGTGCGTGACGATCTCGATTCGCTCGGGTTCGCTGTCCTCAGAAATCGGAGATTTCTGATGGGCTGCACAGAAGCTAGCTTTTGTGAATGCCTCGAAGCTCTGGACCGTCCCGGTGGCGCACT
>JAZKRS010000016.1:0-46429 GCA_036626435.1 Haloarculaceae archaeon | reverse complement strand
CCCGTGACGCCCCCACAGCACGCCGCTAGGGGACGAGTGTGACCGGGATGTCGTGTCGTTCGAGTATCCGGTTGGCTGTACTCTCGTGGAACACCTCCTCGACGAAGGACTTCTCCTCGTATCCCATCACCACGGCGTCGATGTCCTCGCTATCTACGATATCCAGAATGCCGGCCCGGATCGCATCCATCGAGCCGGTCTGTTCGAGGACGTGGACGTCCGTCTCGACTGGGATGTCCTGATCTCTGGCCATCCGTTCGATCTCACTCGTGCCGATGTTTTCCGGGAGAGCGCCCTCATCTGACGTGAGGTGAATTGCCGTAATCTCAGTGTCCCCGCGTGGCCCGAACACATCGATTGCGTAGCGCACAGCGCGTTCGCTCGCCGGCGCGACGCCGAACGGCACGCGTCTACTCACCGGAACGATGTCGAATGGTATCAATACGTGCATGGTATCGCTCGAGTCGACCCCCAGACTCCCAGCAGAGCGGGTTCCTGTTGCCGCCTGCAGTGTTCGAGAGTTCGACTGCGTGGGTCATGTTCTTCCAGCAAGAATATAGTTATATTGGTTGATATTCCCTCGCACGCAGCGGGTTCGAGTGGTGGTTCCGGAATGGACATATCGATCACGTAGCTACCGCGACCCCGTCACAGCCGCGTATTCTGCCAGCCAGGGGCGCTGGCCGTTTCCTGCTGGTTCTCGCGTTCGGCTATCTCGATTTGCGCGGGAACGTCTTCGCCGTCCTGTATCGAGACTGCCGAGAGCGAGCCGTTTTCGGCGACAATGGCGGTCAGATCGCCCCGATCGGCCCGGCGGGCGATGTCACAGAGCACCGAGAACATCGGGCCGCGTAGCGCCCTGTTCTTGATGACCGTCCCGAGGCGCCCCTTGAAGTTCGCGAACGTCTCGACAGTCGAGGGTGGGGTCACGTCGTCCGGCGTCGACGGTTCCGTGCGCGAGCGGACCCCCTCGTACTCGTAGATCCGGGTGTCGGTCACCGTGGCACGGAGCGTCGCAGTCGGCGTGTACTTCCCGACGGACTCGTCTGCGGGAACCGACTCGATGAACAGCTGGTTGCCACGCCGCGTCACTTCGAGAGACTCGATATCGTCCGGGAGCGAGGGCGCGTCGAGATACTGTTTTACCTCGCCGTATGATACCTCTACGGTAGAATGAACCCTGTAAACGTGATCGGCAACCGTCATGTGTGATCGGGTATGACTGGTGGACTTGCAGGTTCTTCGCCGGTCTGTACTCGTACGTACAGCGTCCTGTTCAAATACGGTTTCGGTCCCACCCTCGCTGTCGCGTGCGGTTGTCTCTATCTCCCGCGTCCGACCGCAGTTTGGCGATTTTGATCGTGATACCACGGTCGTTTTGCGCCTTGGGGCGTTTTCACAGGCGATAATTTGAGGATTATGCTTATACGAACACACGATAACTGTTCGTATAGACCTGGACAACCAGGCAGATCATCATGCAAGTTCAAATGCCACACAAGCGAGACAGGGGCCAGGTCGGCATCGGGACACTCATCGTGTTCATCGCGATGGTCCTCGTCGCCGCCATCGCCGCGGGCGTTCTGATCAACACCGCTGGCTTCCTGCAGTCACAGTCCGAACAGACCGGTCAACAGTCCAGCGCACAGGTTTCCGACCGCCTGCAGGTCGTCAACACCGTCGGCGAGAGCGTCACCAATCAGCAAGTCCACGTGATCAACATGACGGTGAAGAAAGCGCCGGGGGCCAACGACATTGACCTCAACAGCACCACCATGCAGTTCATCTCCAACGAGCAGATTGTCGATCTCGTCCACGCTGCCAGAGATTCGCCCGGATCCGAATTCCAGACGTCAACGATCCAAGACGACGACGACTCGATCGAGACCAGCGAGGTCCTCAACAGTCAGGAAGACAGGGCTGTTGTTACACTCGATATCGGGAACAACACCGGTACCGACAATGTCACGTCCGTCAACACAGCGAACATCAGCACGCTGGGCGAAGGGTCAGAAGCGACGATCGAGGTGACGACCCAGGCTGGTGGCACCACGACAGCAACCGTGACCGTCCCCGACTCCCTGTCGGGCAAATCCTCGGTCAGCCTCTAGCGCTCGCGCGAGACCCTGTTTCGCCTCGCGGGCTAATTTCTACTTCGGACTGGCGGAGCAACATCCTGCGGATTTTCGCCCGTCAGTATCAGTACGTCGATTCGAGGTGGTCGAGAATCCAGTCGACGGTCCCCTCGTCGTAGGTCCAGAAGCCGTAGAACGTCCGGCTGTCCCGTTCTTCGGCGAGCAGGGCGCACTTGTCACCGGGGTTCGGGCCGCCGTCGAAGCCGACAAACCACGTCTCCCGGATCTCCTCTGCACGCACTATGTGGAGTGTGAACTCGTCGTTGTCCGGCGGGTCGGTGTCCGGAAACGCGTACGCGTGGACGTCCACGTCCGTCGATCCCAGGCGCTCGTAGACGGGTAATTCGTTTTGCAGCGTCGAAATGTACTGGAAGCCGGCGTGGAGCGTCCCCGACCCGACGCGGTAGGCGCGGTCCTCGATCTCGCGGGAGGCGGCGACCATCTGATCGACGTTCCAGGAGGTGAACAGAGTGTCGTCGAGGTGATCGAGGATCGGCTGGTAGGGCCGCTCCCGGATCCCCAGCGTGACTCCCTCGTCTTCGAGCATCCGCCGGAGATCCGAAGATCCCGCCGCAGTCAGCACCTCGTCGCCGTCGCTGAGCGTGACGAACTTTCCGGGCTTGCCGCTCGGCGTTTCCTCGCTTTCGATACTGACGTTCCGATCGGCGAAGTACTCCCGCAGCTCTGTGACGACACTCTCGTCCGCGTTGAACACCGTTAGCGTCTTCTCGTGCCCTTCGACGCCAGCAATGAGTTCCCTCAGTGACATCCCGTAGGTTGACTGTCGACGCGGGCCGGATTATGTGTTGTGCCGTCGAGCCCGAAAACCGGTCGACAGTGCCGAATCTGTCATCGTTGTCTGTCAACGTTCACCATTAATATTCCATTAAATAGTGATAAGTGTTTAGTCACGGCCGGTCCATCGTAAAACTAGGCCTCGAAGGCCAGGACAAACAATGACAGACTCACTAATGTGGCGTATCTCTGGCGGGTCCGGTGACGGAATCGACTCGACCAGCCAGAACTTCGCCAAGGCGCTGATGCGGTCTGGGCTGCACGTGTTCACCCACCGTCACTATCCCTCGCGGATCCGCGGCGGACACACGTACGTCGAGGTACGGGCGGGGGCGGAACCGATCCGCTCCCGTGGTGACGGCTTCAACTTCCTGCTCGCGCTGGGCGACAGCTTCGCGCGAAACCCCCAGGACGACGCCTACTACGGCAAGGAGGAGCTGAAGCCGCTGACGGAGAACCTGGACGACCTCAACGAGGGCGGCATCATCGTCTACGATTCCGGGCTGATCGACGAGGAGGACGTCGCAGAGACGCGCTTGGAGGAGCGCGCGGAGGAAAACGACTGGCACGTCTACCCCATCAACCTCCGAGAGATGGCCCGTGAACACGGCCGCGAAGTGATGCGGAACACGGCCGGCGTCGGGATCACCGCCGCGCTCGTCGGGATGGACACGAGCTACTTCGAGGAGCTCATCGGTGCGGCGATGTCCGGCGAGGCGAAGGAGGCGAACCTCGAGATTCTCAACGTGGCCTACGAGCGGGGCCAGGAACTCGAGTCGTCCCACGTCGTTCAGGTACCGGAGGGGAGCCACGACGGCGACCAGGCGCTCATGTCCGGCAGCAACGCCATCTCCTACGGCGCGCTCGACGAGGGCTGTCGGTTCATTTCGGGATACCCGATGACGCCGTGGACGGACGTGTTCACGATCATGTCCCAGAACCTCTCGAAGTTCGGGGGCATCGCCGAACAGGTCGAAGACGAAATCGCTGCCGCGGCGCTGGCGCTGGGCGCCTCTCACGCCGGCGTGAAGGCGATGTCCGGCTCCTCGGGTGGCGGCTTCGCGCTGATGAGCGAACCGCTCGGCCTGGCGGAGATGACCGAGACGCCGGTCGTGCTCGTCGAGGCGATGCGTGCCGGCCCCTCGACGGGGATGCCGACCAAGACCGAACAGGGTGACCTCGAACACGTCCTCTATACGAGCCAGGGTGACTCCTGTCGGGTCGTCTTCGCCCCGGCAAACATCACGGAGGCCTACGAGCAGACCCGGTCGGCGTTCCACCTGGCCTACACGTACCAGCTCCCGGCGATCGTCGTCTACGACCAGAAGCTCGGCGGCGAGATGCGGAACGTCCCGGTGGACCTCTTCGACCGCGAGCCCTCCCCCACACTGGAGTCGACGCTCACCGAGGCGGAGATTCAGGAGGCCGCCCACCACGAGTCCGGGAAGTTCAAGCGCTTCGAGTACAGCGGCGAGGGCGGCGTCAGCCCCCGGTCCGTTCCCGGGCAGCAGGGCGGCCGGTTCCTGGCGACGGGCAACGAACACAACGAAGTCGGTCACATCAGCGAGGACACGGGCAACCGGAAGCTCCAGATGGACAGCCGCATCGAGAAACTCGAGAGCATCCGCAGCGAACTCGACGGCGGAGAGAGCTCCCACCAGACCTACCAGGGGCCATCGGAGGCCGATCTCGGGATTCTGACGTGGGGGAGCCAGCAAGACACCGTCTTCGAGGCCGTCGACCGGCTGAACGACCGCGGCCACTCGGTGAAGGCTCTCGGCGTCAGCGACCTGTCGCCGTACCCCGAGAGCGAGGTGAGTGGCTTCCTGGAGAGCGTCGACCAGGCCGTCGTCGTCGAGATGAACGCGACCGCACAGTTCCGCGGGCTGACACAGAAGGAACTCGGACGGTACGGCGAGAAGCTGTCGAGCCTCCTGAAGTACGACGGTGAAGCATTCGAGCCCGGCGAGATCGTCGATGGCTTCGAATCGAGTATCGACGGCGGCGATCCCGCCAGTCAGAACGTCAAATACGTCCCAGCGGCAGGTGACTGACCCATGAGTGCATTCACAGCGATCGGCGAGGACCGAGAGGCAGACAGAGAGGAGTTCACCCCCGGCGTCGAACCACAGCCGACGTGGTGTCCCGGGTGTGGCGACTTCGGCGTCCTGAAGGCGCTGAAACAGGCCATGCCCGAGGTCGGCCGCTCGCCCGACGAGACGCTGCTCGTGACCGGCATCGGCTGTTCGGGGAAGCTCTCCTCGTACTTCGAGAGCTACGGCTACCACGCCATCCACGGGCGGTCGCTGCCCATCGCACGGGCGGCAAAGCTGGCGAATCCCGGACTCGAGGTCATCGCCGCTGGCGGTGACGGCGACGGCTACGGTATCGGCGGCAACCACTTCATGCACACCGCCCGCGAGAACCACGACATGACATACATCGTGTTCAACAACGAGATCTTCGGGCTGACGAAGGGGCAGACCTCTCCCACCAGCCCGAAGGGTCACAAGTCCAAGACCCAGCCCCACGGGAGCGCCAAGGATCCCGTGCGGCCGCTGACACTCTCGCTGGCGTCGGGCGCGTCCTACGTGGCCCGGACTGCAGCAGTCAACCCCCGGCAAGCCAAGGAGATACTGGTCGAGGCCATCGAACACGACGGCTTCGCCCACATCGATTTCCTCACGCAGTGTCCGACCTGGAACAAGGACGCAAAGGAGTACGTCCCCTACACCGACATCCAGGACGACGACGAGTTCGAGTTCGACACCGGCGACCGCCGCGAGGCCGCGGACGTGATGTACGAAGCCGAGTCGCGCCTCTACGAGGGCGAGGTCCTCACCGGGCGGTTCTACCACGACCCCAACCGACCGTCCTACGGTACGGAGAAGCGCCGGACCGGGGAGATGCCCGAGGAACCACTCGCAGAGCGGTACTTCGACGAGGACGCCGAGTGGGAACGGACCGCCGACGAACTCATCGAGCGTCACACGTGAACCGCCTCGGGGCAGGGATCAAAATCGCTCACGGGCTTATCGGCGTCAGTATGAGGGGGAAAGGCGTCAGGGTGGCAACCGGGTGTCAGCGGGGGGAGGGTAGCCAGGGGTGACGGGGATAGGGCGGCGGTTTCTCGCCGCCATCAGGGCCTACGGACGGGGAGTAAAAAACCTCTCATGCAGCGTTTCTGACCCGGAAACTCCGCTCTATTCTTTATACCGGTCGACGTAAGCCCTGATACTTTCAGCCGGGATCGTCCGGCTGAGAGGTATCAAAAGTTACGTCGGCCGGTATAAGTACTGACCCGCAAGTCACCGCCAGCAGATCGCCGTTTATGCTTTCGGAAGATATTTTTTCGTAGGAGGAAAAAGATGTACTATGAGTGCCGAGCCCACCGAGGAGCGAATCCTCTCAGTTCTCGAGGAGGACGCACAGGCGTCATACGCGGAGATAGCCGAGAGGGCAGAGGTATCGAAGCCGACAGTCCGGAAGTACATACAGAAACTCGAGGAGAGCGGCGTAATCGTCGGATACTCGGCCGACGTCGATCCGAAGAAGCTCTCGGGCCAGTCCATCGCACTCGTCGGCATCGACGTCGAGAGCGAGCGGTACGTCGAGGTAACACGGAAGCTCAAGGAGCTAGATGCCATCGAGGCACTGTACACGTCGAGTGGCGATCATATGCTGATGGCGGAGGTCCGCGCGGCCGACGGCGACGAGCTCGGGGTGATTATCGACGAGCGGATAACCGACCTCAACGGTGTGAGTGCCGCACACCCCTCCTTCCTCCAGGAGCGTCTCAAGTAACTGCGGGTTGGGCTCGGTGGAAAGCCCCACCTTTTAGGCAACTCCCACCCCAGGTGGAGTATGGCGGATCGGCTGGTTCTGGGCGGAAGTTCTCTCGCGAGTACGATCGCCGGGCGGTTCGTGGACCGTGCGGGCGGTGTCTGTGTCGTCACGGGCGACGAGTCCTGGGCAGAGACTCTGGTCGACGAGGGGATCACAGTCGTGACCGGGGATCCGACCGATTCGGAGACCCTCCAGAATCTCGATCGGCCAAACGTCGTTCTGGTCGCCGGGGATGACCCCGACGGGAACGTGGCCGCTGCCCGGGCTGCCCGGGAGGTCTTTTCGGATGCAGCCCTGATCGCCTACACGGGCCAGAAGGCTGGCGGTCACAGGAGGGCCCTGGCCGGGATCGCGGACAAGGTGATCGACCCGGCGAGAGAAGCGGCGTCGTTTCTGATGAGCCGGGTCAGCGACCGGAAAGGGCGCTTGCGTCAGATCCAGCGGGTCCTGCGCTCTGTCGACAGGCTGGCGGTCGTCACCCACGACAACCCCGATCCGGACGCCATCGCGAGCGCGGTCGCGCTCTCGCGGCTGGCGGAGCGGGTCGACTGTGACGCCGACGTCTGTTACTACGGCGACATCAGCCACCAGGAGAACCGGGCGTTTATCAACCTGCTCGAGTTCGATCTGCGAAATCTCGCGCCGGATGCGGAGCTGAGCGAGTATGACGGATTCGCACTCGTCGATCACTCCCGTCCGAGCGTCAACGACCAGCTGCCCGAGGACCTGACAGTAGACATCGTCATCGACCACCACCCGCCGCGAGCGCCCGTCGAGGCGCGGTTCGTCGACCTCCGGAGCGAGGTCGGGGCGACCAGCACGCTCCTCGTGGACTACCTCGATCACTTCGGGGTGTCCTTTACCGGGAACCTGGCCACTGGGCTGCTATTCGGAATCCGGGTCGACACGAAGGAGTTCACCCGCGAGACGTCACAGTCGGACTTCGAGGCGGCAGCCACGCTGCTTCCGCACGCTGATCTGGGGATGCTTGACCAGATCGAGTCGCCGAGTATCAGCCCGTCGACGTTCGGTACCATCGCCGACGCGATCAGCAATCGCCACCAGGAGGGACAGGTCGTGTTGAGCTGTGTCGGGCACCTCTCCGACCGCGACGCGCTCGCACAGGCCGCCGACCGCCTGCTCGAACTCGCCGGCGTGACCACGACAGTCATCTACGGCGTCCGCGAGGAGACAATCTACGTCTCGGCGCGGTCGCGTGGCACCGACATCGACCTGGGCGAGACGCTGCGCGACGCGTTCGACACTATCGGGAGCGCAGGCGGCCACGCAGACATGGCTGGCGCACAGATTACGCTGGACGCCCTCAATCCCGTCGAGGAACTCGACGAGTCGCTACGGGAGGTCGTCGAGGCTGTCGTCACCGACAGGTTCTTCCAAGCCCTCGCCGAGCGCTCGTAGCGCCCGACATCCGGGAGGCTTTTGCTGGTGCCCCCCTGATACCGAGGCGATGACAGACGGCGGAAAGCCCACCGTCGAGGACTACATGACACGCGACGTGGCGACGGTGTCCCCGGACGATACCGTCGCTGATGTCGCCCGTCGCATCGCCGAAAGCGACGACCACAGCGGCTTTCCGGTCTGTGAGGGCCGACACGTCGAGGGCTTCATCTCGGCACGGGACCTCCTGCTCGAGGCCGACCACGAGCCGATATTCAAGGTGATGACCACGGACCTGCTTGTGGCCCACCCGGAGATGAAGCTCACCGACGCCGCGCGGGTTATCCTCCGGTCTGGTGTCCGGCGGATGCCGGTCGTCAACGATGCCGGCAACCTCGTGGGGATCATCTCGAACACCGACGTCATCCGGAGCCAGATCGAGCGCGCCACGCCCGGCAAGGTGGACAAGCTGATGCGAACCCTCGAGAACATCCACGAGGTCGACGTCCGGGAGGAGCGCCGGGACGTCAGACTGTCAGAGCTGACACCGACTCAGAGTCGCGTCTACGCCGACGAACTGGAAGGTAGACGCTACGAACTCGAGCGCGGGCTCGCGGAGCCACTCGTCGTCATCGACACCGGCGTCGACCTGTTGCTCGCGGATGGTCACCATCGCGTCAAGGCCGCCAACCGGATCGGAATCGAGGAGATGGACGCCTACGTCATCGTCATCGACGAACCGGTGGATCTCGGGATGGCCAAGACCGCCGAGAAGGAGAACCTCGAATCGATCGCCGACATCGACGCCGTCGACTACGGCCACCATCCGCTCGTCGAGACGACCGAACGGTTGCAGGGTAACCAAACCTGACCTGAACCGCGTCAGCGTCTGACAAACGATTAAGTGTGCGGAGAGATGACTTCCGGGTAGCAATGGGCAACAAGAACAAGACGATCTCCTTTCGCGTGAGCCAGGCGAAGTTCGAGACCCTGCGCGATATCGCGGAGGAGCGCGACATCTCGCTGTCTGCTGTCTTCCGGGACTACGTGGACATGCTCGTCGCGCATGACGGGCAGGTCGAGGTCGTGCCGGAACACGAGGTGAGCGAGTCCGGTAGCTCCGGGACGTCCGAGAGCTTCCCGCCCAAGGTCGAGGTGCCGAAAAGCTTCATCCGCGAGCACGAACGACTCGAACTAGAGGCCGAACACCTCCGCGAGCAACTCGAAGAGCACAAGCGCTACGTCACGAAGCTCCGACAGGAACTGAACAAGGCCGACCAGGAGGACGTCGTCCAACTCGAGGACCTCGACGAGGAAACGGAGGAGGAACCGTCCTACCGCATCGGCAGCAGCTTCGAGGACTCCTCCCTGTAGCCGGGCCGCTCACCGCCAGTTCTATCGCACCAGGTTCTCCCGAACGTCGCGTGCGCGCTCGCCCGCTCGCTCGCGACTTTCGACCTCTGCCAGCGTCTCGACTGCCTCCAGCGTCCGGACGCTGCCGTCGAGAAAGGACAGCACGTCGCCCGGATACGCGTACAGCATGTAGTCGTCACCCATCACGTCGACGATCGCGTCGGGGCCGAGTCCCTCCTCGCGGAGTTCCAGCAGGTAGCGGACGAACTTCCGCTCCGGGCACCCGCAGTGAGGGCTGGCCTCGCAGTCACAGTCCAGAAAGTCCTCAGCGAACTCCAGCACCCGGTCGCGGGTAGCGTCGTCAAGCTTTGACAGCCCCTCTCCCTGGAAGAGGATGTCGAGTGTCGCCCCCTTGAACGCGCCCTTGGGGAACGACGTCTCCACCTGCGAGACGATCTGCCGGTGGTTCTTGACGTATATCTTGTCGGTGATGGCCACGTGTCCTTCAGTGTAGGCCGTCGCCGGACAAAAGCTTCCCGGACCGGAGCGTGACCCCGGAGTCGTAACGTATTTGACCTGCCGGCGCCGAAGTTCCGATGCGTTCGCGTGTCCGGGCTGGGGTAGTGGTATCCTTCAGCCTTGTGGGGGCTGAGACGCGGGTTCGATTCCCGCGCCCGGACCGTCTCAACTTGTTCACGTCCGGGCCTGCGTAGCGGCCGATCTTCTCAGATCACTTACTCGAGATATTTCTCTTCGATCGAGATACGGTCGTCAGTAACGTCGTCAAAGGACTTGTCCGAGGCGATTATCGGATCGGGGTCAGCGTACGCGACGTGGTATGCATCGAACGCGGTGAGACCATATTGTTCCATATAATCCGCTGCCTGAAAGAGAACTGTCTCGTCTTCAGGCACAGGCGCAATTTCAAGCGCGTAACTGAGCGCTTCCATCCGATCGAACTTGAACCGATCTGAGATCATCAGTAGTTCGAGAAGTGTTGCCCGCGACGTGTAGATGTCGCCCTCGTGTTCCGTAGCGATCGCCGCTGCCCGTTCCTGAAGCCAATCATCGTCTTTGACGAGTGCAATGAAAAAATCCGTGTCAGCGTAGATCATCGCTGCTCCGACTCGGTGACTTCCTCAATAGCATCCCCCCGAGCAGCGTCGCGTGCCTCCCGTTTAATCTCCGCAATTGATCTCTCGTCGAAAGCATCGCCGACCGCATCGCGGAGTCCCTTGATAGGATCTTCGTTCAACGGAATCAACTCGACACGGTCGTCGAGTTCGACAATACGATATCTATCGCCGTACTTTTCGCGGATTTCGTGGGGAATGACGATGCGGCCACGATCGTCGGCCTCAGCTGTCTTGCTCACTATGATATCCACTATGTGGGAATAAAGTAAAAATGTTCCCACGATATTAGTTACGTTCCCCAGTCACGCATTTGATGTGGGGCCAGTCATAGTGAACTACCCCTGCCTACTCGCCGCCTTCGGCGGCTCCTTGAGGACGGGGGCTTACCGCCTAGATACAGCAAACTCGCTTAGATTGCCTAAGCGATCTTCTCCTCGCCGTCCCACTCCGCGGAGTTGTCCCGCGGTTCGTAGCCCAGCACCTCTTTGGCCCGTTCCAGGGAGTAGTACTTGCGGTCGTTGTCGGAGATGCCGTAGACGATCTCGTAGCCGTAGTCGGCCTCGAGGGCGCACTGGTGGATGTGCGCACAGTCGCGCATCGAGAGCCACATCGCCTGGCCGCGCTCGTAGTCGATCGGCGGGTGGTCCTCGTTCAGGTTCCCGATCCGGATGTTACAGACCGAGATGCCGTGTTCGTCGTGGAAGTACCGGCCGATGATCTCGCCGGCGGCCTTGGAGATCCCGTACTCGTTGCCCGGGCGCGGGAGTTCGGTTCCGTCGAGCAGGATGTCGCCGTCGGGGCGGTACATCTCCGGGGTGTGCTCGTCGGTCTCGAAGGCGCCGACCGCGTGGTTCGAGGAGGCGTAGACGACCGTCTCGACGCCCTCGGCGACCGCGACCTCGTAGACGGTGTGCGTGCCATCGATGTTGTTCGAGAGGACGCTCCGCCAGGGTGCGCTCGGACGTGGGTCGCCCGCGAGGTGGATGATGGCTCCGACCCCCTCCGCGGCGGCGGCGACGTCCTCCCGGTTCTGGACCTCGCCGACGTCGTAGGGGTGGCTGGGGTCCTCGCCGGGAGGGCTGTGGAACATGAGCCGCCAGTCGTACTTGTCGCCGAGGCCCTCCAGGATCGCCTTCCCGACGTGGCCGCCGGCGCCCGTGAGCAGGACCGGGTCGTCCATTCAGTTGCTACCAGCACAGGAGCCGGTAAGTAGCATACGGTTTGCCGCGACCGACGCGCCATTAGGCCGCGGACACCAGTGATCTGTATGTCCGACCCGACCGACCCACAGGCCGCCTGCTTCGAGGCCGGTGTCAAGTTCGGCTCGCTGTATCACCAGTTCGCGGGGACGCCAGTCAGCTCCGCAAGTGCCGCGTCGCTGGCCGCTGCCATCGAGGAAGCGATCGAGAACCAGCCCCACTGCGCCGAGGTGACCGTCGACGTCCGCGAGGACGCACTCGCAGAGGCCGTCGCGGACGGCCCGGCGACGTACACCGAACTCACTGGCCGCTTTCTCGACGTGGAAATCGTCGTCTCATACGAGGACGTCGAGGTCGTCGCACGGATGGAGATGGAGGACGGCTACCCGCTGATGCGGGTCGTCTCCGTCCGAGAGGCGTCAGTGTGATACCGCCCGGCGGCCCGACCGGACGCTGCGCACTCGGTGGCTTCCACTTTCACTTTCAGGCGGGTTTTTAACCCCCCGGCAGACGAACAGCTGGGTATGAGCCAATCGACACTCGACGACGACGAACTCTTCGGCGAGGCCGCCAGCGAGATGCGCGAGGATGTCGAGTCCTCCCTGGCCGAGGCGCGTGCGGGGCTGCCCGACGCCGACGACATCTGGGACGTCGACGCCGACAACACCCTCGGCGTCCTCAACGCTCTGCGGTCGGCGCTCGACGTCGGCGACGCCGAGGAACACCTCCGCGACGCGAAGAAGTGGTACACGATGGGCGAGCGCGCGGACGCCTTCGAGAACGCTGACGACCTCGCAGCGGAGATCGAATCCGTGGAGGGCATCGTCGCGGACATCGAGGACGCCCACGAGCAGGTCGGCGACCTGACGAGCACGATTCCGCAACTGCGAAGCGCACTCGAGGGCGCGGCCTCGGAACCCGAGTCCGACGCCGCCGAAGCTGAAGCCTAGAGCCTTCAGCCGCTACGGTTTCGCTCCGGGAAACCCCGGTCGGTAACCTCCCCGAGCAGCCCTGCGAGTGCCTCGCTCGCCGCGTCGAGCAACCTTTCGCCGAACGCTTCGCTGCTCAGCCCCGGATCGCCGACGACGCCGCTGTCGGTGAACTCCGCGGAGTCGTAGGCCAGGTTCGTCCCCGCGTGCCACTCGCCCCAGCCCGCGGCCCCATTGGCGCTGGCCGCCGCGAAACGATCCTCGTCGACGAGGTCCGGATTGAGCGCGCGAATCAGACTCGTCTCCAGCGGGCCGCCGTGACCCATCGCTGCACCCTCGGGCCAGCCCTCGACGTCGTCGGCGCCGACGGCGTCAAACCAGGTGAAGGGAACGGCGTAGGCGACCTCGTCGCGGGTGAGACGGCCACAGGCCTCCCGGAGCGGGGCGGTGTTGCCGCCGTGGCCGTTGACGACCACCACCCGATTCCAGCCGTGGCTGGCGAGGCTGGCGACGGTCTCGCGGACGTAGGACCGGAAGGTGTCCTCGCGGACCCACAGCGTCCCGGCGAAGTGACGGTGTTCCTCGGCGACACCGACGGAGATCGTCGGCGCGACGACGACCTCGCTGTCGTACCTGTCGGCCCCGCTCTCCGCGACCGCTTTTGCTGCGAACGCGTCCGTACCGAGCGGGGCGTGGGGGCCGTGCTGTTCGGTGCTGCCGACCGGGAGAACCGCCAGGTCTGTCTCGACGGCGTCGGCGTCGGTCCAGGAGGCCTCGGAGAGGTGCATACCCCCGGATAGATCCGCCATCGACTAATACTAACGGCTATAAGCCCGTGAGCGATTTCGACCTCCCGTGGGGTCGGATATGCTCACGAAGGTATAGCCGCCAGTATAATACTGTCGACCCTCCAGTCGCGACGAGCGTCGGCACACCGAGCGGAGCGACAGTCAGTTCCTGTCGCCCTGTGGCAGGTCGGAAGATACCCGAGAGACGGGCGTGCCGCCGTCTGCCTGTGCCGCTGCCCCCGTTGCGCCCGATCGATCGTCGGCAACTGCCGTGTCGACGTCCCGAATCTCGAACATCGAGATCTGGCTGTGTAGGTTCTCGGAGAGCTGTGACAGATGCTTGATGTTGTCGGAAATCTCCGCCAGCGACGCGGTCTGTTCTTCGGTCGCTGCAGAGACGTTGCTCGCCTCGGCCGCGGTCTGCTGGCTCACCGACGACACCTCGTCGACCATCGCGACGACCTCCTCGGAGGAGGCCGCCTGGTCGTCGGTCGCCGCGCTGATCTCTTCGATGCCCGACTCGGCTTGCCGGACAGCACTTGCAATGTCGTCGAACATCTCGATTGCCTCCTCGATCGTTTCCGAGCCCCGTTCGACGCGCTGGCTCATCTGTTCTATACTGTCGACGGTCTCGCCTGTCGTGGACTGGACTGCGGCGATGCGCTGTTCGATATCGGCTGTCGCGTCAGAAACCTCCCCTGCAAGCGCTTTGATTTCGTCGGCGACGACGGCAAACCCCTCGCCAGCTTCGCCAGCGCGGGCTGCCTCGATGGAGGCGTTCAGCGCCAGCATGTTCGTCTGTTCTGCGATCTCGGTGATCATCTCGACGATCTCGACGATCTCGTCCATGTTCTCGTCGAGCGTCTCCACCTGCATCGCGGCCTTGTCGGCCTGGGATTCGATCGATTCGATCTCCTCGGTCGCCTCGGCGGCGTATTCCTGGCCTGCTTCGCTTCGCTGGACGGCCGTCGAGGCCGTTGACGTCACCTCCTCTGACGACGAGGCGATCTCCTCGACGGTTGCAGACATGTCGTTCATTTCGCCAGCGACCTCCTGGAGGTTCTCGCTTTGATCTTCGGCCCCGTGAGAGATCTCTTCGACGGAGTCGGCGACTTCCTCGCTGGCGCGCTCAACTTCGTCGGAACTGCTCGTGGCCTCTGCACTTGCCGCGGCTGCCTCGTCGGCGATCTTTTGAACGGACCTGAGACTCACACTCAGCTGTTCGATACCCGCATCGAGGTCGGTCAGCACGTCGCCGAACGCACCCGGATAGTCGGTGTCGAGGCGCCGGTCGAGTTGCCCCTCTTTCAGCCCCTCGCTCGCGGTCGAAATCTGCTCGAAGCTGTTCGAGAGTTGTCTCGTCGCTTCAGAGAGGTCGCTGAGCACGACCCCGTACGTGCCCGGGCGATCCGTCTCAATGTTCTGGTCGAGTGTTCCGTTCCGGAGGTCGTCGCTGATCTCCTGTATCTCCTGGAAGCTCCCACGCATCTGGGCTGCACCCTCATCGAGACCGTCCATGACCTCGCCGTAGACGCCAGGGGCGCCTGTCTGAATGTCTGCATCGAGTGTGCCCGTCTCCAGACCATCGCTGACCGCCTGTAGCTGGTCAAACGTCTGTTGGAGAATCCCCTGCAGCTCGTCGAAAGATCCCGCCATCAGCGTCACTTCGTCGTTCACCTTCCCCGACCGGTCCGTTGCAGCGTTCGATGTACGCACCCCCTGGAGCGCGGTCGCCCCGAACTGTCCCTCAGCGAGTGCGTCTGCCGCGTCAGCGAGCTCCTGGATCGGGTTCGAGAGCGTTCGTCGGGCGTACAGGATGCTGACGGCGAAGACGCCGATATCAACGCCGAACAGCCCCAGGAGGAGCTGTTTCATGAACCCCATCTTCGCGGTCGAAACCGCCGCGAACGCCGTCGTGAGGTCGTCACTCTTGGTCAGGAGCGTGTCGCTGTTCGACTGGACGTAGGCGAACGACTGCTGGAACTCCTCGGAGCCCGGATCCGCGTCGAGAATCGTCTCGACATGGGGTTTGTACTCGGCCCAGGCCTGCTTTTCGATCTTGAGTTCCTCCCGGGTCGCGTCGGGGGCAGGCTGGAGGGTGGCACCATTGGCAGTCCCGCCGGTTTCCAGCGCTTCGAGGTTCGACTGATACTTTTCCATGGCACCCCGAAGGGCGTCTCGGCTCTCTTCAGTGCCGTCGCCGGTGGCGATCTGTGCCGAAAAGCGTGCCATCCGCTGGGTCAGCATCCGCTGTTGGCCTGCTGTGTTGACCGAGTTACCCACGGTTTCGCTTTGCTGTATGAAGTAGTACACTGCGCCGACGTTGACGGCAGCGATCACCAGCATTACTCCAAGCAGCAGTGCGACCTTCGACTGGATGCTCAGCCGTTGTTCGAATCTCTTGATATCCATGTTGAAAATACCGTGGACAATCACCTTAGTCTGGCCCCGAACACATTTTTTTGAATTATTATATTTGATAATTCGACATTCCACGCACGCCAGGGGCCACTTCGGTGCCACAGCGGAGTCGATCCGCTGTCTCCGTAATACATAAGAAGAGGTGGCTGGAATGAGTACAAGATGGCACACAGTGGCATAAGCCACGTCGCTTATCGGGCGATCGCTCAGACGGGTGGCGTTCCGAGGTCCCCCGCGGACGTCTTCAACCAGGTCTTTACCGTGTTCATAGGCCTCGGGACGCTCGTCGGAATCGTCGTCATCACCTACACGCTGATCAAGGCGTACAGGTACCTCGACGACGGCGAGCGGGACGAGGAGGCGGACGCCGACAGGAAGGTCGTGCGCCCGACCCTCGGGAACCTTCCAACTGGATCGGGTGGCGGGCGGAAGCTGTTCGTCTCGTTTGGCATCAGCGCCGTCATCGTCCTCTCGCTCATCGTCTGGACGTACTCGGCACTGCTGTACGTCGACGACACGCCGGCAGAAGTCGAAGACGAGGCGATCGAGATCGACGTGGTCGGTCAGCAGTTCGCCTGGCAGTACACCTACCCCAACGGTGAGACGACGACAACGCTCAGGATTCCGGAGGGACAGCCGATCAAATTAAATGTGACGTCAGCGGACGTCTGGCACTCCTTTGCCATAACGGAGTTCAAGGTCAAGACGGACGCGATCCCGGGCCAGACGACGACCGCGTGGTTCACGGCTGACGAGACTGGCGAGTACGAGGCAGTCTGTTACGAGCTGTGTGGCTCCGGCCACTCCGCGATGCGTGGAGACGTGATAGTCATGGAACCCGACGAATACCAGGACTGGTACGAGAGCACCGGCGAAGAATCGGCCAGTGTCGCGACAGAGGCGGGAGGTGACGCATGACCGAACACGCTGACGCCGACCACCACCTGCCGCCGAAATCGTCGGTCAAGCGCTGGCTGGTCACGACAAACCACAAAGACATCGGCGCCCTCTACATCGTCACGGCGCTGTTTTTCCTCGTCGCGGGCGGCATCCTCGCGCTGTTGATCCGGACGCAGATGTGGACGCCGGGGGGGTCTATCCTCGGCGGCCAGGGGTACAACCAGGCGGTCAGCTCCCACGGCCTGTTGATGGTCTTCTGGTTCATCTCGCCCTTTGCCCTCGGCCTGGGGAACTATCTCGTCCCGCTACAGATCGGGGCTGACGACCTGGCGTTCCCCCGGCTGAACGCCCTGAGCTACTGGGTGTACCTGATCTCGGGGCTCCTGTTCCTGTGTTCCTTTTTCCTCGGGAGCACGTTCGCCGGCGGCTGGACGCTCTATGCCCCCCTCAACGTCCCGGCCTACATTCCCGAAGTGAATCAGGTTGGGTCGCTGGCCGCGATTCTCGCCCTGCTGTTGTTCGTCACCTCTGTCACCATCGGGTCGGTGAACTTCCTGACGACCTTCTACCGGATGCGTGCGGAGGGGCTGCGAACCCGCGATATGCCGCTTTTCAGCCTCTCGATCCTGCTGACGGTGTGGATGATGCTCTTTGCCTTCGCGGCGCTGCTTGCCGCGCTAATCCTGCTGAGCTTCGATCACATGCTCGGCACCGTCTGGTTCAACACCGCCGAGGGGAGTTCGCTCCTGTGGGCACACCTGTTCTGGTTCTTCGGCCATCCGGAGGTCTACATCGTCTTCTTCCCAGCGCTGGGCGTGATGGCCGAAGTGTTCCAGACCTTCTCCGGCAAGCGTATCGTCGGGCGCAAGTGGTTCGTCATCGCGATGGCGCTGGTCGCGATCCAGAGCTTCGTCGTCTGGATGCACCACATGTTCCTGACCAGCATCAACCTCCCAATCAAGACGATCTTCATGGCGACGACCATCGGTATCTCGCTGCCCTTCGATCTGATGGTCTTTGCGCTCATCTACACGCTCGTCAAGGGGAAGATCCGGTTCAAGACGCCGTTCCTGTTCGGCTTTGGCGCCTTGCTCCTGTTCATCCTCGGGGGTATCACCGGCGTCTTCCTCGGTGCAGTCGTCCTCGACTACCAGCTCCGGGGCAGCTACTGGGTCGTCGCGCACTTCCACTACGTGATGTTCGGCGGCGGGACGGCGCTGGTCGGCGGCCTCTACTACTGGTTCCCCAAGATGACCGGGAAGATGTACAACGAGTTCCTCGGGAAGGTTCACTTCGTGCTGTTTTTCATCGGCTTCAACCTGCTGTACTTCCCGATGTTCGTCGTCTGGGAGACGCCACGGCGCGTGTTCAACTACAGCGAGGCGTTCACGACCTGGCACCGCGTCGCGACGATCGGCGGGTTCCTGTTTGCGGCGTCGTTCCTCATCATGATCTACAACCTCTTCACGAGCGCCTACTCCGGCGAGGACGCCCCGGACAGCCCCTGGGAGTACGGCTCCTCGGCCGAGTGGGCCGTCTCCTCGCCGCCACCCTTAGAGAACTTCCCGGGCATCGCGAGCTACGCCGGCGGCAAGCTCAGCTTCCTCAAGCGGGGCGAGGCGGCCGACGGCGGCACGGTCGTCGAACGCGAAACCGTCACGCCAGAGGGCACCGAGCGAACTGCGCCTGACGGCGGCGCGATCGCTCGCGCCGGCGCGTCGGCGACCGCCCCTGCGACCGACTACGCCGGGGAACTCGCACACGAGGAGGAACACGCGGACCACGCCAGCATCTGGCCGTTCGCAATCAGCGTGAGCACCTTCTTCACCTTCCTCGGCCTGGCCGGCATCTCCAAGGCCTACTTCGTCTGGCCGTTCGTGTTCGCCGCGGCGCTGTTCGTGGCCTACCTCGGCTTCGAGGGCGCCCGGCGCGACGGCTTCGGCTGGATCCACCCGGTGATGTGGGGCCTCGGCGCGGCCATCGCTGGGGGCGGGTTCTACCTGCTCACGATCGACAAGGGAAGCGTCAGCGCGATCATCGAGGGTGCCAGCCCGTACTTCTACCTGACGCTCGTGGGCGCGTCGATGGGCGCTGTCACGCTGATCCAGATGGGCTGGGAGTCCTTCCACGTCCCCGAGCCGACCATCGCAGAGCAGTGGCCCTTCGAGAAGGTGAAAAACGTCAAGCTCGGCATGTGGATCTTCCTCGGGTCGGACGTGATCCTCTTTGGCGCCTTCATCGGCTCGTACCTGTTCATGCGCGTCGCGGAGGGCTGGCAACACTGGCACCACGCGCTGGTGCCCGAGGAACACGTCGTGATGCCGGGGCTCATCAACACCTACCTGCTGCTCGCGAGCAGCTTCTCTGTGGTCCTCGCGCTCGTCGCCGCACAGCGCCAGAACCGCCGGAAGCTGCTCGCGTATCTCGGCATCACGTTCCTGCTCGGCGTCGGCTTCCTCGTCAACAAGGCCATCGAGTGGATCCACCTGTTCAACCTCCACGGGGGCGCCTTCGAAGGCGGGTGGACGTTCACGACCAACATCGCGTCGTCGTCGTTTTACGTCACGACCGGGCTCCACGGCGCCCACGTCGTGGTCGGTCTGCTCATCACGCTGTACCTGATGGTGCGGGCCTACGGCGGCGCCTACCTCGGCGAGGAGGAGTCCGAGACCGTCGAGCACTTCGGGCTGTACTGGCACTTCGTGGACATCGTCTGGCTGTTCCTGTTCCCCCTCTTCTACATCCTCTGAGGTGATCACAAATGGCTTCAACAAAACTCTACGCAGCGATATTCGGAACGCTGATGGTATTCTCGACGACACAGGCGCTGTTCGAGTTCGCCGGTATCCTCGATCAGGCCTACTGGATCGGCCTCGGGATCATCATGGTGCTGTCCACGATCAAGGCGCTGCTGGTCGCGGGCTACTTCCAGCACCTGCGCCACGAGCCCCGCGGGCTGACGGTTCTGATGCTCGGGGCGCTCGTCGCCGTCGTCGCACTGACGGCGGGCGCAGCCTACTCCATTCTCTGACCGGCCGTCCCCGCCCCGAACCCCGGCCGGTAATAGAGCAACACGAGCGCGACCAGGAACATGACGTCCACCAGCCCGTCCGCTGGGCCGGGCGGTGCGGGGCCGACGAGGCCGAGAAGTCGGCCGTCACGCCGGGCAGTCGCCACGACGAGACGCCTGCGTAGCTCCATCCCCTAGGCGCCGGCCGTCATGAGGAGCCAGCCGACGATGGTGACGAGAACGAGTGCGCCGAGAACGAAGGCCGTTTCGCCCACGGCGTAGGCTCGGGGATGGCCATTCGACCGGGCAGTCGAGTAGATGCCGGCGAGGAGAAAGCCGAGCACGAGCGCACCTGCCACGGCCAGGAAGACCGTGACGCTCCCGCCGCCGGCCGCAGACAGCGTCACCGCAATGCTGACCCCGAGCAGCAGGATGAAGCCGACAGCCAGCGCGAACGGGTCACTGGTGAGGTCCACGTCGGCGTCCGGGCCGAACAGCTGCGGTCGGTACTGTCGCCAGGCCCGCCCCCGCGCCAGCACGAACGCGACACCGAGGACGAGCACACTCATCATTACCGTACTCAGGAGGTAGGTCGACGTTGCCATAGTAGCCTTTGCCGTGTCTTGTCCAGCCGCCCCTATAATCGTTTTCCACCCTAGTCGTCGGCGTCGGTCTGGGCCCGCCTGCGGGCCGCGCGTTCGACGAACTCCGGGGGCAGATCGTCGATCTCGCCGGCCTGGACGGCCCAGAGATTCGCGTAGAGGCCATCCGCCTCCAGGAGTTCCTCGTGAGACCCCTCCTCGGCGACCCGGCCGTTCTCCAGAACCGCGATCACGTCGGCGTCCTTGACCGTCGAGAGGCGGTGGGCAATGACCAGCGTCGTCCTGTCCTCGGTGAGCCGGTCCAGGCTGCGCTGGATGAGCATCTCCGTCTCCGTGTCGACATCGGAGGTGGCCTCGTCGAGGACGAGAATCTCCGGATCCCGGAGGATCGCACGCGCGATGGCGACGCGCTGGCGCTGCCCGCCCGAGAGCTTCACCCCTCTTTCGCCGACCATCGTGTCGTAGCCATCGGGCAGATTGCGGATGAACTCGTGGGCCTCTGCGGCCTTCGCGGCCTCGCGGACGGCGCCGTCGTCGATCTCGGGAATCCCGTAGGCGATGTTGTCCCGGACAGTCCCGTAGAAGAGGAACGTCTCCTGGCTGACGTAGCCGATGGCCCGCCGGAGGCTCGGGACCGTCACGTCGCGAACGTCGGTCCCGTCGACCCGGATCGCGCCCTCGTCGACGTCGTACAGCCTGAGCAGCAGCTTCGCGGCCGTCGACTTGCCCGCGCCGGTCGGCCCGACGAGCGCCAGCGTCTCGCCGCCGTCGACCCCGAGGTCGACCCCATCGAGCACCTGTTCGTCGTCGTAGCCGAAGGAGACGTCGTCGTACTCGACGCGCCCGTCCTCGACTCCGAGCGGGCGGGCGTCTGTCTCCTCGCCGATGCGGTTTGGCATCTCCATCAGCCCGAAGATCCGCTCCGCGGAGGCGTAGGCGCGTTGGTACATATTTATTATCTGCCCGAACTGCGCCATGGGCCAGATGAACCGCTGGGTGTAGAAGATGAAGGCGACGAACGTGCCCTCGGTGACCCGTCCATCGAGGACCCAGAGCCCGCCGACGACGAACGTGATGACGAAGCCCAGCCCCGACAGGAGGCGCAGGCCGGGGAAGAAGGTGATCCGCGTGCGGATTGCGTCCCAGTTCGCGTCGTAGTACTCCCGGGAGACGTCCTCGACGCGCTCTGATTCGTAGGGTTCGGTGTTGCTGGTCTTGATGACCTGAATGCCCCCGAGGTTGTTCTCCAGCCGGGAGTTGAGCGTCCCCACCGACGACCGGACGTCGGCGTACTTGGGCTGGATTATCTCGATGAACTTCTTCGTGAAGACAGCGATCAGCGGGACCGGCAACAGGGCGACAAGGGCAAGCGGCCAGTTCAAAAGCAGGAGAATGCCGGCGATGCCGAACACCATCACGATCAGCCGGGAGGCGGAGTTGATGCCGTCGTTGAGAAACCGCTCCAGGCGGTTGACGTCGTTCGAGAGCACGGACATGAGTTCGCCTGTCTGCTTGTCGGCGAAGTAGTCCATGTTCAGGCGCTGCATCTTCTCGTAGGTGTCGGTCCGGACCTGGTGCTGGACGCCCTGCGCGAAGCGGTTCCACCCCCAGTTGCGCGTGTAATGAAAGAGAGCCCCCAGGACGAACGCGACCGCGATCAGGCCGCCGGTCGCCCACAGCTGCCCGGTCGTGGTCGCAGGGAGCCACGCGTCGGGGACGAGCCAGAGGCTGTACCCCATCCCGGGGTTGAAGATGGCGTCGATCGCGACGCCGAGCAAAAGCGGCGGCAGGAGATCCAGCAGGCGAGAGAGGACGCTGCTCACGAGGCCGACGGCGAAATGCCAGGGGTGGTTGCGACCGTACTCGGCGAACAGCCGACGCATCGGGCGCTCGACGCGGTCGCGTTCGTCCTCGAATGCCTCCTCCTCGGGACCGGCGTCGAGTTTCACAGCAACGCAAGGGTCCCCGGAGGCAAAAGCGTACTGTCGAACTACCCGACGTCGTCCGGAATCTCGACCCGGTGGCCCACCCTGATGTCGGCCGCTTCCGTGAAACCGCGCGGGACTTCGAGAACGTACCGTCCGCGGCCGGTGTACGTGTCGGTCGTCTCGTCGGGGCCGGGGGCGGCGGCCTGGTGAATAGACGTGATAGTCCCGCTGGCGTCGACGAAGATGATGTCGATGTCGAAGGCCATATTCTCCATATGGTAGGTGTATGTCCCGTCCCGGGGGTGGACGAAGAGCATCCCGGAGCCGTTGGCCAGCGACTCGGTTCGCATCAGACCGACGCGGCGTTTCTCCTTCGTGTCGGCGATACGGACATCGACAGTCGCGAGTTCGGCCCCGGCTTCGTCGTGGATGGTGACGGTGGCGGTGTCGTACTTTCCGGGATCAACGACAGAGACGGGAGGGAATATGAGGACGAACGCGACGACGAGGACACCGATCAGCGCGCCCAGCAGCACGATTCCGCTCCTGGTGTCCATGCGCGTTCTGTGGACAGAGGCGGTGGTAAGGCTTCCGACCCAGAGAGAAAACGTTATTCCGTCGGCTCGGCTTGTCTCGATTGAGGGTTCGTGGTCTAGTCGGTTATGACGCGGCCTTTACAAGGCCGAGGTCGGCGGTTCGAACCCGCCCGAACCCACTGATTCTGTGGCGAGCAACTCGCGAGCCACGAATCCGTGACGTGAGGGCGATTCGAACCCTACCAGTCGCAGCCCGCACAGCGACCGCAGGGAGCGAGCAGGACCGTCTGGATTCGGTTCGAACCCGCCCGAACCCATCCGAAGTACGCACGGATTGTATACCGGCCGACGTAACTTTTGATACCTCTCAGCCGGACAATCCCGGCTGAAAGTATCAGGGCTTACGTCGACCGGTATAACCGTGCGAATTTGCCGACAACAGACCTTCTCCCGAGATAATCGTCATTTTTGGGTCCGCGTATATTTTGATCCGAATAGCCAACGGATAGCCGGGATCTACCTGTACTCATACTGACGGCTATAACTTCGTGAGCATAGTCGACCCCCCCTGCGGGGTCGACATTGCTCATGGGCTTATAGCCGTTAGTATCAGAATAGCCCGAGACCTCCTGTCCGTTTCATAGTGACTGCTGTAAGCCATTACCGATGCGACCGCCGGACAGCAGGCGGTCGATCCGGTAAACTGTTACAGCAATCACTATCAGAGAAGTGGGCGTGATCTCTACCGCGCATCGGTTCGAAACTGAAACAGATGTTTTCGTCTCCACAAGGCCCTTTCAGATACGATTCCACACAGATCGATATGAAGCAATCTCGCACTGCAGCCATTATAGGCTGAACAGGCACAATATCACGCCGTTGCGGAGGAGGATATCAAGTGGTCGCTTCGTCCGCAAAGATATCCTCGTACTCGCCGCTATCGATGCGCTGCTTGAACTCGCGGGGGTCCTCGCCCTCGATGGTCACGCCCAGCGAGGTGCAGGTGCCGACAACCTCCTTCGCGGCGTTTTCGAGGGCGTACGAGAGCAGGTCCGGGTGTTTCTGCTCCGCGATCTGTCTGACCTGGTCGACCGAGAGGTCGGCGACGAAGTTCGTCTGCGGTTCGCCGCTGCCCGTCTCGAACCCGGCCTCGTCCTTGATGAGTTCCGCGGTCGGTGGGACGCCCACCTCGATCTCGAAGGAGCCGTCGTCCTCGTAGGTGATCGTGATGGGGACTTCTGTGCCGTCGAAGGCAGCGGTCTGATCGTTGATTTCCTCGACGACAGCCTGTACGTCGACCGGCGTCGGGCCGAGTTCCGGACCGAGAGGCGGCCCGGGGTCGGCCTGTCCGCCAGGGACGAGTACTTCGACAGTATCAGCCATACGTTGACGTCCGCATCTGCGGGTTTAAGAATTGCTTTTCGTCGCTGGCGGCGGCCACGTGGCGACACGACGAGCGAGAGCAGACTCACTCGGGTCGCCACCGTCCCCCAATTTCTTCCCGGGGGTAATCCTGATACGTGCCGTCGGCGAAGGTCGTGACCCGGCCGTTCTCTTCGCTCAGTGTCACCGCCCACAGCACCTCCTCCCGTGTGGATATCTCCATCGCGCTCAGATGCTTCGTGCCCATCCAGTCGGCGTAGGTCAGACTCCCGGAGTTTTTCATCTCGGCAGGGTTCGGACTCCGGACACGGACCATCTGTTCCTGAATGGTGCCATCCGCGGCGATGACGACGGCCCCGTCGCAGGTGAATGCCACGTCCCGCGCCACGTCGATGAACGGCTCGGCCGACTCGGAGACGACGCCACACCGGTCGATCGGCCACTTGTTGGCGCCGAGCGGGTCAGTGTATTCATCGAAGTCGACGTCGGCGACGACGAGGAAGTACAGGCTCGGCCCGGCGACGTACTGCTCGTCCCACCGGGTGAATTCGAGGCTCAGTGCCTCACAGGTGTACCTGAGCAGGTCCATCAGCCCCTGGCTCGTCTCGTAGTTCACCTGTGATGATGTCCGATCGACCATGCAGTTGGGATTCGTTAGATACGTGTAACTACAGCCGTTTGAACCTTGCTCCCGGAAAATCGGGGTAGCGATTATACCGGTCGACGTAAGCCCTGATACTTTCAGCCGGGAATCCGGCTGAGGAGTATCAAAAGCTACGTCGACCGGTATAAGAGCGTCGCTATCCGCAGTTAGGCGATTGCGACGCCGTTGCGCGCGAGGAACTCGCTCGCGCCCTTGATCTCGACGGGGCTGCCGATGATGCGCACCCGTTCGTTCTCCCGGAAGACTGTCACGACGAAGCGGTCCTCGAGGTCCTCTCGGAGACCGGCGAGAGTGCCACGCGGGAGGAGTATCTGCGTGCTGTCACGCAGACGGGTCACTTCTGTCATCGATAAAATAACCTTTCGCTCGCTGTATTAGTGTGTCGGATTCGCCCCGTCGGGGACGAAAGCCCTAATGTGGCCGGGGGGCCGACAGTCCGGTGATGGGGCTCGAAGAGGAGATCCGGGAGATCGAGGAGGAGATCGCGGAGACGCCCTACAACAAGTCGACAGAGGCCCACATCGGCCGCCTGAAGGCAAAGCTCGCGGAGAAAAAGGAGGAATTCGAAAAAAAGCAGTCCTCCTCGGGCGGCGGCCCCGGCTACGCCGTCGAGAAACACGGCGACGCGACAGTGGCGCTCGTGGGCTTTCCCAGCGTCGGCAAGTCGACACTGCTGAACGCTCTGACCAACGCCGACAGCGAGATTGGCGACTACGAGTTCACGACGCTCGACGTCAACCCCGGGATGCTCCAGTACCGCGGCGCGAACATCCAGCTGCTCGACGTCCCCGGGCTCATCGAGGGCGCGGCCGACGGTCGCGGCGGCGGCCAAGAGGTCCTGTCGGTCGTCCGCACCGCCGACCTCGTTGTCTTCCTGCTGTCGGTGTTCGAGATTGACCACTACGAGCGCCTCTACGACGAACTCTACAAGAACGGCATCCGCCTCGACGAGAATCCCCCGCGCGTGAGCGTCCGCAAGAAACACAAGGACGGCATCTCCGTGAACGCCAGCGTCGCTCTCGACCTCGACGAAGAGACGATCAAGGGGGTGCTCCGCGAGCGCGGATACGTCAACGCGGACGTGACCGTCGGCGAGCAGGTCGACATCGACCACCTGATCGACGGCGTCGTGGACAACCGCGTCTATCTCCCCTCTCTGGTCACGGTCAACAAGGCCGACCTCATTGACCGCGACTACCTCCCGACGGTCGAGGAAAACCTCCGCGAACACGACATCGAGCCCGACGAAGCCATCTTCATCAGCGCCGAGGAGGGGAAGGGGCTGGACGCGCTGAGAGAGCGTATCTGGGACGAACTCGGCCTGATCCGGATCTACATGGACAAGCCAGGCCGGGGCGTCGATCGCGAGGAACCGCTCGTCCTCCGGGCGGGTGACACGGTCGGCGACGCCTGCGAGAAGCTCGGCGGGAGCTTCGACGAGCGCTTTCGCTTTGCCCGCGTGACGGGCCCGAGCGCGAAACACGACGACCAGCAGGTCGGGCGGGACCACGAACTCGAAGACGAGGACGTCCTCCGGATCGTCACGCGAAAATGAACCACAGGCTCGCGGCCATTGTCGCGGTCGGGGCGCTGCCCTGGTCGCTGGTCTTCGCGGGGCAGGAACTCACGCTCGTGTTCGCCTTCGGGCTCGTCGACCCGGCTCCGCTGTACCTGACAGACATCGTCACGTACACGTTCGTCTACACCCGCGGGCTGCCGGAGTACCTCTTCGCGTGGCCGGTCGGGACGCTGCTGTACGCCCTGGCGCTGGGTAGCACGCTCTCGGGGCACCTGTTCGGCCGCGAGGATCGACGCGTCACGGCGGTGTTGCTCGTCCTGGTCGGCCTGACGCAGGTGTCGTTCGCGCTGGGACTCTCGCGGCGCGCGAACTCGGTTGCGTTCCCGCTGGGTCTCCTCCTGTGTGTGGCGGTCGTCTGGTGGTTCGACTGGCCGGCCTTCCGGGAGTCGCTGACGTTCCAGACTGGTCGTTGACTACCACACCACGCCGTCGGCCCGCAGATCGGTGATCTCGGCCTCGGTGTATCCCGTCTCACGCAGGACGTCCTCAGTGTGCTCGCCCAGCGCGGGTGCGGGCTCGTCCGTGGGGCCCGGGGCGTCCGTCCCCTTGGCCGGGAAGCCGGCCCGTCGGATCATCCCGTCGACATCCTGGACGACGCTCCGCGCCCGGATGTGTGGGTCGTCGAAGGCCTCCTCGACGGTGTTCACCGGGCCGACCATCGCCTCCAGGTCGCCGAGTTCGTCGAGCCAGCCCTCGCGCGTCCGCTCCCCGAAGAGCCCGGCGAGTTCGGACCGGACGCGCTCGCGGGTCGCCTCGTCGTCGGCCATGTGGACGTCGATCAGATCCTCGCGCCCGACTGCCGTACAGAACGCCTCCCAGAATCCCGGTTCCAGGGCGGCGACGGTCACGTACTCACCGTCCGCACACTCGTAGACGTCGTAACAGGGGTACTTGCCGGTGATGACCGTCTCGCCGGGTCGTTGCTCGATACCCGCCATGGCGGGGCCGGAGACGAGTTGAGACAGCGAGAGGACGGCGTCGGTCATCGCCACGTCGAGATACTCGCCGCCGCCGTCGCCGAGTTCCCGTGACAGCAACGCACTCACGACCGAGAGGGCGGCGGCGAATCCGCCTGCCATGTCCGCGACCGGAAAGCCCGGGATGACCGGATCGGCCTCCGGGTCCGGACGGGTCATATCGACCAGACCAGCCACGCCGGCGTAGTTCAGGTCGTGGCCCACGCGGTCACTGTAGGGGCCGGTCTGGCCGTACCCCGATACGGAGCAGTAGACGATCGATTCGTTTTCGGCACGCACGGCATCGTAGCCGATGCCCAGGCGATCGACGACGCCCGGCCGGAACTGCTCTATCACGACATCCACGTCGCGTGTCAGGTTGAGAAACACGTTCCGGCCCGCGTCAGACTTGAGGTCGATGGTCACGCTACGCTTGCCGCGGTTGACCACGTCGAAAAGGGGCGATGTCCCCCGGTCGATCTCGCCGTCGCCGAATCGGCGGCCCGGTTCGCCATCGGGGTGCTCGATCTTGATCACCTCGGCACCCATATCCCGGAGCAACTGTGTGGCGTACGGGCCGGGCAAAAGCTGTGTCAGATCCAGAACGCGTACCGCACTCAGATCCATATCGGATACCTGCTCGCGAGAAAGTTACGCTTCGACGGGGCCGCTCTGCTTGCGGGTAACGTAGCCTGCGATCCGGTTGCGGACGCTCTTGGATTCGATGTTCGTCAGCTCAGATACCAGCTCCTTGTTGTGCTCGAAGTCCGTCGAGAAGGCCTTCGGGTATCGCTCCATCAGTATCGTCGCTGTTTTCTTGACGTAGGCGGGCTTGATGGCCATCGTTGCTACCTCCTTACTGGGTCACCCTCTAAAAGGATTCGAAACGCCCACTATCCCGAGATGAGGTCGATGTCGTCGACGGGGTGGACCGAGTAGTCGACCGAAACGGTGTCCTTGGTCGCGCGAATCTTCCCCACGAACGTCGATATGTCCTCGAGTTCGCCCTCGAGGACAAAAAGCTCCATGCAGTAGTGGTTCCCGACGTGGCTGTGAAAGTTCGTGACGACGAGTTCCTCGTGGTCGTGCCGGAGGTGCATCATCTTCTCCTCGACGCTGGTCGTCTCGAAGTCGAACAGGACCGTCACGATGGCCATCAGCTCCCTGTCTTCGAGCCGCTTGTCCTCGAATTCGTTGAGCAGGTTGCGGACGGCCTCGCGGACGATCTCGCTTCGCCCCGTGTATCCGTGCTCCTCCCCGAACTTGTCGATTCGTTCCTCCAGTTCGTCCGGCATGGAGATGCTCACGACGCCCATATACTAATCGAGGGCGAACTCAGTAATAAAGACTAATATTCGAATCCCGAAATCTAGGGTGGGATACCAGACGACGGCGACCAGGCGAGTCAACGCGACTCCCGCTGTTCGACCTTGTTCAACTCGATGAGCAAACGGAAGATTGCCTTGACCAGATTCGCGTCCACGTCGAACTGTTCTGCGTTCTCCCCCGCGCGGTTCATCACTTCCTGCTCCTGTTGTTCGTCGGTGGTCGGCAACCCGTGTTCCGCCTTGACCTGGGCGATGGTATCCGCGACGTAGGTGCGCCGTGCGATGAGTTCGACGATCTCGTGGTCTATGTCGCGTATCTCGCGGCGCAACTCCTCGAGATCCATCTCCTCGGGGTCGCCCTCGATACCGTCTGTCGACCTGTGACGTTCGCTCATGTGACTCGTGCTCCCTCCGCTTGTGTCGTGGTCAGCCAGACTGTCCCCTCGCGGGCAGACCACTCCTCCCGGACTGCATCGAGCGCGTCGCACCCGCCGACCGCGGTGAAGCTCGGCCCCGTGCCGGACAGCGAGACGCCGTCTGCCTTGCCCATCGCCTCGATCAGCGGATCGGGCGAGAAGCCCAGGGCTGCACAGAAGGCGAGGCCGTTGACTGTCATCGCGCGGGTGTACGCACCGTCGAGTGCGAGTTCGGCGACGAGGTCCGCCACCGGGGCGACGGTCCGGCACCGCGCGACGTCGGCCTCAGCGCTGTACGCCCGGCCGGGCGGCGTCCAGACGAGCACATCCCACTCGACGGGGTCCCGGGCGAGCAATTCGTCCGTGGTGTTGTCGGTGACCGTCACGCCACCCAGCATGCTCGCGCTCGCGTCGTCGAACGCGCCGGTGACGGTCACGCCGACGTCCCTGGCCGCCTGGACGCCGATCCGGGCGGCCTCCTCGCGGGTGACCGCGTCGCGCGCGTCCAGAGCGTCGAGGGTTGCCAGCACTGTCGCGTTCGCCGCCGCGCTCGACGATTTCAGCCCCGAGGCCATCGGCACGTCACTCTCGGTCTGGACCGACCCACCGTGGCTCTCCCCGACCCGTTCGAGGGCGGCTTCGACGCAGCGCTCGATGAGCGACGTGTTCGCGTCCGGGTCTTCGGCGATGGCGCCCTCCACCGTCTCCGACCCATCGAGGGTCACGGTTGCCCGCGTGTACTCGTCGATGGCAAAGGCCGAACCCTGCCCGTTTGCGAGCGCGTTGAGGACGGTCCCCGCTGCGGGGGCGGCTGCCTGTCCCTCCATCGTGTGTCTCTCCCGGGCGCCGGTATTTACCTGTGGTGGTTGTCATACTATACGCCCCTGAGGATTTCGACCCCCGCGGGGTCGACTGTGCTCACGACGGTATAGCCGTCAGTATCAGCCCCGGACGCCCCGGTATCGGCCCGGTTCCTCCGCCGGCGCGACGTCGAACCCCAGTGAGTCCCAGAACGGGCGGACGCGAGAGTCGAACTCGGCGACCAGTCGCGCTCGGCGGTCGGCGGCAACCTCGACCAGCGCGGTCCCGATGCTCTGATCTCTGCGACGGCGCCTGACCGCAATCGCGGTGACACGCTCACCGTCGAGGGCGAGCGCACCGACCACGCGCTCGCCGTCGGCGACCGCGACGAGAACCTCACCGCGGTCGATGGCGCCTCTGAGGCGGCCGGCGTCGGTCGCCAGGCCACCCCCATCGAGGACGTTCAGGGCGTCCGGGAGTTCCGGGACGGTCGCCTCGCGGACGCGAATGGTTTCGGCGGAGCTCCCGGGACTTTCGGGGCCGCTCTCGGGCGTCCACGACGGGCCTTCGGGCATGGCGGGCTACCCACCCTGGATGAGCCGGATCACGCGCACCCGGTCGATCGACTCCGCGACAGGCGCGTCCTCGGGGACCGGCGAATCGTCGACGAGAAGAGAGACCTCGTGTCGGCTCACGTCGAAGGGGGACAGGAGGTCGGCGTAAGTGGCGTCGTCGCTGACGTCTACCTCGCGTGTCCCCTCGCCGACGAGTTCGACGGTGACCATGCGTCCGCATCGGTCGCCGCGGATTTGAGCGTGTCGGAATCCCGAGGGACGGCCGAGGGATCAGGCCACGGGAAACTGGTTGATACTGACGGCTATAACTTCGTGAGCATAGTCGACCCCACGGGGGGGTCGAAATCGCTCACGGGCTTATAGCCGTTAGTATGACCCTGATCTCCAGAACCTCGTTACAGTTTTCGCACTTGTATCCGGACAGGGCACGAGAGTCCTCCTCTCCAGATGTGTGATCGAATTCGACACCACAGAACGGACAACAGCCAAGTCCGGCGGCGGCACTCGCGGGGTTTATGCCGGCCCCGCCACTCCTCTCGCCTATGAGCGAGGCCGAACAGACGGGGGGTCGCGAGGAGATCTGGCTGGAGAAGTACCGCCCGCAGCACCTCTCGGAGATTGTCGGTCAGGACACGATCGTCGAACGCCTGGAAAGCTACGTGAGACGGCGTGATCTGCCCCATATGCTGTTTGCAGGGCCGGCCGGCGTCGGGAAGTGTGTGACGGGCGAAACACCAGTTCTCACGAGCGACGGGCTGGCACGAATCGAGGACGTAACGGGCACCATCGACGGGTTCAGTCCGAACGAGTCCGGGACAGAGGTACTGACGTTTACCCGCGGTGGCACGTTCGAATACGCGGAGCCGGCACACTTCTTCCGAAAAGCGGCCGACGAACTCGTATCGATATCCACTCGAGACGGGTCGGAGATGACTGTCACGCCAGAACACAAGCTTCTCGTCCTCGACCGCGACGGGCTGGAGTGGCGTCCTGCGGGGTCACTGGATGGCGGTGATCGGGTTGTGCGCCCCCTCCATGCACCATTACCGGAGACGGACACTGAACTCGACTGGATCGAGGCGATGGACGGCGAGCGAACATTCGTTCACGTCTCCTCGGAGTTCGCGCGAGAGCAGAAGATTCCCTTCGAGGAGAACCTGGTCGGCATAAAAAAGGAGATCGTCGGTCGACTCCGAAGAGGTCTGAGTGTCGATGCGATCACGGAACAACTCGATACGTCACGGGGGACAGTGCGAGCAGCCGAACGGGAGTTTCGGGCCGAAGACCTGAGCGAACACAGCGCGGTCTGTTCACTCTCGTATCTCCGTCAGTTGGACGTTCCACGTGACGTGCTCTACGAACACGCCCAGCAGATTCAGTACGTCACCTCGCACAACAAGCGGTCGAAACCGATAACGCCGCCACGAAAGGTCACGCCGGAGATTGCACAGTTCGTCGGGCTCGCACTCGGGGAAGCCCGGATCGAAAATGGACGGATAAAATTCTACAACACCGACGAGGCGCTACTGAGGGCATTCGAGCGCCTGTTCGAAGAGCTGTTCGGTGTCGAGCCACGGACCGGTGAACAGAAGGGTGTTCCGTACGTCGCTGCCAGTAACCGAACGCTCACACACTACCTCGAAGCCTGTTTCGGGTGTTTCGCCGCCGCGATAGAGGGAGATGGAATCGGCTCGACAATCCTCACAGCCGACGAGGACAGTCGACGTGCCTTCCTCAGAGCACTCTTCGACGCCGAAGGCCACGTGAGTGAGACTGGCACACTCGAACTCACGCAAAAAAGCGAGGACAGGATTACCCTCATCGCGTATTTGTTGGCCGGGTTCGGAATCCCGTCGCGACAAAAACGGGAAGAGAAGCAGGCGACGAACGGACGCAACCGAACGCAGACCTATCACTCGCTGTTCCTCTCGGGCGCCACTCACCTGACACGGTTCGAAGAAGAGATTGGCTTCACGATAGACAAAAAGGCCGCAAATCTCGCTGACGTGGCGGACCGGACTCACAACCCGAACGACGATACGATACCGACACAGGCGACGGTAAGCGAGCTCTGTAGCCGACTCAACCTGAACAAGACGGACTTCATCCCTGACACGTTGAGTCCTGACTCGCCAGGCCGTGAGCGGTATCTGAGCGGGATATCGGAACTGGTCGATGCCGCGACGGAACGGCTCGAAACAGTTCAGGCGAAGCGAGAACTGCTGGGACGGATAGAACCGACAGTAGCTGAGATTGATGCTATTCCGACACGATGGATCGAGAACCGAGAGGAACTCGAGCCACTCGAGGAGCGGCGAAAAGTCGCACAGAAGACGGGTGTCGGGACCCACCGACTGCTCGAATACGCAAGTGGCAAAAGAACCCCATACACCGGACGCGTCCAGCGGCTCCTGGCCGAGGCTGACGAGGGCTTCGAAGCACCGTCAATCGAACGGGTACAGGCGAAATTAGAGGCTGTGATCGAGAAGCTAGGTATTGCGTACGCAGATGTTGCAGAAGGGACGCCGATGCGGAGCTCGGACGTGTCGAATCTCCTCGACAATGACGACCACGCTATCCGATCGCTGACGCTATTTGCCACCGTTCGGGACCGACTGGACGAGATACTCTCGGAGATGGCCTCGACCGAGACGATCGAGGACCTCAGAGCGCTACACCATCTCGTCGAGTCCGACATCCACTTCGACGAAGTCGAGACCGTCAACCGAGTCGACGAACCGCGCCACGTGTACGACCTCACGGTCCCCGGGACCAGAAACTACGTTGCCGGGACAGTTCCCACTGTGATGCACAACACGACCGCGGCAGTCGCCGTCTCTCGGGAGCTGTACGGCGAGGACTGGGAGGAGCATTTCCTCGAACTCAACGCGTCCGACGAGCGGGGCATCGACGTGGTCAGAGACCGGATCAAGTCCTTCGCTCGCACCTCCTTCGGCGGCGTCGACCACCGCATCATATTCCTTGATGAGGCCGACGCCTTGACCTCAGACGCCCAGTCAGCGCTCCGGCGGACGATGGAGCAGTTCTCGAACAACGTGCGCTTCATCCTCTCGTGTAACTACTCCAGCCAGATCATCGACCCCATCCAGTCGCGGTGTGCCGTCTTCCGGTTCGCGCCGCTCTCGGACGAGGCCGTCGAGGAGCAGGTTCGAAAGATCGCAGACGAGGAGGGGATCGAGGTGACCGACGGCGGGATCGACGCCCTGGTCTACGCGGCCGACGGCGACATGCGCAAGGGCATAAACGGCCTGCAGGCCGCGGCCGTCACCGGTGGCGTCGTCGACGAGGAGGCGGTCTTCGAGATCACGAGCACCGCACGCCCGGAGGACATCCGGGAGATGGTGACACTGGCGCTTGCGGGCGATTTCACGGCCGCGCGCTCGCGGCTGGACGAACTCATGTCCGACGAGGGCATCGCCGGCGGCGACATCATCGATCAACTGCACCGCTCCGTCTGGGAGTTCGACCTCGACGACGAGGCGGCAGTCCGCCTCCTCGACCGAATCGGCGAGGCCGACTACCGAATCACGGAGGGCGCAAACGAACGCATCCAGCTTGAAGCCCTGCTCGCGTCCCTGGCACTGGACGGCGGCCAGTCCTGATACTAACGGCTATAATCCCGTGAGCGATTTCGACCCCCCGTGGGGTCGACTATGCTCACGAAGTTATAGCCGTCAGTATGACGGGCACCGGGAGTGTCGTCCCGGTATCCTTTGCCGCTACTGCTGACGCCACTGAAAACGCGAACGGCCGGAAGCGTCGCTTTGACGGGTGATATGGTCCAAACCGTCGATTTTCGTCCGTTATCAGTGACGGCAGTAATAGTGCGCGTCAGGCGCTTCATCCGTCTGTGGCGCCCATATGGGGTAATGGCTGAAGACAGACCTTCCGTCTCCAGGCGGCGGTATCTCAGTGGACTCGCGACAGCCGGGGCAGCCGGGCTGGCCGGCTGTTCCGGTGCCGGCGGCGACACGGGAGCCGAAAACGACGGCGACGGAGGAACAACGACAGACGGAGGCGACGCAGGAGCGAACATCGACAAGCTGCGGGTCGCTCACATGCCAATCTACCCGGACCTCCAGTCACACGTGATGCTGGAGGAGGGGTACTTCGAGGAGTTGCCAGTCGAGGTGGAGACGAAGCTCTTCTCGGACGGGCCGAGCATCGTACAGGCCTCGGCGACGGGAGATTTCGACGTGATGATGTTCGGCATCATCCCGGCGATGATCGTCGTCGACAAGGGCATTCCCGCGAAGATCACCAACGCGAACATCGTCGACCCGATGCTGATCATGGGAACCGAGGAGTTCGCAGCGCGCCACGACTCGGAGGGAGCAGAGGCGTTCGCGGCCTTCGAGGAGGAGACCGGCTCGAAGTTCGAGTTCGGAACCTTCCCGCCGGGTTCGGTTCCGGACATCACCCTGCGGTACTGGCTGACAGAGGAGGTGGGGTTGGATCCGGAAAGCGACGTGACAGTCACGTCGCTGGGCGGGGCCGGCCCGGTCCGGCAGGCGTTGCTGTCGGGACAGATCGACGGGACGAGCATGATCGAGCCGGTGCCGACGATCGCAAAGCGGGAGGACGCCGGATACACCGACCTCGACTGGAGCGGCGACTTCTTCCCGGGCGGTCAGCCCGGTGCGGTCGCGCTGATGCACGAGCGGATCCACGACGGCGCACCGGAGGTGGCCGAGGCGTTCGTCGAACAGCACGTCAGAGCCACAGAGTTCATCGCGGAGAACCCGGACGGGGCCGCGCAGGCGACCAGCAACGTCGTCGGAGAGGAGTCCCTGCCCGTGGCGGACGCACGCGCTGCGCTGGACTCGCGGGCGGCGAACTTCGTCTCGGATCCCCACGAGATCGAGGACGGAACGCCGATCTTCGCGGACTGGGCGAACAGGCTGGACCGGACCGACGGGAAGCTGAGCAACGAGCAGCTGTTCGATTTCGGCCACTACGACTCGGTGGCGTGACCACATGAGTATCGACACCCGCACCGATTCGGAGGCCGGCCTCGTCCCCGACGTGGGACTCGGTGACGGACCGGGAGGCAGGCGATTCGTGCGCGGGGCAGTCGGGACGGCCGCGTTCCTGGCCGTCTGGCAGGTCGCGGCACTGCAGGTGCCGACGTTCCTGTTGCCGAGCCCGGTCGAGGTCGGACAGGCGTTCGTGGTGGAGGCGACCGCGCCGGCCCCCTTCGAGGTGCCGGTGATCGGGGTGGAGGTCGGCCTGACACGGATCCTCGTCAGCCTGATAAACAGCCTCTATCACTACATTCCGGGGCTGGTCGTCGGGGGGACGGCGGGGATCGCGGCCGGGATTGCGCTGGGGTGGAGCGAAGTGCTGGACGACGCGTTCACGCCCATTCAGCGGGTCCTGCGGCCGATTCCGCCGCTGGCGTGGATCGCCTTTGCCATCGTCTGGCTGGGCGTCAACCACGCCGGTGCGGCGTTCATCGTGGGAATCGGTGCGTTCTGGGTCAACTTCTACAACGCGTACGCGGGGGTCGAAGGCGTCCCGCAAAGTTCGAAGGAGGTCGCGGCCTCGCTCGGCGTGCACGACGACCTGACGATGATCCGGAAGGTCGTGATCCCGAGTGCGACCCCCGAGATAATGACGGGCATCCGGACGAGCATCGGGCAGTCGTGGATGATCGTCGTCGCGGCTGAACTGTTCGGCGCACCGGGCGTCGGCTTCGAGATCATAAACGCCGCACAGAATCTCTCGCTGGACGTCAGCGTCGCCTACATGTTCGTCATCAGCCTCGTCTTTCTCGTCAGCGACGGCGTCTTCCGTCGCGTCGAGGGGAGGGCGCTCGCGTGGCGCGAGTGAGCGACGGACGGCTCGACGAGTCGAAGGTGGTCGTCGACGACGTATCCAAGACGTTCCAGACGGGGTCCGGGACGGTCCAGGCGCTGCGCGACGTGAACTTCGGCGTGGCCGACGGCGAGTTCGTCTGCATCGTCGGCTCGTCGGGCGCGGGCAAGACGACGCTGTTTCGCATCATCGCCGGGCTGGAAGACGCGACAGAGGGGGCCGTCCTGGTAGACGGCGAGCCGATAGACGGCGCGGGGATGGACCGCGGAATGGTATTCCAGGAGTACGGCCTGTTCCCGTGGCGGACGGTGCTGGAGAACGTCACCTTCGGGCTCGAGCAGCGCGACGTGAGCGCGTCTGCTCGTCGCTCGCGTGCGCGCGAACTGATCGAACTTGTCGGCCTGACGGGGTCCGAGGACAGCTACCCGAAGGAGCTGTCCGGCGGCATGAAACAGCGCGTCGGCATCGCGCGGGCGCTGGCGGTCGATCCGGAGATTCTCCTGATGGACGAGCCCTTCGGGAGCGTGGACGCCCAGACGAAACAGCGGCTGCACGGGGAGTTACTCGACATCTGGCGGCAGACGGACAAGACGGTCCTGTTCGTCACCCACGACGTCGACGAGGCCGTCACGCTGGCCGACCGAGTGGTCGTGCTGACGGGCTCTCCCGGGTCGGTTCACGAGGTGGTCGAGGTCGACCTCGAGCGACCCCGGTCCCGGAGAGACGAGGCGTTCGCCGAATACGAGGCACAGCTGCGCGAGGCTATCACCTGATACTATACCGGCCGACGTAACTTTTGATACGTCTCAGCCGGACTTCCCGGCTGAAAGTATCAGGGCTTACGTCGACCGGTATAGCCGTCAGTATGAGCCCACCGAACGGGAATGTTCGGAACTGTTTTACCGACTGGTAGGTCACCTTATGTCAACAGATGAGCGACCTGGAGGAGGAATACCGGCTCGACTACTTCACCGAGAACGGGTTCGAGCGAACGGAGTGCGTGGAGTGCGGGGTCCACTTCTGGACGCGTGACGAGTCCCGGACAACCTGCGGGGAGCCGCCCTGCGAGCAGTACCAGTTCATCGACAACCCGGGCTTCGACGAGGAGCACAGCCTGGCAGAGATGCGCGAGGCGTTTCTCTCCTTCTTCGAGGAGCACGGCCACGAGCGCATCGATCCCTATCCCGTCGCGGCCAACCGCTGGCGCGACGACGTGCTGTTGACCCAGGCGTCGATCTACGACTTCCAGCCGCTCGTGACCTCGGGGACGACGCCGCCGCCGGCGAACCCGCTGTGTATCAGCCAGCCCTGCATCCGGATGCAGGACATCGACAACGTCGGCAAGACGGGCCGGCACACGATGGCTTTCGAGATGATGGCTCACCACGCGTTCAACGCCCGCGAGGACATCCAGGATCCGGGCCAGTACGCATACGAGGGGGAGGTCTACTGGAAAGATCGGACCGTCGAGTACTGTGACACCCTCCTCGAGGAGATGGGCGTCGACCCCGAGGAGGTCACGTACATCGAGGATCCGTGGGTCGGGGGCGGCAACGCGGGGCCGGCAATCGAGGTCATCTACCGCGGCCTGGAGCTGGCGACGCTGGTCTTCATGTCAATGGAACAGGACCCCGACGGGGAGTTCCTGATGAAGGACGGCAACCGCTACTCGAAGATGGACACCTACATCGTGGACACCGGCTACGGGCTGGAGCGGTGGACCTGGATGAGCCAGGGCACGGCCACGGTCTACGAGGCCGTCTACCCGGAGATGATCGCGTTCCTGAAGGACAATGCCGGGATCGAACACACCGACGAGGAGGCGACGATCGTCCACGACGCCGCGCGCATGGCCGGCAACCTCGACATCGACGACGTCGAGGACGTCGAGGCGGCCCGCGGGTCGATTGCCGACGAACTCGGCGTGAGCGTCGGCCGGCTCCGCGAGCTACTTGAGCCCCTGGAGACGATCTACGCGGTTGCCGATCACTGCCGGACGCTTTCGTACATGCTCGGGGACGGCATCGTCCCCTCGAACGTCGGCACCGGCTACCTCGCCCGGATGGTCCTCCGGCGGACCAAGCGGCTCTGTGACACCGTCGGCGTCGACGCGCCGCTGGACGAACTGGTCGACATGCAGGCCAAACGGCTGGGCTACGAGAACCGCGACACTGTCCGGGACATCGTGCGCACGGAGGTCGAGAAGTACCGCGAGACCCTCGAACGGGGCGCCCGTCGGGTCGAAGGGCTCGCGGAGGAGTACCACGACCGCGGCCAACCCATCCCCGCCGAGGAACTCGTCGAACTGTACGACTCCCACGGGATCCAGCCGGACATGGTCGAGGAAATCGCCGCGGAGCGAGGCGTCGGCGTCGAGGTGCCCGACGACTTCCACGCCCGGGTCGTCCAGCGCCACACGGAGGACGCCGACGAGGCGGAGGCGACCGAGGCGTCCGAACAGGTCACAGAGCGGATAGACGAACTGCCCGAGACCGAGCAGCTCTACTACGAGGACCAGAACCGGCACCAGTTCGAGGCGATGGTCCTCGAGGTGTTCGAGCGCGAGGAGGGCTACGACGTCGTCCTGGACCAGACGATGTTCTACCCGGAAGGGGGTGGCCAGCCGGCCGACCACGGGACGCTGTCGACCGACGACGTGACGGTCGAGGTCAGCGACGTCCAGGAGATCGGTGACGTCATCTTCCACCGGACGGACGCCGATCCCGGCAAGGGCGAGTTCGTGCGTGGTCAGGTCGACGCGACGCGGCGCGGCCGGCTGATGCGCCACCACACCGCGACCCACATCGTCGGCCACGCCGCCCGGCGGGTCCTCGGCGACCACATCCGGCAGGCCGGGGCCCAGAAACACACCACGAGCGCCCGCCTCGACGTCAAGCACTACCAGTCGATCACCCGCGAGGAAGTAACGAAGATAGAGCGGATCGCAAACGAGATTGTGATGAACAACGCGTCCGTCACCCAGGAGTGGCTCGATCGCAACGACGCCGAAGCCGAGTTCGGCTTCGACATCTACCAGGGTGGCATCCCGGAAGGCGAGCAGATCCGGCTCATCCACGCCGGCGAGGACACGCAGGCCTGTGGCGGGACCCACGTCTCCCGGACCGGCGACGTCGGCGCGATCAAGCTCCTGGGTACCGAGCGCATCCAGGACGGGGTCATCCGGCTGACCTACGCCGCCGGCGACGCGGCTATCACGGCCACTCAGGACACCGAAGACGCCCTCTACGAGGCGGCCGACGTGCTCGACGTCAGCCCCCAGGAGGTCCCCGAGACCGCCGAGCGCTTCTTCGAGGAGTGGAAGAAACGGGGCAAGCGCATCGAGGAGCTCAAGGAGGAACTCGCGGCCGTCCGCGCGGGCAGCGACAGCGGGGCGGCGGAAGTCGACATCGACGGAGCCGTCGCGGTCGTCCAGCGCCTGGACGGCGACATGGACGAACTCCGCGCGACCGCAAACGCGCTGGTCGAGGACGGCAAGATCGCGGTGCTGGGCTCCGGGGCCGACGGCGCCCAGTTCGTCGTCGCGGTCCCCAACGACATCGGCCTCGACGCCGGTGAGGTGGTCGGCGAACTCGCAGCCCGCGTCGGCGGTGGCGGCGGCGGCCCGCCCGACTTCGCGCAGGGCGGCGGCCCGGACGCCGACCAGCTGGACGAGGCGCTCGCGGACGCGCCCGACGTCCTCCGGAAAATTCTGAACGCCTGACATGCCTGCGGCCGCCCGGGCCGGCCTCGACCTCTACTACGAAACCAGCGGGGGCGGCGAGACAGTTGCGTTCGTAAACGACGCAGGCTACGGCGCCTGGTTGTGGAGCTGGCAGCACAGCGCGGTCGCGGGCGAGTACGAGGCGCTGGTCTGGGACCTGCGGGGGACCGCCCGGTCCGACGCGCCCGCCGGGCCCTACGACGTCGACGCGCTGGCTGCCGACTTCGAGGCCGTCCTCGCGGACGCGGGCGTCGAGCGCGCCCACGTCGTCGGTGCCGGCCTCGGCGGGATGATCGCGCTCCGGTACGCTCGCGAGTACAACCGTGGGCGGACCCTGACGCTGTTCGGGGCCGCCGAAAGCGGCGACGCCCTTGACGAGTCGGCGCTGCGGGAACTCCATCCCGAAAGCGACGACGAGTCGGCGTTGCGTGCCTCGCTCGAGGGAGCGCTCTCGCCCGCCGTCCGCGAAGCCCGACCGGACCTCGTCGAGCGAATCTGTGAGTGGCGCGCCGAAGAGGACGCCGACCCGGAGGCCGTCGACGCACAGATCGAGGCCGCGCTGTCCTTCGATGCGGGGCCGCTGTACGAGCTGGGGCTGCCGGCGCTCGTCTGTCACGGCGTCGACGACCCCGCCGTCCCGGAGAGCGCGGCCCGTCATCTCGCAGTGGGGTTGCCGAGGGGAACATACGAGCCAGTCGAGGGGCGTCGCCTGTGTTTCGTCGAACACTCGCGGGCCGTTTCGGACCGCATTACGGGGTTTTTCGACGAGCACGGCGATTGAGTGCCGTGGCAGATGCCGGTTCGACGTTCCCGGCACGCAAGAACTGCGTCAAGTTTTATTTTCGAGACGCTGAGAGTTTCCGTCAGGGCAATGAGCGAGAACATACTCGTTCCGATGGACGACTCGGATCCGGCGGAGACAGCGCTAGAACACGCGATCGAACAGAACCCGGAGGCCGATATCACCGTCCTCAACGTCTACGGCGTCGGGGGAGCGACCGTCGCCGACGGCGCGGTGATCGTCATGAACGACGAGGTCCGGGAGGCCGCGAGACACCACGCCGAGGAGATCTTCGACCGCGCACGGGAACTGGCAGCCGAGGCCGGCCACGAGGGTGAACTGAACACAGTCGCCGAGGAGGGGGACCCAAAGAAGGTCATCCCCGACCACTCCGCGGAGTACGACGCGGTTTACATCGGCGGGCACGGGCGCACCGGCGCAGCCCGCATCCTGCTCGGGAGTGTCGCAGAAACGGTGGTCCGCCGGTCGCCGGTGCCGGTGACGGTCGTCAAGTGATACTGTCGGACGAACATCCCCGCGGATTTTCGCCCGCCAGTATTCTGGGGATGTGTCGGCCGCGTTCGGGCCGCTCGTCACCGGACCGACGTCCGGTTTCTCGCGGCCCTCTGTCCACCTGCAGAGATTGCCAGCGAGGCGGGAATTTTTACCGTCGGGCCGGCTATTGGCGCCCGTGACTCGACTGCGCATCGCACTGCTGAACGCGGCCCACGACGGGGACCACACCCGGCGGAACTTCCGGCGGGAGGTCGACGCCGACCTCGTCGAGTACAACACGACCGAACACGATCTGCCGGGGTCGTTCGCGTTCGACGCGTGTATCGTCACGGGATCGCGGGCCTCGGTCTACTGGGACGAGCCCTGGATCATGGACCTCAAGCGCTACGTGGGCGACGCCATCGAGAGCGGCCTGCCCTTCCTGGGGGTGTGTTACGGCCACCAGCTGCTCGCGGACGTGCTTGGCGGGAGCGTCGAGGACATGGGCGAGTACGAGATCGGCTACCGGACTGTCGAACACGACGGCCGGAACGCCCTGCTCGAGGGGGTCGACGAGGAGTTCACCGTCTTCACGACCCACTCGGACCGGGTCGCGGAGATCCCGCCCGGCGCCGACGTGTTCGCGCGCAACGACTACGGCATTCACGGCTTCCGGAAGGGGGACGTCTTCGCGGTCCAGTTCCACCCCGAGTACGACATGGCGACCGCAGAGTCGGTCACGACGGGCAAGGACGACATTCTCCCGGACACACAGTTCCAGCGCGCCCTCGGCAGTATCACGCCCGGCAACTACGCGGCTGCCTGCGAGGCCAAGACGCTGTTCGAGAACTTCACCGAGCACGTCCGCCAGAGGGAGCGTGACGGGGCGGCGGCAGCGAGCGCCGCCGACGACTAAAGTAATTTGTGAGAAGGTTTATGCGGGGTAAACCTGCATGTCTCAACGGAAGATGCCGGACGCGAACGAGCCGGGGCTCGGATTGCACCAACCCGCCAACGAGCGCCTCGACCCCCCCGAGTCGTTCGTCGACCAGGCGAACGTCTCGGACGAGTCCATCTACGAGGAGTTCGAGGAGAACTGGCCCGACGTCTGGGACCGAGCTGCCGATCTGCTCGATTGGGACCGGCCTCACGACGACGTACTCGACGACGAGGGAGGGTTCAACTGGTTTTCTGGCGGGCGGCTGAACGCGTGTCACAACTGCGTCGACCGCCACCTCGACGGGCGAAAGAACCAGGTCGCACTCATCTGGGAGGGCCAGGACGGCGTCTCGCGGACGTACACCTACCTCGAACTGTACCACGAAATAAACGAGTTCGCCGCCGCACTCCGCGAACTTGGCGTCGGGGAGGGCGACGTCGTGACGATGTACATGCCGATGATCCCGGAAAAGCCGATCGCGATGCTCGCGTGTGCTCGCATCGGCGCCCCCCACTCGGTCGTGTACGCGGGCTTTTCGGCTGATGCGCTGGCGACGCGGATGAACTCCGCCGAGTCCGAGTACCTGATCACCTGTGACGGCTACTACCGCCGCGGCGACGCCGTGCGTCTGAAAAACAAGGCCGACACCGCCTGCATCAACGTCGATCAGGACGTGACCTCCGTCGTCGTCGATCGGCTCGAGGGCTACGACTGCTCGCTTGGGGACGAGGAACACGACTACGACAGCCTCGTCGAGGCCCACGCGAGAGAAAACGTCGAACCCGTCGAACGCGCGGCGACGGACGAACTGTTCGTCATCTACACCTCCGGGACGACGGGCGAGCCGAAGAAGGTCACTCACACCACAGGCGGGTACCTCTCCTACGTCGCATGGACATCTCATGCGGTACTGGACATCAAGCCGGAGGACACGTACTGGTGTTCGGCCGACATCGGGTGGATCACCGGCCACTCCTACATCGTCTACGGCCCTCTCGCGCTGGGGACGACGACGGTGATGTACGAGGGCGCTCCCGACCACCCCGAGAAGAACCGGCTGTGGGAGATCATCGAGCGCAACGCGGTCGACGTCTTCTACACGGCGCCGACGGCGATCCGGGCGTTCATGAAGTGGGGCGAGGAGTACCCCGAGAAACACGACCTCTCCAGCCTCCGCCTGCTCGGGACTGTGGGTGAGCCGATCAACCCCCGCGCCTGGAAGTGGTACCACGAGAACGTCGGGGGTGGAGAGTGCCCGGTGGTGGACACCTGGTGGCAGACCGAAACCGGCGGAATTCTCGTCTCGACGCTGCCGGCGATCGCGGACATGAAGCCGGGGTCCGCGGGGCCGCCGCTGCCGGGGATCACTGTCACCGTCGTCGACAGCGAGGGCGAAGTGGACACCTGCGAGGGTGGCTATCTCGTCGTCGACAGGCCGTGGCCGGGGATGCCGACGGAACTTTGCGAGGGGAAGCGGTGGGCTATCGAGGCGCGGGAGCGCGCACCACTGGCGGCGTCGGAGTGGACCTACCCGACCGAGGACGGCGCCTTCGTCGACGGGGACGGCTACGTCACCATCCTCGGACGCGTCGACGACGTCATCAACGTGTCCGGTCACCGTTTCGGCACGATGGAGATCGAGTCCGCCATCGTCGACGTCGAGGGCATCGCCGAGGCTGCGGTCGTCAGCGGCAGCCACGACGTCCACGGAAAGGCAATCTTCGCGTACGTGAGCCCCGAGGACGGTCACGAGGGCGGCGCCGGCCTCCGCGAGGAGATCATCGCAGCTGTCGAGGACGGCATCGGCCCTATCGCCCGCCCCGAGGCCGTCGTCTTCACCCCGGAGATGCCAAAGACCCGGTCGGGAAAGATCATGCGCCGCCTGCTCGAGGACATCGCCAACGGCGAGGAACTGGGCGACCTGAGCGCGCTGCGCAACCCCGAGGCCGTCGGCGAGATCGAGTCGGCCGTCAACGACACCTGAGAGCGACGGTTGCGCCTGTGTTTCGGTGTCGTCTGTGATTGAGAAACGTTCACCCGGCAAATTCCGGGGTTCAATCGCTGATATATCTGAATTACCCCTCCAGAAGTGAGTAAAACATAAATATTCGGTTTCGTGTATCTATTGCAAGTCGAAACATGAGCGAAACAGCCGAGGGGGTTCGGCTCACCGAGCGGGAGTACGAGCAGCTCAGGCGCTCGACGGAGACTCACCGCGAGGAGTTGCTCGTTCGCCTCTGTGGGGAGGTCGGGCTCAAGGCCGCCGAGATCGCCCGCATCAGGCCGGGGGACGTGACGAGTCACGGCGAACAGGAGCGGACGCGGTACTTCCTGACCGTCCGGGAGAGCGACGGCGGGACGCGGGAGGCGTACCTCCCGACCCAGGTGGCTCACGACTTCTGGCAGTACGTCAGGAGCAACGGTGTCGACACCGACGAGGCGGTCATCGACGTGACTCCCCGCCGGGTCCAGATGATCGTCCGCGACGTCGGCGAGCGGGCTGCCGAGTGGACGGGACGCCCGTCGCTTTCGGCGGTGACACCGTCGGAGTTGCGGCGATTTTTCGCCAGGCGGCTGCTGGTCGAGGGCGGGGTCGATCCGCGCGTCGTCACGACCATCGGGGGCTGGGAGGGCGTCGACGGCCTGTTGCCGGAGATGGACCGGCCGACACGCGACGAGATTGCCGCGGCTTTCGAGCAGACGTCCGAGGACACCGACTCTCAGGAGACGGGCAGGCTCGGGGGCGTCGTCGCGGCGCTGGACCGCGTCGGGGAGGCGATGTCGACCGCGGGATCGCGCGAGGACATCGAGGAGGGTGTGTGTATGGCACTCGTCGACGGCAGAAGCTACAGCGCAGCGTGGATGACCGAGGAGGAGCGCCGCCGCGACCGTACCGTCGTCCGGGCGCACGCGGGCGAGGATCCCGATCGGTTCGAGGGGGCAAAGGACACGGCGGTCATCGGACAGGCGCTCCAGACCGGGCGCGTGCTGGTCACACCCGACCGGCCCCGCCCGACCGCCCCGGAACGGGGGCTGCTGGCGGCGATCCCGATAGTCCACGGGGAGACCGACTACGGCGCGCTCGTCGTGCGGGCAGACGACAGGAGCGCCTTCGACGACCCCGAGCGGACGCTCCTGTCGGATCTCGGGCGGCGAATCGGGCTGACGATCACCGCGACCGAGCGCAGACAGCTCCTGTTCGGGGACACCGTGGTGGCGCTCACCTTCCAGTATACCGACGAGAGCGCGGCGCTCGTCGATCTCTCGGGCTCACTCGACTGTGTGGTCGACCTCGAGGGCATCGTCGCCGCTGACGCGCACTCGCTTCTGTGCTTTCTCACTGTCACCGGCGCGCAAGCCGAGCGCATCCTCGAGTGGATCTCGGGGGCGGAGGGCCTCGGCGACGCGCGTCTCATCCGGAACTACGACGACGGCGGCCTCTTCGAGGTCGTGATCGAGGGGAGTTCGCCGACGCTTCCGCTCGCGGAGCGTGGCGGGTCGGTGGCGGACATCCACGTCGAGGACGGGACGGCCCGCCTCGTCGCCGAGTTCGCCCCCAACGTCGACGTCCGCGCGCTGGTCGAGGCGCTCCAGCGGGGGTACCCCTCCGTCGGACTCAGGAGCAAGCGGGAGGTGACGCCGACCGAGCAGACCCCAACCGGCTTCCGGAAATCTATGGACGAACGGCTCACGGAGAAACAGCAGTCGGTCCTCCGGGCCGCCTACCACGCGGGATACTTCGAGTGGCCCCGCGGCAGTACGGCGGAGGAACTCGCCGACTCGATGGATGTCTCCTCGCCGACCCTGCACAACCACCTCCGGCGCGCACAGCAAAAGCTCCTGTCCGCGTTTTTCGACGAGCAGGAGGCCCACGACCGGGGCGGGGTGGGAGGCTGACGGATAGCTAGCGGAAGCCTCGCCCTTCAGGGCTGTCTCTTACCCACAAGTTCTAACGGGGGAGTTGACGAACTGAGAC
>JAZKRS010000015.1:0-50660 GCA_036626435.1 Haloarculaceae archaeon | reverse complement strand
TTTGGCACCGACCGGGCCTCGAACTTCGAGGTGCAGGATGGGGAGGGGTGGATGAAGATTACGATCAATAACCAGTCCTCCGGATCATCCAAGGAGCTGGTCAACGAATCTCTCGGCGCGATAACCTACGAGGTCAACGACAACACGATCGCCTACCAGGGGGGTGGGGTCTGGAAGGAAACCACGAGTCAGGGGAACCGGAGCGTGATGGTGTCGCCGCCGGAGTTCCACTTCCGGAACGGGACGCTGACGCTCCCCATAATGAACGTCACCGGCGACCCGTCACTCGGGGACAGGGCGTCGCTGACTCACGAGGAGACGGTACGGAAGTATCCGACTGGGAGTGATCTAAATCCGCTCGATAATCATTTGGTCAAGGTGACTGTCCAGAGTGATTACTACATCGGGTGGGGGCGATACTTCGAGGATCGGACTGACGGGGAGGTCGAGTACGATCACAGTCGGAATATCGTGAATTTGACGCTGGTTTCGCCTATTAGTCAGGGTAAGGTGCCCGCGGGTGTCACCAGTCTCGCAGCGAGTGGGTCGCTTGTGCTTGATGGTGCGTCAGCGAACCCGTGTGCAGGACCTGGTAAAAAACCCCGACCATATGCAGATAGTTACAATTCCTCTGGTACGTCTAACGATTATTGTACACAGAAATCAAATGGGAATACAAAATCTAACGGAAATATTACGTATGGTGAAAGTATTGACATTGATGCCGGATCAGGTACATCTGATATTGAGGGGTCTCTCCGTTCCGGTGGTGATGTGTTTGTGAGTAAATCAAAAGGAAAAGGACAGCCAGATGTCAATGGAGATATTTATTATACTGATAATTGTAATCCCTCAGAATTAATCTGCAAAGATCGTGCTAGCGGAGTCGTTGAACCGATAAACGATGGATTGACGACTGCGAGTCCAATAACGTGGCATATTGATACGACTGTCGATGAGATCGAATCGTCAAACGACAACGGGGGCGCTCCAATAAGTAACAAACGACTGGACTTTGGCCCCAGCAATACTGTCACATTAACTGAAGGCAAGTACTTCCTGAATCGGATTGATTTCACTGGCGGTCCTAATCCCAGCGGAGATACCCTCAACATTGACACAAGTAGCGGCGACGTGACCGTTGTCGTTCGTGACTACGTTGACGTCGGTTCAAACGAAATCAGCGTTTCGGGTGGTAACACTACGAATATCTACATTGCCGGAGAATCCACGACGGGCGGCGATATGCTGTCGATCAACGGTGGCGATGTTTTGGTCGCCGACGATAACTCACCCAATCTCCGGGTCTTTGGTCAACCAGATTTCAATATCACTGTAGATGACGGACACTTCACGGGGGTTCTCTACGCGCCACCGGGTCCAAGCGGCACTGGAGAATTGGTCCTTCGTAACGACGGACACGTGATAGGCGGTGCTGTCATCGGCGATACGACGATCGAGACCCAGGGTAGTGTCCACTACGACGAAGCCCTGAAAAACGAACGGATAGTCTCAAGAAACGCCAAAGTCCTTAAAATCACCTACCTCCACGTCTCGGTCAACGAAATCCGCGTTTCCTGACCGCCACCCAATTGTTCCGGTCCCGATCACCGCACTAGCGACAGATCGATCTCGTGTGCGGACACGACCAACCGATCGAATCCACTTTGGCTACACTTGACGGTATCGCCGGCCGGATCAGTACAGTCGAAGCCCCGTTCTTCGAGGTGGTCGTGCCAGATGCTCGCACGCGGAGACGTGATGTTCAATTCGATCTCGTCGTACGTCCCGGTGGTATCCCGGGCGACGACCTCCCTGTCGGTGACCTCGGCACGAACGAGCGCAGTCGAGCCGCCGACACTCCGGACGTTCGGAGCCTGCAACACGGGCAGCGTGACGTAGACACTGCCGCCGCGTGCGCGTATCGGCGGGTCGTTCGTGACGACGCCCGACTGCCGGTTCTCCCGGAGGACCGCGCCGCTCTCGTAGTAGACGAGCCGGCCGTTGTCGAGGCGCTGGACGAGGGGGCGGATCTGATAGCTCGTGTCGTTTTCCCAGGTGGCCCCGTCGTAGAGGTTCACGTCGACGGTCACGTACTCCCCGTAGTACAGTTCCGTACTTCCCAGTTCGAGTTCGGTCGCACGACTCGGCGCACCCTCGTCGTAGAGTTCGGCCATGTTACTGTGGAGGACGTCGAAGGCCTTCTCCGCGTTCTCGACCTGCTCTGCGCTCCGGACCTCCTGGAGGGCTCCGAAGCCGGACACCGAGATGACGCCGACTGAAAAGAGGATGAGGCTGAACACGAACACGTAGCTGAGCACCTCGCTGACGCCCCGATCCGACCCGCGCAGATCAACCATTCTGCATCACCAACTCGTCCTCGCTTTCGTCGTAGACGACCGCGACCTCCCCGCCGTCGGCGTACGACTCGCGGACTGCGGTGCTGTTGTCGACGTTGACCAGCACGGAGATGTCCGGATCGGTGGCGTTCAGCCGAAGGTACGGGTCCTCTTCCTCGACGAGTTCGATCTGGTATGTCACGCCAGTCACTCGCTGAGAGAAGCTCTGGTTCAGCGTCACAGTGGAGGTGTTGTCTCCGGCCAGAACCATCCGATCCGCCATCTCGATGTTCGAGGCGACGTGCTGTCCGATGACTTCGAGTTCCTGGCGAATGACGCGCTCGCGGCTGTCGCCGACGAAGTTGCCGCCCGCGAGGAGGAGTCCGGACACCAGCAACGCCGCGATCGCCAGCGTGAGGACGTACCCGAACGCAGAGGAGACGCCACGGTCGGTCATCACGATCCCCCCGATTCTACCGTGAAATTAGTCACGTACTGGACCCGCGTCGTCTCGTGGCGGTACATGACTTCGAGTTCCTCGATCCAGACGTCTGCTCTCGGCGAGGCTGTCTCGTTGAAGTTGGTTTGGTTAATCGTATCTGGGTTCTCGAGAACCAGTGAGTAGGTCCCGTTTGCCCTGTCCCCATTCTGGAACTTAGTTATGTTGTAGCCTGGCTTCGGAACACCACCTACCGTACAAGACGAGGGGGATGTCCCATCACTATCAACATACAATCCACTTGTATTTATTTGAATGTCGAGATAAGTCGAACTATTTGATAGACTACACTTATTGTCACCACCGTTCTCCACTCTAACTTTATAATCCCCGTTCCCACTCGAAGTATAATTTTTGTACACATACATTTGCCACTTGTTCGGGTCGGTTACACTGAAATTGAACATTTTATCCGTCTCCGACTCGTTGACCTCTGCGAGATTATCGGTGGAGACGTTGAACTCCACGGTACGGAATTCATCCGGACCAGTTGCCAGCGTCCAGTCCTCTTGCCCGGTAGCGTTCACGTACTGACGTGAGTCGTTTTCCTGGTACAGACGGGCCACTTTAGATTCGGGATCGATGACTACCGACGTGATGCGGCCGCTCTGGGCGTCCTGTATGCTTCCCTGGAGAGATAAATTCTCGACACTCCGTTCAATGTCGCTGGCGGGATCAGTGCTGTCGTTGTTGGCACTCTCGACGATGGTCTCGACGCTCTCTTCGACCTGATGGCGCTCTATCAGCGCGTCGGAGCCCCCGGTCGTCTCGCCCCGAGTCGCGAGGTTTTCGGTGAAGATGGCGGAGTTGACCACGAGTGCGAGCGCGACGAAGATGACCGCGAGGGCAAAGCCCGCGATGAGGATGATCTGTCCGCGGTCGTTCAGATCCGCCACGCGACCACCTCCACGCGGACGTTGTTGTAGATCGCGCGGTTGCCCGAGGTCGCGTTCCCCGCGTCCGGCATGTAGAAGGTGCTGTTCGGGTTCTGGTTGACATCTGACACGGTCGTCGTCGAATTGTACGTCCAGTCCTCGTCGACGATCTGATCGTCGTCGACGATCGTGACCGACCGGGTCGCCACGATGGCGTGGTCGCTCGGCTCGCCCTGACGGATCATCTGCTTGCGTTCCGTGTCGTCGTTGCTGGTGTGATAGATGACGTTGACGTTGTACGCGACGTTGCGGGGCCCGTAGGTGCGGTCGAGCGCCCGCGTAAAGTTGTTCGCGCCCAGGTTCGTGGTGTAGTAGCCCTCGTTGTCCGCGTTGTAGAACTGAGACTCGTTCTCGTCCCAGTAGAGCACGGCCTTCTTGAGGTCGCCGGACTCTGCGTTGCTCGCCAGCACACCCTTGCCGGTCATCTGGAGCTGGTTCTCGAGGTGCTGGCTCGATGTGCTCGCCGACAGCGGCGTGACGGCTGTCATCTGGAGGGCGAATCCGACCCCGGCCAGGAGAAGAATGGCCGCGGTGACCGCCTCCAGCGTGTGGGCCTGCCCGCGGTCGCGAGTCACCACACTACCACCACCAGGTTGACGTCCTCGCCGGCGATCGAGACCACGCGACGGGAGGTGACTGTGGCGTCGTTGTCCGACGGGGGGGTGCTGCCGGTTGCCAGCCTCGTGTCGCTTCCACTACAGGACGGTTCGTCGAGAGAGTTCCCATCCCAGCAGAGAATACTGTTGTCCGTACCGCCCGTGAGATTCCCCTCGATAGTCACGTTGACGCTACTGCCTGGCGGGAGGTCGAGGCGCTCGGACGGATCTGTCGAGTTGCCGAAGAAAATGGATGCGTTGCTGCCGTTGAGCACGTACGGCTCCTCGGGATGACCAAGCGCCCCATTCTTAGCTTCCCCCACAGATCCCTGCGCGAGCCTATCTGCCGTCCGGTCAGCCAGTGCGGGGGCGTCGTTGCTCGATGCGGTAAAGGGTGATAGCAGCCCGGGGACGAACGCGAACACGAACACCAGTACGGCGAGGAAGACGCTGATCCCGATGGTGAAATCCAGCGTCGTCTGTCCCCTCGACGTGCTCATAGTTGCCCCCAAGTCATCTGCTGTGGTTGGTCGTTCCGCTCACGCCGTATCCCCCGCTGTACAGGCATCCTGGGTTAATTTGTTGACACAATGGGATCAGCAGTAATAGCCGTTATGGCCGAATTGACACGTGTCTGCGAATCTTTTTGCACCGTCCGTCCCGACAGTCGGTATGGTTTCCGAGCTGTTCGACGACACGCGATGGACGGCTGTCGAGGGGTTCGACTTCCGTGACGTCACGTACCACCGCGGCGAGGACGTGCCCGCGGTCCGGATCGCCTTCGACCGGCCGGGGGTCCGGAACGCCTTCCGGCCCGAGACGATCGACGAACTCTACGCCGCGCTCGACCACGCGCGCCGACAGACAGACGTCGGCTGTATCCTCCTGACCGGGAACGGCCCCTCGCCGAAGGACGGCGGCTGGGCCTTCTGTTCTGGCGGCGACCAGTCCATCCGGGGGGAGTCCGGATACGAATATCGAGATGATGACGAGGAGGCACCCGCCCAGGAAGGTGTCGGCCGCCTGCACATCCTCGAAGTGCAGCGGCTCATCCGTTTCATGCCAAAGCCCGTCGTCTGCGTCGTGCCGGGCTGGGCTGTCGGCGGCGGCCACAGCCTCCACGTCGTCTGTGATCTGACGCTCGCAAGCGAGGAGGAAGCGATCTTCAAGCAGACAGACGCCGACGTCGCGAGCTTCGACGCTGGCTTCGGATCGGCGTATCTGGCCAGACAGGTCGGACAGAAGAAGGCCCGCGAGATATTCTTCCTCGGCCGGAACTACGACGCCACGGAGGCCGCCGAGATGGGGATGGTAAACGAGGTCGTCGAACACGACCAACTGGAGGAGGTCGCGCTGGAGTGGGCCGACGCGATCACGCGGAAGTCGCCGATGGCGATCCGGATGCTCAAGTACGCGTTCAACATGGCCGACGACGGGATGGTCGGCCAGCAGGTGTTCGCCGGCGAGGCCACGCGACTCGGCTACATGACCGAGGAAGCCACGGAAGGGCGAGACGCATTCAACGAGGGCAGGGAGCCAAACTTCCGGCAGTTCCCGTGGCACTACTAACCTCTAGCAGTCGACAATCCGGCCAACCATAGCCGCTTTGAGTCTCGCGCCCGGAGTGAGAGGTATGACGACCACCGCCGACGTCTCGCGGACGCAGGCGTGGCTGATGGCCGCGCGGCCACAGACCCTGCCGGCAGGTGCGTCGCCAGTCGTCCTCGGGGGGGCGCTGGCCGTCTACGACGGCGTCTTCGCCCCGCTGCCCGCCCTCGCCGCGCTCGTCGGGGCGCTTCTCATCCAGGTCGGGACGAACTTCGCCAACGACTACTTCGACGCGGTGAAGGGCGCAGACACCGAGGACAGGGAGGGCTTCACCCGGGTCACCGCGGGCGGCCTCATCGAACCCCGGACGGTCAAGCGTGCGATGGCGGCGACCTACGCGCTCGCGCTCGCAGTCGGCCTCTATCTCGTCTCCGTCGGCGGCGTCCCCATCCTCGTCGTCGGGCTCTCCAGCATCGCTGCGGGCCTCCTCTACACCGGCGGCCCCTACCCCTACGGCTACTACGGCCTCGGGGACCTGTTCGTGTTCGTCTACTTCGGCGCCGTCGCGGTCACGGGCACCTACTACGTGCAGGCGGCCGTCACCGTCACGGGGATTCCGGTCGGGGTTCCGCCGGGGACCGTCCCCCTCGCGGTCGTCGTCGCCAGCCTGGCGGCGGCCGCACTCACCACGGCAATTCTGGTCGTGAACAACGTGCGCGACATCGAGACCGACCGCGAGGCTGGCAAGCAAACGCTCGCAGTCATCCTCGGATATCGGTGGAGCCGCGTCGAGTTCATCGGCCTGCTCGCGCTCGCCTACCTCGTCCCCGTGGCGCTGCTCGTCGCCTTCGGGTACCCGATCACGGTCCTCCTCCCGCTCGCGTCGCTGGCTCTCGCAGTTCCCGTGACGCGGACGGTACTGACGCGAACCGACGGCGAGGCGCTCAACCCGGCGCTCGAGCGGACGGGACAGTTGCTCGCGGTGTACTCGGCGCTGTTCGCCGCCGGCCTCGCCTTGCCGGGGGTGACGTGATGCTGGACGTCGAGCCGTTCTCGGTGCGCCTCGCTCACCCCCTCGAAACGGCTGACAGGACGATCCGCGAGCGGTCCGGCTTCCTGGTGTTCGTCGAGTACGAGGGAACACGAGGGGTCGGCGAGGCGACGCCGCTGCCCGGATGGACGGAATCCCGCGAGGAGTGTCGGGACGCACTCACGCGGGCAGCCGAAATCGCCGAGGAGCTTGACTGGGGAGTCGCACTGACCAAGATCGACGCCCCAGCAGCGAGACACGGACTCTCGCTGGCGCTCGTCGAGGCGCGGGCGCGCTCGGCCGACAGCCCGCTGTACCGGTACCTCGGCGGGGACCGGTTCGTCTCGTCGGTGCCGGTCAACGCAACGGTCGGCGACGGCGACCCCGAGGTGACCGCGGCCGAGGCCGACCGGGCGACATCCGACGGGTTCGGCTGTCTGAAAGTCAAAGTCGGGGCGCGAGCGGTCGAGACGGACGTCCAGCGGTTGCGTGCCGTCCGCGACCGCGTGGGCGAGTCGGTCGAACTCCGTGCGGATGCCAACGGCGTCTGGAGTCGCGATCAGGCCGAAGATGCTTTCGACGCCTTCGCCGATCTCGGCGTCTCCTACGTCGAACAGCCCCTCGCTCCCGAAGACCTGAGTGGTCACAGGGCGCTGCGCGGAGGGTCGGTAGACGTCGCGCTCGACGAGTCTCTCCGCGAGTACGCAATCGACGAAGCCGTCGAGGCAGAAGCGGCCGACGTCGTGGTCGTCAAGCCAATGGTCGTCGGCGGGCCGGACCGTGCCCGCGAGATAGCACTCGCTGCTCGCACGTCCGGCGTCGATCCGGTCGTCTCCACGACGCTCGACGCCGTCGTCGCCCGGACCGGCGCCGTCCACGTCGCCGCCAGTCTGCCGGAGATACGCCCCTGCGGGCTCGCGACCGGCCCGTTACTCGCCTCCGACCTCTCGGAGGATCCGGCGCCGGTCGTCGACGGGGCCGTGGAGGTGCCACAGGGCAAGGGCCTTGGGCTCCCGGACCGACCCGCGAGATGATGCGCGAGCCAGCCGACTGGCCGACCCGCGATATCCTGTCTCACCGCTCGGTGGTGACCCCCCATCGGCCCGCAGTCGTCGACGTCGCAACCGGCCGCGAGTGGTCCTACCGCGCGTTCGACGAGCGTGTTGACAGGGCTACAGCCGACCTCCGACGTTCTCTCGGCGACGAAGCGGACACACCACCCCGGATTGGCACGCTCGTCCCCACGCGGGTGGAGTTTGTCGCGGCGTTCCACGCCTGTCTCCGGATTGGGGCACGAGTGGCGCCTCTGAACGTTCGCCTCTCCGAGCGGGAACTCGACGCACAGGTGGATCGTCTCGACCCCGATCTGCTCCTCTGTGACGGCGATACCGAACGGACAGCACTCGCCATCGCCGGCGGGCCCGTTCTCTCGCTCGACAACCCTCGCGACGAATCGGTCGGCCGGCTGGTGACAGACGAGGGCCCGATCACGTCGGACGAACCGGCTCTGTGGCATCGTGACGACACGGCCGTCCTGCTGTTCACCTCCGGCACGACCGGTGAGTCCAAGTGTGTGCGGCTCACGTTCGGGAACCTCTTCGCCAGCGCGACGGCCTCCGCGTTCAGGCTGGGGGTCTCGCCAGGCGACCGGTGGCTGGACTGTCTCCCGGTCTATCACATGGGTGGACTCGCCCCACTCCTGCGGTGTCCCCTCTACGGGACGGCACTGCTCGTTCAGCGGGGGTTCGACACGGGTGCGACGGTCGCGGCTGCGGCCGAGCACCGGGCGACCGGTGTCTCTCTTGTCCCGACCCAGCTGAAGCGGGTACTCGACGCCGACTGGCGGCCGCCGGACGCACTCGAGACGGTCCTGCTCGGGGGCGCGCCCGCTCCGGCGGAGCTGGTGACACGAGCTCTCGAGCGTGGTGTGCCGGTGTATCCAACATATGGGCTCACCGAGGCGGCCTCGCAGGTGGCGACGGCGACACCCCATCTCGTCAGCGAACAGCCCGGATCGGTCGGTCAGCCGCTGGTATTTACCAACGTAACTGTCGTTGACGAGGACGGGACACCGGTGGCAGCCGGCGACACGGGCGAGATCGTGATCGACGGCCCGACCGTGACGCCGGGGTATCTCGACGCGGAGCGAACGGCCGAAGCCTTCGGCGAGTACGGCCTGCACACGCGGGACGTGGGCTACGAGGACGAGGATGGCCGCCTGTGGGTCCTCGGGCGCCTGGACGACACGATCATCACGGGCGGCGAGAACGTCCATCCGCGTGAGGTCGAGTCCACACTCCGGGACCACCCCGACGTCTCCGACGCCGCAGTCGTCGGCCTCCCCGACGAGGAGTGGGGCGAGCGCGTCGGTGCGCTCGTCGCCGCGGACGACGAACTCTCGCCCGAAACGGTCGAGTCGCACGTCCACGACCGACTGGCCAGCTACAAGCGCCCGCGGACCCTCGCTCTCGCAACCGACCTGCCGCGGACAGCCTCGGGAACGATCGACCGCGAGGCGGTCCGGGAGCGACTCCAGCGGAACTGACGCCCACTCGCGGCAGTCTATTTACTCTATCATGAATAAATATTTCACCGCATGTCGCATATAGATAGGTATGAAAGCAATCGGCATCGAGACGGATGGGGAGGGCCCCAGGCTCCTGAGGGTCCAGGATCCAGAGCCATCGTCGGGGGAAGCGCTGATCCGGACACTGCGGGTCGGCGTCGATGGAACCGACCACGAGGTCGTCGCGGGCACCCACGGCGGTGCCCCCGCGGATGCTGATCACTTCATCCTGGGACACGAGGCGGTCGGCGTCGTCGAGGACGGGACGGGAACGGACTTCGTTTCCGGTGAGGTTGTGGTACCGACCGTCCGACGCCCCCCGAACGGCGGAACCAACGAGTACTTCGAGCGCGGCGAGGCCGACATGGCCCCACCCGAGGCGACGCTGGAGTGTGGCATCGACGGCATCGACGGGTTCATGAGCGAGTACTTCGCCGCTCCCGGGGAGTACCTCGTCCCGATCCCGGAGGAACTCGCGGAGTGGGGGTTCCTGATCGAACCGATCAGCATCACTGAAAAGGCCCTGGAACTGGCGCACGCGTCGAGGTCGTCCTTCGACTGGCAACCCGAGACGGCGCTCGTGCTCGGCAACGGCCCGCTGGGCCTGCTCACGGTCGCGATGCTCGTCGACGACATGGAGGTGTACTGCCTGGGACGACGGGACAGACCCGATCCCACGATCGACATCATCGAGTCGCTGGGCGCGACCTACGTCGACTCCCGGGAGACCCCGGTCGACGATTTTCCCGAGGCCCACGAGCCTGCCGATCTCGTCTACGAGGCGACCGGCTACGCGAAACACGCCTTCGAAACGATCGAGGCGCTCGCGCCCAACGGCGTCGGGGCGCTGCTCGGGGTTCCGAACTCCTGGACCTTCGAGGTCGACGGTGGCCGTCTCCACGAGGAGTTCGTCATGTACAACAAGGCGCTGGTCGGCAGCGTCAACTCCAGGCCACGCCACTTCCGGGCCGCCGTCGACCGCCTGGCCGAACTCCCTGCGTGGTTTCTCGCCGACCTCGTCACTCACGTCGAACCCTACGACGACTTCGCGCCGGCCTTCGACCGGAGTGACACCACTATCAAGACTGCCGTCGCGTTCGACACCGCCTGAACGGCCAATCCGGCGTCTGCTCTCTGTCTGACGGGCTTTCTTACAGAGAGCGCTTCAATCACGTAGTATGGTACCACGCGACGATGGCGAGGAAAGCGAGTCCCTCGTCATCAGTTCGGAAGGGGAGTCGGCCGAGTACCTCAAGTCGACGCTCGACAGCAGGTGGCGGAAGATAGCACAGCGGGTAGACGATGACAAGTCCAGAGACTGACGACGTGAGTCCCGGTCAGGGAACGAACTCCTTTTTACCGCGCGACGTTCACTGGCACACATGGCAACCGAAACGGGCGGCCGCTTCAGCTCACACCTCCGGGGGGTGACGGTCACCACCCTCTCGACCCTCCTCGGCACGGTCGCCGGGGTCCTGTCAGCGGTGATCACTGGCGGTCCCGAGGACATCCTCGGGCTGGCGCTGGTGGCTGGCGCCGTGATCGTCCAGTTCCCGCTCTTTCAGGTCATTGGCATCGACGTCGAGGGCTTCTCGAAGAAGGATTACCTCTACGTGGCGTTCATGACGTTCGTCCTCTGGTTCATCACCTGGGGTATCCTTCTGACCGCCGGCGCGCTCCAGTAATGGCCGAGGACAGCATCGCGGTCGTCGACCTCGACCGCTGTCAGCCCGACCGCTGTAACTACGAGTGCGTCAACTTCTGTCCGCCCAACCGGACGGGCAAGCAGTGCATCGTTCAGCGCGGCGAGGTCTTCGAGGAGGACGAACCCTACGCGGGGACCGACGACCAGGTGTGGATATCCGAGGAGATCTGTCTCGGGGAGTCCTGTGGCATCTGCGTCGAGAAGTGCCCCTTCGATGCCATCCAGATCATCAACCTCCCCCAGGAACTCGAGGACGACCCCGTCCACCGCTACGGTGAGAACGCCTTTGCGCTCTATGGGCTGCCAGCACCCGAGGAGGGGCGAGTGACCGGGATTCTCGGCCCGAACGGGATTGGGAAGACCACCGCCGTCCACATACTCGCGGACGAACTCGCGCCCAACCTCGGGCAGATCGGGGACGAACCGGACTGGGACGAGGTTCTCGACACGTACCGGGGGACTGCGCTCCAGAACTACCTCGAAGCGATGCGGGAAGGCGAGGTGACCGTCGCGCGCAAGCCCCAGTACATCGACCAGATTCCAGACCAGTTCGACGGGACGACCCGCGCGCTCCTGGAACGGACCGACGAGCGCGGCGCGCTCTCTGACATCGTCGAGCGCCTCGGCGTCGGGCCCGTCGTCGACCAGCCGATCGATACGCTGTCGGGCGGCGAACTCCAGCGGGTCGCGCTGGCCGCGACGCTCGCCCGCGACGCCGACTTCTACTTCCTGGACGAGATCACGCCCTATCTCGACATCAGCCAGCGGATGACCGCTGCCCAGCTGGTGCGGGAACTTGCCGACAGCGAGGGGCGGTCGATGCTCGTCGTCGAACACGACCTCGCGATCCTCGATCTGCTCGCGGACTCGATCCACGTCGTGTACGGTGAACCCGGCGCATTCGGCGTCATCACCGACCCCAAATCTGTCAAGAGCGGCATCAACGAGTACCTCTGGGGGTATCTCGACAACGAGAACATGCGCATCCGGGAGACGGACATCGAGTTCGAGGAGCACGCGCCCCGCACGGGATCCGCCGGCGACGTCGTCGTCGAGTACCCCCGGGTGACGAAGAGCTACGGCGAAGGCGAGTTCTCCCTAGAGGTCGAGGCGGGCAGTATCAGGGAAAACGAGGTACTGGGCGTCGTCGGCCCGAACGGCATCGGGAAGTCGACGTTCGCCAAGCTGCTCGCAGGGCGCCTGGAGCCCGACGAGGGGGTCGTCGACGCGTCGCTCGATATCGCCTACAAGCCCCAGTACATCGAGATCGATCAGCCGATGCGCGTCGACGCCTTCCTCTCCTCGATCACGGACGCCTTCGGGACCTCCTACTGGAACACCGAGATCGCGCGGCCCCTGCAACTGGAGCCGATCTTCGATCAGTCACTCACCGACCTCTCGGGTGGGGAGCGCCAGCGCGTGGCCATCGCGGCCTGCCTCTCGGAAGACGCCGACCTCTACCTGCTCGACGAGCCCTCCGCGCACCTGGACGTCGAACAGCGGGTCATGGCGACCTCTGCCATCCGCCGGTACGCCGAGAACAACGACGTGACTGCGATGGTCATCGACCACGACATCTACATGATCGACCTGCTGGCCGATCGCCTGCTTGTTTTCGATGGGGAACCGGCAGAGCACGGTCACGCCGCGTCCCCCCAGGGGATGCGTGAGGGGATGAACGAGTTCCTCTCGAACCTCGAAATCACGTTCCGTCGCGACGAGCGCACGTCCCGGCCCCGCATCAACAAGCCCGACAGCCAGCTGGATCGCGAGCAGAAGTCCGAAGGCGAGTACTACTACGCGCCCTGACTCGAGTTTCTCGGCCTGAAACAGTCGGGCGGGGTCTTTATCGGTTCCCGTATAATCGAGAGGTATGAATGCATCAGCTGTCACTGGTCGGCTCTACCCGGTCGCACTGGCGCTCGCCAACATCGGTGTTGGTGTGGGACTCTATCTGATTGGGGCGCTCTTTTTCGCGCTGCTGCTGTGGATCTGCGGGGGGCTGGTCCTCACAGCGACGGCCTCGAGGGGCGACTACGGCCCCGCTCAGTCCGGAATCGTGGCCGAGTGATGGTCCGTGATAGCCTGTCGCGTGACACCGCGTCTCGCGTAGCCCTCTTCCGATTCCAGCCCCTACCTCATACAATGAGACACACACCGTTGAGCAGGTGGTGCCGCTGAACTCGGCTGCCCTGTTTCCGACCCAGTTGTCCCGCCTCACAGTCCCCGCACGCTATCGCGATGCCGGCCTGTTCGTCCTGCTCGCTGCCCTCTTTGGCAGCGGGTTCGTCGCAATCAAGACCGGGCTTCGCGAGCTCCCGCCGGTGCTGTTTGCCAGCCTCCGGTTCGACCTCGGGGCGCTCGCGCTGCTCGCCTACGTCGCAGTAACGCGCCCCCGGGCGACGTGGCTCCCGCACACCCGGCGTGACCTGCTGGGCATTGGGGTGGCAGGACTGTTCCTGGTCGCCCTGAACAACAGCCTGCTGTTCCTGGGCCAGGGGTCGACCTCGGCCGCGATGGCGTCGGTCATGTACGGGCTGAACCCGGTACTCGCACCCGTCTTCGCCTGGTGGCTGCTCGGCGACCGCTTCTCGTGGATCGGCGCACTCGGGATCGGAATCGCGCTGAGCGGTGTGGTCGTCATCGTCCAGCCCTCGCCGGCGGCGATCACCAGCGGGAGTGCGCTCGGTCAGCTGCTCGTGCTCGGTGCCGCAACGGCCGTCGCGCTCGGGAGCGTCCTGCTCCAGCGTATCAGCCCGCAGATGGGGAGTGTTCCCCTGACCGCCTGGGCGATGGCCACCGGCGCGGTTGCGCTCCACGCGGTCAGCCTCGCGGCTGGTGAGTCGCCGGCCAGCGCTGTCGGGATCGGCCCGGCCACGGTTGTGAGCGTCCTCGTCATCGCAATCCCCTCGACTGCGGTCGCGTACGCGATTCACTTCGGTCTCCTGGAGCGGGTCGGCTCGGTCCGGGCGAATCTGGTAGCGTACGTGGTACCCGTCTTCGCGGCGCTTGCCGGGTGGCTGCTGCTCGGGGCGGCCGTGTCTGGCTGGACTGTCGTCGGCTTCCTCGTCGTCGTGACGGGCTTTGCCCTGGTCGAGCGGAACACGCTCCGCACGGAGGCACGTCGCCTCCAGCGCAAAGTGGGTGAGCGCAACTCCGGACCGGAACCGGGGCCGACTCTGGCGTCACAGCCGGAGTCAACGCCGGAACCGGGGCCGACGACAGAACCCGAATTGACGTCACAATCCACCTCGGCGTACTCCTGCGACGACTGATCCAGGTCGGAAATATAAGCCACTACGGGCCGTACGGACCCGACATGGCTCCGGCGTCACGCGATACTGACGATCCGCTGGCCTGGGCGCGGGACTACATGCCGGTTCTCGCGTCGTTCCAGGAGGCGTACCGCGAGACGAAACCGCTCGAGGGCGACACCGTCGCGTTCGCGTCCCACCTGGAGGCGAACACGGGCGTCGCGATCGAGACGCTCAACGTGGCAGGCGCGGAGGTGCTCTTTGCGCCCAGCGAACCCCAGAGCACTCACGGTGACGTCGTCGAGGCGCTGGACGCCCGCGAGGGGATCACCGCCTTCGCCCGGGAAGGGATGACCGACGAGGAGTTCGAGCGCGCCCAGCACGACCTGCTGGAGTGCGAACCCGACTTCATCCTCGACGACGGCTGCGAACTCATCGCGAAGGCCCACGCCGATCACCCAGCGGTCGCCGCCAGCGTCGTAGGCGGCGGCGAGCAGACGACTGCCGGCATCACCCGTCTCGAGGCGATGGACGAAGAGGGCGTCCTCGAGTTCCCCGTCTACGGGGTCAACGACACGCCGATGAAACACTACTTCGACAATGTCCACGGCACCGGCGAGTCCACGCTGGCGAACGTCGCCATCACCACGAACTCCATCGTCTCCGGCAAGGACGTCGTCGTCTGTGGGTACGGCTACTGTGGCCGGGGCATCGCCCGGAAGGCCCGCGGGATGGGAGCAAAGACCATCGTCACCGAGGCCGACCCCCGCAAGGCCCTGGAGGCACACATGGACGGTCACCGGGTGATGGACATGGCCGAGGCCGCCGAGGTCGGTGATCTGTTCATCTCCGCGACTGGCAACCGCGACGTGATGCGGGCCGACCACTTCGAGGTGATGGGCGACGGCGCCATCCTGGCGAACTCCGGGCACTTCGACGTCGAGATCGACGTCGCCGCGCTCGAGCGGATGGCCGAAGCGGTCACGACGCCGGAGGAGGGCGTCACGCGCTATCACATGCTAGACGGGCGCCGGCTGAACCTGCTCTCGGACGGCCGCCTCGTGAACCTTACCGGCCCGTACAGTCGGGGCCATCCCGCGGAGGTCATGGACACCACCTTCGCGATGATGTTCGTGGCAGCCCACGACATACTCGCCGGCGATCCGGACCTGACACCGGGCCTGTACGGCGTCCCAGACCGGCTGGATCGGGACGTCGCCCGCCGCAAACTGGAGACGCTGGGACTCTCGATCGAGGAACTCACCGAGAGCCAGCGAGCCTACTACGAGGAGTGGGAACATCCGGACAGTAGCTTTTGATACTGACGGCTATAACTTCGTGAAGATATTCGACCCCGCGGGGGGTCGAAATCGCCGGGATGGCCGCGTGCGTCCGAACCTTCTTTTCCACCGACGCTCGATCTGTATACATGACCACCTTCGACGCCGGCTCGGTCACCCTTGAGAAGGTGCGGGACTACGTCTGGGAGATCCCACAGGCGGGCGAGATGCGCGTCCCCGCCCGCGTCCTCGCGAGTGAGGAGCTCCTGGAGGAGATCAAGGAGGATCGAACACTCCAGCAACTGAAAAACACCACCCATCTCCCCGGCATTCAGAAGTACGCGGTCTGTATGCCCGACGGCCACCAGGGCTACGGGTTCCCCGTGGGCGGTGTTGCAGCCATCGATGCCGAAAACGGCTGTATTAGCCCTGGAGCGGTCGGTTACGACATCAATTGCCTGCCGGCCGAGACCGAGATCCGGCTCTCCTTCGGTCGGCGGATGCGGATCGGAGACCTCGAGTCGCGCTTCGAGCACGAGCGTGCGATGGTCGCGGGGGAGGAACTCGTCGACTCGCCGATCCGGCTGTTCACCGAGTCTGGGAACCGGACAGTCTACGAAATCGAAACCGTGACGGGCGAACGGATCGAGGCGACCGGGGATCATCCGTTCCACACGCCCGACGGGATGTGTGCCCTCGAAGACCTCGAACCGGGAGAGGAAGTCTACGTCCAGCCCTTCCGCGGGCTCGAACACGAGGAGCCGTCCGACGTGACGCTGCTCACGGAGGAGGATTTCGCCGATCAGCACCCCCAGATCCGACGCGTGCTGAAAGACCGGGGAGTGCTCCCCCTGACCACGGCCGACGAGACGTTCAACCATCTCCTCAAGATCGTCGGCTTCTTCACGGGCGATGGCTCGTTCGGCGGGGAAGGCCAGACGTGGTTCTACGGCGAGCCCGAGGACCTCGAACGCATCCGCGAGGACATTCAGGGGATTGGCTTTGCACCTTCGAAGGTCTACTCGCGCGAGCGTGACCACGAGATCGACGGGCGCGAGTTCCAGACCACGGAGTCCAGCTTCAAGACCACCTCCAAGGCGTTCCGGCTGGTGCTCCGGAAACTCGGCGCGCCGGACGGGGAGAAGGTCGCCTCCGGGTTCACGACGCCGTGGTACTTCGAGCACCTGACCGACTGGCAGAAGGCGCTGTACTACTCGGCGTACTTCGGCGCGGAGATGAACGCGCCCGCCGCTCAACACGACAAGAACCTCTACTGTCCGAAAGTTTCCCAGAACAGGACAGCCGAAACCGCCAAAAAGGGCCGGGAGTTCCTCCGCGACCTTGCCGAGTTTCTCGCCGACATCGGGATCGAAACGAACGACATCGAGGAGTTCGGGACGGATTCCAACAGCGAGACGGAGGTCGTGCGACTCCGGCTCGGCGTCAAAAACGACACGGAGAACCTCCGTCGCTTCTTTTCGACCGTCGGCTACCGGTACAACCGGGAAAAGCGCCGGAAAGCCGTCGAGGCGATCCAGTACCTCAAGGCCAAGGAACGGGAGATCGAACGCCGCGAGTCAATCGCCACGGAGGCACGTGCGCTCGCCGACGGCGGAGCCGCCGCGGGGGAGATCGAAGCCGAGTTCGAGTTCCCGGATTTCGAGGAATTCTGTGAGCGTTGCGAGGTCGGGGACGACATGACGGTCCTGACGGGGATCGCGGCGATCGAGGATGTCGGGCAAAAACCCGTATACGACCTCGGGGTCGAACACGGCGCACACAACTTCCTCGCCGAGGAGTTCGTCGTCTCGAACTGCGGGGTCCGGATGGTGAAAACCGACCTCACCTACGACGACATCCAGGGCCACGAGGAGGAACTCGTCGACAAGCTCTTCGCCAACGTGCCGTCGGGGCTGGGCGGTGGCGGGGTGTACGAAGGGGCCATCGGGGACGTCGAGGCCATCCTCGAACGCGGGATGGACTGGGCCCTGGAGGAAGGGTACGCCGTCGAGTCGGACCTCGAACACTGCGAGGACGGGGGCCATCGGTCGGAGGGCGACGCCACGGCAATCTCGAAGGAGGCGAAGGACCGCGGGAAGAATCAGGTCGGCAGCCTCGGCAGCGGTAACCACTTCCTCGAGGTCCAGCGCGTCACGGACATCTACCGCGAGGACGTGGCCACAGATTTCGGGCTGGAGGAGAACCAGATCGTGGTACTGATCCACTGTGGCTCCCGGGGACTTGGCCACCAGGTCTGTACGGACTACCTGAGAGAGATCGAACAGACTCATCAGGGGTTGCTCGAGCAGTTGCCGGACAAGGAACTCGCGGCGGCGCCCGCGGGCTCTCAGCTTGCGGAGGACTACTACGCGGCGATGTGTGGAGCGATCAACTTCGCGTGGGTGAACAGGCAGCTCATCACCCACCAGACCCGGCGGGTCTTCGGGCAGGTATTCGGCCGCTCCTGGGAGGAACTCGGGATGGATCTGCTGTACGACGTGGCACACAACATCGCCAAGAAGGAGGTCCACGACATCGAGGGGGAACACGAGGAAGTGTACGTCCACCGGAAGGGTGCGACGCGGGCGTTCCCGGCCGGCCGCCCGGAGGTGCCAGCCGCCTATCGCGACGTCGGCCAGCCGATCATCATCCCCGGGAGCATGGGTGCCGGCAGCTACGTCCTGCGCGGGGGCGACCGCTCACTCTCGGAGACGTTCGGATCGACCGCCCACGGCGCTGGGCGGCTCATGTCCCGCACGCAGGCCAAACAGGAGTACTGGGGTGAGGACGTCCAGGACGACCTGCGCGAGCAGGAGCACATCTACGTGAAAGCACAGAGCGGCGCGACCGTCGCCGAGGAGGCACCTGGCGTCTACAAGGATGTCGACGAAGTCGTCCGCGTCTCGGATCAGCTCGGCATCGGCGACCGGGTCGCCCGGACGTATCCAGTCTGTAACATCAAGGGGTGACCGGAGCCGGAACCAGCCCCGAGCTACTCGCCCCAGGTTCCCAGGACAGTTTCGTTTTCGCCTTCGACGACGACGACGGTGACGGTGTCCTGGTCCGAGATCCGATCCCCGTACGCGTTGTTCGGGTTGAGCTGTGCGCGCGCGCCCGGCGATATCGTCGCCGATTCGTTCAATCCTCTGAGGGTAGCCCAGGTGACTTCGTTGGTCGGCCCTCTCAGGACGACGCTGTTCGCCTCGAGTTCCGGCCCCTCCTCGTAGGTGACGAGCAACGACGCACGCTCGGAAAAGTACTGGAACGAGACGGAGGCGTCTATTTCCCCCTCATCGGTCGAGTCGACGAGCAACACCCCCACTCCCACGGAGGCGGTGACGACGACGGTGAGCAACACGAGTGCCGCGACGCTTGCCCCTTCCGAGACGCCCCGGCAGTCCTCGTCGAGTGACCTCACGGTTTCTGGGATTACTCGCGGGGTGGATAAATGTCGTTCGGCTGCAGGTACTCGCTCTCGGCGGGAAAGCCATTTGTCGTGGGGGGGCGATGTCCGACACATGATAGACGAGACAGCCGAGGAGATCGCAGACATGCAGACTCACAGCTCCTCGGCCGTCGCGGTCAAGGCTGCGCGGGCACTTCTCGAGTTGACAGACCGGGAGTTCCCGACCGTCGAGGAGTACTCCCGGACACTCGAACGCAACAGCAACGCACTCCGGCGGGCCAATCCCTCCCACGCCTCGCTACACAACACCCAGCGCGAGGTCGTCTCGACCGTCCAGGAGGCCAATCCCGCGAGCGTCGAGGCGGCCCAGGAGCTGACCGCCGAGGCCGTCGAACGGGTCGTCGAGGCGGTCGAAACCGGCAAGGAGCGTGCTGCCGCCGAGGCCGCGGAACTGCTCGCGCCGGCGGAGACACTCCTCACCCACGACTACTCGACGACGGTCCTCTCTGCCATCGAGCGGGCTGTCGGGGACGGGGCATCCTTTAGGATCTACGTCACCGAGGCCAGGCCACGCTACCTCGGCCGCAAGATGGTACGCCGCCTGGCGGAGTTCGATGCTGTGGAGCCACACCTCCTCGTCGACTCGGCCGGTGGCCACTACCTTCCGGAGTGTGACCGTGTCGTCGTCGGGATGGACTGTATCGTCGACGAGACTCTGTACAACCGCGTGGGCACCTACCCTCTCGCGGCGACCGCGGCAGACATCGGCGTCCCGATGACGGTGGTCGGATCAGCGGCCAAGATCGTTGACGGCGGCTTCGCCTTCGAGAACGAGTACCGGGCGGCCAGCGAGGTGATGCTCGAACCCGCCGAGGGGTTCGAAATTGACAACCCGGCCTACGACGCGACACCGACCCGACTGCTCGATTCGGTCGTCACCGACGAGGGGGTCGAGAGCTCGTGAACGGTCGAGAGGATTTTTATTCTCCTGGCGTTACATTATATCCGTGAGTACGCTGGTTGTCTGTCTGCACCGGGGAGAGGCGCTGGGCGCCGACCCGCCGGTGGTGGGCCGGGACGCCGTCGAGTCCCTCGTCACGACTGTCGGCGTCGACGACCCGGAGGACAGCCGTGTCAACTGCCTGCTGGAGGCGCTGCGGGTCGCCGCCGACGTCGAGGACTCAGTCGTGGCGGCTATCTCGGGTGCGGGCGACTCTGTCGCAGCCGACCGCGAGGTGGCACGACAGATCGAGTTGCTGATCGCCGAACACGACACCGACTCGGCGGTCGTCGTCGTCGACAGCGCGGAGGACGAACGGCTCGTCCCGATAATCGAGAGCCGGGTGACCGTCGACGCCGTCGACCGCGTCGTCGTCCGGCAGGCCCGCGACATCGAGTCCACGTACTACCTCCTGAAGCAGTTTCTCGCGGACGAACAGCTCCGCAAGACCGTTCTGGTCCCGCTGGGTGTTGCGCTGCTCGCGTTCCCGGTCCTGCTCGCTTTCGCCGAGAGCCCGACCGTGGCCATCAGCGCCATCACCGCCACAGTCGGGCTCTTCTTCCTCTACAAGGGTCTCGGAATCGACACCCACATCGCCCGCCTGCCCGGCCAGATTCGCGACGCGCTGTACTCGGGGCAGGTCTCTCTGGTCACGTACGTGGTCGCCGTGGGACTCGCCCTGGTCGGGCTGTTTGTGGGCGCGCTCAGTATCTCGGGTATGGACACCAGTCAGCTCGGCGAGGTCATCATCGTGATGCGCTTTGCCTCCGCGAGCGTCCCGTGGCTGACCGCGGCGGCGCTGACCGCGAGCACCGGCCGGCTCATCGACGAACTCATCCGCAACGACGAGATCGGGAGCGCGTACGTCAACCTCCCCTTCGTCGCCATCGCTGTCGGCCTCGCAGTCCGCGGGTTCTCGGTGTACTTCCTCGAGCGGTCGGGCGTCTTCGAGGAGGTGTCGGTCCCGCCGACCGAGATCGGACCCGTCGCCTTCGACGGGGTCACGCTCTCCTCCGGGACACATCTCGCGCTTTTTATCCTCGCGTCGATCCTCATAAGCCTCGTCGGCGTCCGCGTCGCCGCCTACGTCAGCGGGACCGACGTCGACGTGGGTATCGACGAACGCCACATGTGACCGTCGGGTGGGAGGGCCACACGGAGGAGGACCCGAATCCGGCCCGCTCAAATACCGCCGGGACAGAAGGCCCAGCATGAAAGAATTCGTTTGCGCGTGCGGTCACGACCACGTCTCGGCCACGCACGCGAGCACGTTCGAGGTGACCAGCGACGACTACCTGACGCCGGCCGGCGACTGTATCCTCGCCATCGAGGCCGACCGCGCGCCCGCGGACTTCGCCCCCGGATTCGTCGCTGCCTGCCAGTCACACGACGCACGCATCGTCGCCACTATCGAGGTGGACGATCACGGCGAACAGATCGAGGGGCGGGGTCACCCGGACCTGACCTTCGACAGCGACCGGAGTCTCGTCGGTCGAACCAGCGGGTACGTCGACGACCGGACCGTGATGGTCGGGGCCGACGCCGCCGCGGCGGACATCGATCGCGACCTCATCGCGGCCCTGTCTGAGGGTGCCGACCTGACACTCGAACTCAGAGTCGAGTGAGGTTCTCCGCACGCGGTCCTTTGTCGGCCTCGACGATGTCGAATTCGACCTCCTGGCCCTCTTCGAGATCTGGGCCACCGATGTCCTCCATGTGGAAGAAGACGTCCTCGTCTGCGTCGTCAGTTTCGATGAAACCGTAACCGCCTGACTCCTTGAAGAAGTCGACCGTACCTTGCGCCATTGCGGGCTAGCCTCGGAGGTCGCTGTATTAAAACCCTGCGGGGATGTGAGGCGTTGAAAGCCAGCCGCGGCCAAGCACAAGACTGATCATGCCGGTCTGTCATCTTTCGTATAATGGTGAGCTGGCCCCGCAGCGTCGCAACGCGCGTCTACGAGCGGGTCCTCGAATCCGAACTCACGGAGACGCCCTCCCACGTGGCCGTCATCATGGACGGCAACCGCCGCTACGCCGACCGGCAGGGCGCCGAACCCACCGACGGCCACCGCGCCGGCGCGGAGACGACAGAGGCGCTGCTCAAGTGGTGTGACGACCTCGGCGTCGAGGAGGTCACCCTCTATACCTTCTCGACGGAGAACTTCGAGCGCCCACCGGAGGAGCGCGAGGAGCTGTTCGACCTGATCGCGTCGAAGCTCCGGGAGTTCGCCGACGCCGATCGGGTCCACGAGGCCGAGGTCCGTATCCGCGCAATCGGCTCCCTCGACCGCCTGCCCGCCCGCGTCCGGGACGCCATCGACTACGCCGACCGGCAGACCGCCGGGTACGACCGCCTCCATCTCAACGTTGCGCTCGCCTACGGCGGCCGACGCGAACTGCTCGAGGCGACCCGCGACGTCGCCCGCCGTATCGCCGACGGCGACCTCGACCCATCGGACATCGACAGCCAAACTCTCGACGAGGCCCTCTACCGGGGGCCGACACGGGACGTCGACCTCATCGTCCGTACCGGCGGCGACGAGCGCACGTCGAACTTCCTGCCCTGGCAGGCAAACGGCAACGAGGCGGCGGTCTACTTCACGGCCCCCTACTGGCCGGAGTTCCGGAAGGTCGACTTCCTCCGGGGAATCCGAACCTACGAACACCGCGAGGAGTCGTGGCGTCAGACGCGGGCGCGCCGTGCGCTTGCGGTGGTCAGCACATTCGGACCCGGTGAGTGTCCCGAGGCATCGCGCGTTCTCGACCGATTCCGCGACGCCCTGCCGAGCAAGGAACGCGCCGAGATCGAGGAGGCCGAGGAGGCCCGGCCGGACCCCTCCGCGGACTGATAGTGATTGCTGTAACAGTTTACCGGAGCGACCGCCTGCTGTCCGGCGGTCGCATCGGTAATGGCTTACAGCAGTCACTATGATTGCCGGAACCGGTTCGCTCACCCGTACTTCGGAGACTGGGGCTCGCCACGTGTCGCGGCCGGGGACTCGCTTGTGTCGTCGCCCATCCGCGGGGTGAAGTCCCAGGTGTACAGCCGCGACGGTTCGAGCCTGATCGCGGCCTCCTCGCGGCCCTCCCGCAGGAGCATGCGTCCGATCTCCGCATCCGTCGTTCCGATGTACCGCTCGAGGAGTGACCGGAGGATTTCCTTCCCGCCCTCGAGTTCGACTGTCGCCGTACCCTTACCGCGGACACCCATGTACGGCGGGCAGTTCGTCGACACCTCGAAGCAGACCTCCCCATCCTCGCGGAGGAAAGAAACGATGTCTGCACTCTTCTGTGTGGCACACTCGATTGCCCCCTCGCGGTGGCGGTACCACAGCGAGAGCATCCACAGCCCGCCACCAGGGTTGTGACACCCGATCCGGACTGGTACGATCGCCTCGTTGAGGAACTGTTCTGTCTCCGCCCGGGACCAGTCTCCGTCGATCGAACTCATGAGGGCGTCTTGGGCGGCGAATGGTATATACTGTCGGCAGCCAGTCACCTCGACGGGACATTTAAGAGGATGCACGGAACACAGTGGGATAATGGGGCAGACATGATCCCCTTGTTGCACGACTTCGAGGGCGAAATCGTGCTCGTGTTCGGCGGCGGGACCGTCGGCGCACGCAAGGCCCGGCGGTTCACCCGGGAGGCGCACGTGGTGGTGGTGAGCCCGTCATTTGTCGACGCCGACTTCGGCGGCGCGTCCAGGGTGCGTGCCGCCCCGGACGCCAGCGACGTCGGGGCGTGGATCGACAGCGCCGATCCCGCCCTGGTCGTCGCCGCGACCGACGACGGGGGTCTGAACGAGGCAGTCACGCGGGCAGGGCGCGAACGGGGCGTGCTGGTCAACAGAGCGGACGAAGGGGGTGCCCGCGAATTCGGGAGCGTCGTCGTCCCGGCGACCGTCAGGGACGGCCCCGTCGTCGCCGCCGTCGCCACCGGCGCGAAGAGCCCGGCGCTGAGCCGGTATCTCCGGGAACGGATCGAAGAGACAGTCCACGGCGCGGGCGCGATGGCTGAGATGACGGCCGCCCTCCGCGAGGACCTCAAGGAACGGTTGCCATCGGAGGGCCGACAGTCGGCACTGCGGGCAGTCGTGCGAAGTGACGAGGTTTGGAAGGCTTTAGATACCCCCAGTACCAACCCTCGTCAGGTAGCATCCGACGTGATATCGGACGTGAGGAGTGATTCAACGTGACTGCCGCGAGCGGTCTCATCACCGGCGTGAGCGTGTCCCACACTCAAGCCTCAATCGACCACCTGGAGACGGCCGATCCGGAGAGCCAGCGGAAAGCAGTCTCGAAACTGCTCGCGGAACCGGACGTCAGAGAGGCCTTCGTCCTCCAGACCTGCAACCGGGTGGAGGGGTACGTCGTCACCGACGACGCCGAGGCCGGCCAGGAGGCGCTGTCACTCCTCGTCGCGGACGTGCCCGACCGGGCAGTCGTCGAGATGGGTCACGAGCAGAGCCTGCGCCACCTGCTGCGCGTGGCCGCCGGGCTCGAGTCGGTCGTCCTCGGGGAGGACCAGATCATGGGTCAGGTGCGCGACGCCTACGAGGGCGCACGGAGTTCTGGCGGCATCGGCCCGCTGCTCTCCGATGGCGTCACCAAGGCCATCCGCGTCGGCGAGCGGGCACGGACGGAGACAGCCATCAACGAGGGCGTCGTCTCGCTCGGGTCCGCGGCTGTCCGGCTCGCAACGGCCGAGTACGACGGCGAGCCGACGACGGGGCTGGTCGTCGGGGCCGGCGAGATGGGTCGCCTTGCCGCAAAGTCCCTCGCAGAGGAGGTCGAGCGCCTGCTGGTCGCTAACCGGACCGTCCCCCACGCGGAACACGTCGTCGATCTGGTCGAGGGCACAGACGCGAGTGCCCTCACTCTGGACGCACTGGACATCGCTCTCTCCGAGTCTGACGTCGTCGTCACTGCGACCGGCAGCTCCGAGCAGGTCATCGAGGCGGGAACCCTGGCTGCGGCCGGCGAGACGGCGGTCGTCGACATCGCCCAGCCACGGGACGTTCCCGAGACGGCCGACGCGCTGTCGGAGGTCTCTGTGTCCGACCTGGACGCCCTCGAGTCGGTGACCGAAGAGACGCGCCGCCGGCGCGAGGAGGCCGCCGAGGAAGTCGAGGCAATCGTCGACGAGGAGTTCGACTGTCTTCTCACACAGTACAAGCGAAAGCGGGCCGACCAGGTCATCTCGGCGATGTACGAGAGCGCCGAGCGCATCAAGGCCAGGCAGCTCCAGACGGCACTCGACAAGCTGGACGTCGACGAAGAGGGGGAAGCGATTGTCGAATCGATGGCAGACGCAATCGTCTCACACCTGCTCGCGGCTCCGACGAGCAGCCTCCGAGATGCCGCCGAGGAAGACGACTGGTCGACGATCCACACCGCACTCACGCTGTTCGACCCGAACTTCGGGCCCGAGGAGGATGCACCGCCGGAGTTCGTCGCCGAGATGGGGGCCGAGAACATCCCCGAAGGGATGCGCGAGGAGATCCCCGCTGCTGTTCTCGAACAGATCGAGGACTGACCGTTCTGATTTGACTCCGAATCGTCCTGACAGCCGTTCCGGGCCTGCGACTCGTCTGCTCGAGCCCTTCTGTTGGCGCTCGACCGACTGTAGCAGTTGCTCGGCGATGAAACGCCTCGCGGAAGAAGCCGGTCGAGCGCCGCCGCCAGGGCTCGAACCTGGGACAACCACGTTAACAGCGTGGTGCTCTACCATCTGAGCTACGGCGGCTCGCATATCCGGGTAGTCGGATTGTTTTGATAGGCGTTTCGCTTTCCGCCCCGCACCGATACGCTTTCACGCGTCTGTCGGCAACGCGATGCTATGAGCGAGGAGTTCGATGCCGTCGTCGCACGCGTCCGCGACCGGGTGACGCCGACGCCGGAGGAACGCGACCGACTCGACAGCGTCGTCGCAGATCTCACCGACCGGACCGAGCGTACCCTCGCCGACCTTCCGGTCGACGGCGAAGTCGTTCTGGCCGGCTCGACCGCACGGGACACCTGGCTCGCCGGCGACCGCGACGTCGACCTGTTCGTCGCGTTCCCCCCGGACCTGGACCGAGAGCGGCTGGCGGAGTACGGCCTCGCAGTCGGTCACGCCGTCCTCCCCGGCGGCCACGAGGAGTACGCCGAACACCCCTACGTTGTCGGCGAACACGACGGCTTCGAGGTCGATCTCGTCCCCTGCTACGCAGTCGAGGACGCGACCGCCATCCAGTCGGCCGTCGACCGGACACCCTTCCACTCGCAGTACCTCGAATCGCGCATCGACGGCGACATCGCCGCCGAGATCAGAGTCTGCAAGCAGCTTTTCACCGGCATCGGCGTCTACGGCAGCGACCTCCGTACGAGGGGGTTCTCGGGCTTTCTGACCGAACTGCTCGTCCTCGAACACGGCGGCTTCCGGCCGCTCGTCGAGGCCGCCGCCGACTGGCACCCGCCCGTCGAGTTCGACCCGGAAGGTCACGGCAAGGCCACCTTCGACGACCCGCTCGTCGTCGTCGATCCCACCGATCCCGGGCGAAACGTCGCCGCCGTCTGTTCGACCGAGAACGTCGCCCGCCTCCAGCACTACGCCCGCGATCTGCTCGCCGACCCTCGCGTGGGCCTGTTCGAGCCTGCCGATCCGGATCCGATCGACCCCGACGGCGTCCGCGAGGCGATCGCGGACAGGGGAACCACACCAGTCGCCGTCCGCTTCGACGCCCCCGACGTCGTCGAGGACCAGCTCTGGCCCCAGCTCGAGAAGTCACGGGACGGGATCGCCGGTGAACTCGACCGCCGCGGGTTCGACGTGTTCCGGTCGGCCGCGTTCGCCACCGACACCTCCGGGACGTCGGCCGGCGACGTCGCCCTCCTCTTCGAACTCGCAGTCAGCGAACGTCCGCAGGTCGAGTACCACGCCGGGCCACCGGTCCACGCCCGCGAACACGCGACGGGCTTTTGCGAGAAGTACGCCGGGACGGACGCCTACGGGCCGTTCCTCGACGGCGAGCGGTACGTGGTCGAGCGCGACCGCGAGTACGCGAGCGCACGGGTCTTCCTGGAGAGCGATGCGATATTCGACGTCGCGCTGGGCGCCCACGTCGAGTCGGAGTTGGAAGCCGGGTACGATCTGCTGGTCGGCGACGAGGTGGCGACGCTCGCGGAGCCGTTCGGAAGTGGTCTCGCCGGCTACTTCGTGCCGGAGCCCTGATACTCATACTGCTGGCTATGCCTTCGTGAAGATAGTCGACCCCACGGAGGGTCGACATTGCTCACGGGCGTATAGCCGTCAGTATTACTCCACGCCCTCGAACCCCTGGGCACGCACGTCATCGATGATCCCCTGGGCACTCCCCCGTACCTCCCCGTCACCGCCGGCTGGCTGGTAGCCGTCGAAGACCTCGTTTACCATCCGGACGCTCTCGGAGAGGGTGTCCAGCCCGTATCCCCCTTCCAGGACGAACCCGAGTGCGGCGTCGCAGTCGTCGGCGATCGACCGGACGCGATCTGTGAGGTGCCCGTACCCCTCAGTCGAGACGCGCATCCGCGAGATCGGGTCGTGTTCGTGGGCGTCGAAGCCAGCACTCACGAGAAACAGGTCGGGGTCGAACCCTTCCAGGGCGGGGCCAATCAGCTTGTCGAGCGCGGCGAGATACCCGGCCTGTGTCGTCGCCGGCGGGAACGGGATATTCAGCGTCGTCTCTCCGCCGTCACCGACTCCGGTCTCCTCGATGTGGCCGGTCCCGGGGTAGAGGCCGTCCTCGTGGATAGAGGCGTAGAAGACGTCGCCACGGTCGTAGAAGATGTCCTGCGTGCCGTTGCCGTGGTGGACGTCCCAGTCGAAGATTGCGACCCGGTCGGCCGCGCCGTCGTCGATAACCGACTGGGCGGCGACGGCGGCGTTGTTGAAAAAACAGAAGCCCATCGCGTCGTCTTCGACGGCGTGGTGCCCGGGCGGGCGACCCAGCGAAAAGGATGTATCGCGGCCGTCGTCGCCGGCCAGCGCGCGCTGGGCGGCCCATTCGGCGAGACCAGCGCTGGCGCGGGCCGCGTCCCACGTGTGCTCGTTTGCGACGGTGTCTGCATCCCAGTTCCCACCGCCGTCGGCGCTGAACGCCTCGACCTCGTCGACGTAGTCGGCGTCGTGGACCGCAGCCAGCCGGTCCCGGCTCGCCGGCTCGCTGTCGACGTACTTGACGCCGAACCGGTCGGACAGCGCGCGCCTGATCGCCCGCAGCCGGTCGGGGCTCTCCGGATGGCGCGGCCCGGTTTCGTGGTCGAGACAGGTGTCGCGGTAGCCGAATTTCATTCGAAGTACTGGCGCAGGTCGAAGTACGCCTCGACGTCTTCGGCCTTGACAGTTCGCCGGTCGGCGTGGCGTGCGAGCGTCGCGGCTGCCGTGGCGACGGTGTCGGCGTACGATTCGAGAATGGAGGCCAGCGCGATGCGAGCGTCCATGGCGACCCGGTACCGGTCCCCGATATCGAGGCGCGCGATGCGGTCGACTGGAGCGATGGGGAGCGCGACGTCGTACTTGTCGGGCACCGAATCGACGCCGAAGTCCTGGGCCATCAGCGTCTTGCGGCCGTCGGCCGTCGCCCGGTCGGCGGCGTCGTCAGCCAGCTCGGCTCCCTTCTCCTGGATGCGACGGGCCAGTTCTTCGGCCGCCTCGGCGCTGACACGCAGGTTTCCGGCGTTGCGCCGGATGATGTCGTCCACCGGGGCGAACGGTAGCTCGACGCTCATACCGCAAAACGGGGCTGTAGCTGTCTTAAGGGTTTCCTATGTTCTCAGAACACGTCGTCGGCGTCGAGGCGGTCGTCGACGACCTGCCCGCGGACCGTGACCTCCTCGCCGAGCTGCAGGTGCGCGCCGGTCTCGACGCTCATCGTCTCCGTTCCGTCGTCGAGAACGACGGGGTCGCCCGTCTGGACGACCGTCCCCGTGAATTCGACGCGCTTCTCCTGGACTGTGCCGCCTCCGCCGCTATCGCCCGTTGCAGTATCGTCTGTCTCCCCTCCAGCGTCGCCACCCGCCGCGAACGCGTCGAGGCCGGCGGCCGTGTCCTCGGCCCTGCGCTCGTCAGAGCCGGCGCCCCTACTCGCGCTCCGGGCCGTGCGCTGGTCTGGTTGGCCCGCGCCCGTGTCCGCGTCGTCGAGGACGACTACCGTCGACCGCCAGTTCGCCGAGGCCTCGAGGTCGTCCTGCCAGCCCTCGTCGGTCTCGACGTCCGCCGCGAGCACCTCGTCGCCCGGGGCGATCTCCTTGTCGGCCTTGTCGCCCCACAGCGCGACGCGGATGTCGCCGGTGTCGTCCTGGATCCGGACGTTCCTGACCTGCCCCTCGCTGCCGTCGTCGCGGTCGAAGGTCCGCTTCGGGTCGGCCGACCGCACGACGCCCGCGATGTCGACCGTTTGACCGATCTCGAGGTCGCTGATCGGCGTCGTCTCGGGGTCGTACTCGACCGTCTCGTCGACCTCCTCGAGTGCGCCGCGCTCGCCGACGTGAAGTTCGAGGTCGCCGTCCCGCTCGCGGACGTAGCCGTCGACGACCTCGACGGCCGTCCCGGGGTCGATTTCGGTCGCGCGCTCTGCCTTCCCGTCCCAGAGAGTTATGCGGACGCGCCCGGTTTCGTCCCCGAGCGTGAGATTCGACACCCGCCCCTCGCTGCCGTCGTCGCGGTCGAAGGTGCGCACTGTGTCGGTGTCGAGGACGAGCCCGCGGAGGTTCACGTCGGACTGGCCCAGAGAGAGGGAGTCGACGGTGGTCGCGCCGTCGGGATCGACGTCTATCTCGGCGTCCTCGTCGTGTTCGGCGTGGTCGACGCTCACCTCCAGCCCGCTGTATCCCTCCTTCGGCCGACCCTTCACGCGGAGCACGTCGCCCTCGTCGATGTCGCCGTCGGCGATCGATTCCGCCTGCTCGTCCCAGAATGCGAGGCGGACCGTCCCGCTCTCGTCTGCGGCCTCGACGTTGATGACCCGCCCCTCCGCGTCCTCGCCGTCACGGTCGAAGGTCCGCAACTCCCCCACTGAGACGATCTTCGCGAGAAACTTCACCTCGTCCATCCCCGGTTCGATGTCGGATATCGTGCCGACCTCGTGGTCCTCGAGTTCGTGGGCGATGAGCATCGCCGCCGTCTCCTCGTCGGCGAGCCCCCCCATCTGTTCGACTTTCTCCTCGACGGCCTCGCGGAACTCCTCCTCCGAGACGTCGGTCTCGAGGTCCGCGTAGATGTCCTCAATTGCACCCATTGGTTACAGGACGCAGGGAAGGTAGCTGTTTAAGCGTTGTCGTTGACCTATCGTCCGGCTCACGTCTTGCGTTTTTGCCAATTGTTTTCGCTGTGCCCGAAGACCGGTCACTCGCGGTAACTCGCATCACTGCGACGGACTGGGAGCGGCTTCGAATAAAAAGATCGGCCCCTTACTGCTGAATGTCGAGGCTCCCGTTCTCGCCGACCTCGACGACGGCATCGAACAGCCCCTTGAGCGTCGCCAGCGTCTGCGTGTCGTGGGCATCGGGGTCAATGTGGTAGTGGCCGACCCCGCCGATGGTCTTGACGCGGCCGGTGACGACGTGCAGGAAGCGAAACACGCGCTGGAGGTCGGCGTACTGGAGTAGCGACGTCAGGTTGTTGAAACAGACCGCGACAGCCTCGTCGTCGCCGGCGGCGGCGGCCATATTCGAGAGAAGTTCGCTCAGTTCGATTCCGATGCCCGTGAGGTCGGAGGGGTTCTCGACGCCCCGGACGGTCCAGTTCGCACCGCTCACGCTGGCGTCGGCCTCGCCGACGCTGACGATGCCGCCGCGTGCCGGCGGGTCCCCGACACCGTCGGACCACCGGGAGACGAATTCGCCCGGCGACTCGGTGTACGTGATAGTGAGAACGTTCGTCCTGCCGGGCTCGGAGCGAGTCAGCAGGTCCAGACAGATATCGTTCCCTCGTCCTCCGAGCGACGGAGCGAGCAACAGGACGTTGGATACATCTCCGAGTTCGGAAATATCCCGTCTCTCACCTCCGCCCGATTCGGACGCCTCAGCCATACCACATCAACGGTTCGGGTCCCCATAAGAATGCTGATTGTCAGGCCTGCGGGCAGACGCCGGAACCGAAATCCCTTTCACCGGGTCCGCGCTACCTGAGAGTGAGTCCGGGTAGGGTAGTGGACTATCCTCTTGGCTTGCGGAGCCAGGGACCGGAGTTCAAATCTCCGTCCGGACGCTTCTCTTCAGCACAACACCGCGAGCGCAGCGAGCGGTCCGTGCTGAAGGAAGCGACAGAGGAGATTTGAGCAGGGAACGAGCGAAGCGAAGTGAGTGAGTTCAAATCTCCGTCCGGGCGTGCCAGACGCTCTCGAACCTGTTTTCAGCCGAAGGTGGCGTCCAACAGACATGATACCCTGCACTCGTCGCACAGGTAGCCGGTGAATTCATCGCTCTGGGGGCACTTCGCCAGCGATGAACGAATCCAGTATGCGGTCGGTGTCGCCGCCGCGAGACAGCACGGTCACAATATCGTCGGGCCTGACGTTGGTCGTCCCGTTGGGTGTGACCATGCGGTCACCCCGCTCGATGGCGATGATCAGCGCGTCATCGTCGAGTAGTCCCTCCTTGACTGCCTCCCTGATACTGACGGCTATAACTTCGTGAGCATATTCGACCCCCCGGGGGTCGAAATCGCTCACGGGCTTATAGCCGTCAGTATGAGAGTGTGATCGACGATCGGGGCGTCAACCTGGACCGTCACCCAGTTTCTCTCCGGTAATCTCTCCCTGAAACTTGTCACAAGCGCCCCAAATCCGGTGATTCTTGAAATATCGGCCACAAAGGATTTGTCGGATTTCAATGAATTGTCTAGTTGGCCCGTTATCGGGCCAGGACAAATCACAAGGGAGGGCAGGGTGGGTGGAACAAAAGCCCTCCTCGTGGCCGGATATTTTGACTGCCTCCGAGCCAGGCGTGCCCCTTACGCGAGCTATACGTCTATAACTTCCGTTGCTGATACTGACGGCTATAACTTCGTGAGCATCGTCGACCCCACGGGGGGTCGAAATCGCTCACGGGCTTATAGCCGTTAGTATGAATACGCGCGTTGTATTCAGGATGAACTCCTATCTCAAATTTGCACTTATTGCGTTGGCTTGTCTACTGGTTGGTGTCCCCCTTTGGACGCTGGTTCTTGCCCCCGCTGAGTTCTCACCTGCGATGATTGTAGACCCGGGATTTTTGATAGCCGTGGTAGCCGGGTTAGTTATGCTTCTATTTGGATTTTGGATAGGGGAACGAGCAAATATGGGTGAATGAGCAGGCTCAGTGAGCAGCTGGTTCAACGTCTTCGGCACAAAAGAACAAGGAACGCCGTGAAGACTACGACACGACCGACGCCCCAGCAGAGGTCACTCAGATGCAGACGAGTCAGTATGGGGACGGAGTTGTGCTGTTGTCGGTTCGAACCCTGCGTCTCGCAGTGCGTCAATCCACGACCCAAACATGTGATGATACGGTGACGTTGAGTAGCGTCCCTGTTCTTCCATCTGTTCTGTCGTCGGTGGCCGACCAACTTCTTCACCAAGCCGTTGGAGTTCGATGAGCAGCTCCTCTCGTGTAAAGAGGTCTTCCGTCGTACCGGTGAACGGACGAAATCCTGCAACTTCCAAGGTGTTGTTCCACGATCCAAAGCGATTTTCATACGGGGTGACCGAAAATTCGCCATACGTGAGCATATCTTCTGTAGTTGGTCGGCCATCAACTAGGTCAGCCACCCGTTCAATTTCATCAAGCAATTCCGACACTGGGATGCGCTGATCACTCGGGTCTATGACCCGCTCACGAGGAGTGAACCCTGCTTGCTTGACAGCGTCGTTCCACGACTCAAACCGCCGAAAATAGACTGACGCAGTGTACTCCCCGTGCTCAATCATATCTCTTGTTGTCGGCGGTCCGCCAACCTCCTCGGCAAGACGTTGTATCTCCTCAAGCAGTTCCTCCTCGGTACGTCCGTCCGATACCGTGAGCGGTTCATACCCTGCAGCGCGGACTGCCTCATTCCACGTACCAAACCGATCTGCACAGGTGCGTGCTGAATAGGCTCCCTCCTCATCCATTTGATCAGACGTGGGTGGAGTGTCATCGGTAGCTAACCGAGAAATCTCTTCAATAATCTCTTCCTCACTGATTGGTGACGGCGTTTCAGGCTCAATCCCAGCGGCCTCAAGTGCTGATTCAAGATCCCCAAATTCCGCATAGAAGCGGGAAAGTGCTTCTGTCCCATGTTCTCTAATAGCGGCTGCCCACGAAGATGGCTGTCCGACGGAGTCCTGTATTGAGTGGAGATCGTTGATTAAGTCAGCACGAGTCGTCGTAGTTGTCTCAAGACCCGCAGCGTTCAGTGCTTCATCCCACGTATCAAAATAATAGTAGTATGCCTGGGCAGTGTACTGGCCGTGTTCGTGCATCTCCTCAGTTGTGGGTGATTTCTCAAGTTCCGCTGCTACCTCTTGGAGGTGCTCAACGAGTTCTTTCCGACCCATACACGGAGAACGCGCACTCAATATTCAAAAATGTGTTTCTATATGCTACTTGCGGTGTAGTTTCTTTGGGAGTTCTGACACTAAACATCTATTCCTCATTCGGAAACCCCGAAGCAGTCGGCACGGCAGCACGGGCCGTACCCGCGACCCCGCCCGTCCAAGAGTGGCCTGGCGGTGATACTGAACTGGTACGTCAGCGTGGTCTTGAGCGTTCCTACCACTCGACCGTAGCCTCCCCTTGCACATCTTCTGACCCAGTGTGTGTTGTCAGCCTGAGAGCCGTCGCAGAGAACCAAAGACTCCTCTCCCTGCGTATTAGTCTTGCACTGATGAGTCCCAGCCGTGGATTTCGACGTCAGTGTCCTCGGTGACAATAACCATATCCGAGGGTGCCGTGTCACATGCTTGGAGGCGGGTCGGAGACTCCCACGATGGGAGTTCTGGTGACTGGCTATTCGTGGCGAACGGCAGTATGTCACCTTCGACGAGTGGGCAGTCAAGAAGCAACCGATGGATTGTTGCCTGCATTTGCGGGACCGTCTCGGGAACGGTGAGTGCGTCAAGCGTGAGGTGGTGAGCTGGGGATGGTTCTGCGTTTCTGACCGTCACCTTGTCGCCGGTCGTCACAGCACTGTTTTGGCGGCTCCACCTGTCAAGACGAATGATCCGTGTGTTCTGGTTGGTTCGATCCGCGTGCCAGGCCTTGACTGCGGTCGCATCTTCTCCTTCGATGAGCAGGGTGCCACCCCGACGGGCATCTAACCGAGCGAGCGTCTGGGGCGCAACACGAGTAAGACGCCGCCCCTCGTCAGCCGGATAGGCGTCGTCTACGCGTAGTTGCACCTCACTCATCACCACCACAGATTCGGTCCGACCCTGTAAAATTATGCTTCGGCGAGAAGTTTGTTGGCTGGGGGGTTGACCACTCACCGAGAATCTGAGGCCACACGTTCGTGTGTCAAGTGGGACGGTGTCGAGTTCGCGGTTCGCGGTCGGTCTGGGTTGAGGACTGAGCCTTCGGGATGAATACGTCAGCCTCCATCCGGTCCCGATTCAGGACTGACGCCACAAACTTGCTCCCAGGGCAAACCGTAGTTTATTCCTCGCCACTCGCCCGAAAAGACGGCACAAACATAATGAGCAGCCATACTCACGAGAAGCTTGCCGATGTGGTCTCAAATGCCCCGAACAGGGAATGGGTTGCAGAATTTTTCGAGTACGCTCACGAGTTGCTCTCGTCCGATCAGATATCTCACCACGACGGAGACGACCGTTTGGTGATGTCGCTGCAGTCAGACCGTCTCGCAGTAACGATGAATAGTCGGTATGTGTTGGTTGCCTTCCTCAGCAAACAACGGGTGGGCTTTATTCTCCGACCGGGAAGCGAGCGGATTAAGCGCCTCATCAACGAGGCAGAGGGACACTATAGCTTCAACACTCTCCCAGGCGAGGAGTCCGGTGAATCACCAGACTGGGTCGAGTTCGAAGATGTCTCCGAGTATCTCACTGACGAGTCGATTCGACAGAACTGGCTGACTGCAGCAAGCATCGAGTTCGACAGGTGGAGTGCCTCCCTCTCGAAGAATGCCCACGAACCGTTGGTGAAACGGATGGCGACAGATGAAGCGTACAGAGACGAGGTGCTTACCGAAGCGTTTGGCGCTCCCTCAGACGACGGGGTGGTGCCACAAGATGACGATGAAGCTGACGCTGCAGATGATGTCTCAGAAGAGCTCCCAGACAGTTTTGAAGAATTTGCAGATCAATAATCGCGTCTGCTCTTGCGAAAACTGGTGAGGGGTTCAGCGTCGGCGCAGACGAAAAGTCATTAGCTGAAGACTCACGGGACTGTGCCAACGACATCGAAGTGATGGTTGAAGAGATTCAGGCGGATACGGCAGATACTGTCGAAAGCCTCACAGAATCGCTGGTGCTGAATAACGCGAGTCTTGCAATAGCAAACAACATCTATACGACTGAAAATCAAAACCTAATCTATGGATGATGACCCATTCTTTTGTGACGATTGCGGGATGGAACTAGGCCACGATGACATTCAGGTTGCCAAAGGTGTACCACAAATTGACGTAGAGAGTTTCGAAATGTTCAGAGAAACGGCTGAAGTGTACCAGTGTAGTGGCTGTGGAATGGTAATTGGGTTCAATTCTGAATAGAAGTTCCGTGCAGTTCCGGTGTGTTTGGCACAACTAGCGTGTGTCGCAGACAGCTTCGGATGGTCTGTCCGGCTCTTGTCAATACTTCCTTGCAAGATCAATAGCGCAAATGCCTCGCTCCGCTCGGCATTTCACCGCAGCCGAAACCGGCCAGAACGGGGCGCACGGCGTGCGCCCCTCGCGGTAACGAACGAAGCGCGACCGGAGGGAGCGCTGAGTTCGTTCTCTATATGCAGCAGTCGATGAAGCATTATATATTATTTTTGTCAGAATGGCTAATGCAAGATCGGCGGAGTAAATGAAGCCCACTTGGGTGCCGACATCTGAGAGCAGCATCGGAACACGAATTTTGCCCCGATATTAGCAGGTATTAGTACCGGAAATTCGTGCGAACCGTAATGGTAAGCCAATAATCCAAATCGCAAGACAGAAGTGGAATTCAAGATTCGTGGGAATCGAGTTGCCCTGGCGATTTGGTCACAGAGGGAGCTTCAAGTCTGCAAAAACCACCAAATGGAAACAGGAAAGAAGTGCTCCGGCCGGGATTTGAACCCAGGTCATTGCCTCGAGAGGCCGGGAGCGTCTCCCTGACGGGTTCCCAATGAACCCGCCGTTGCTCCCCCTCAATAGGGGAGTTTTGACCTACGTGGGAGAACTATTGGGGGGTATCATACATAAAATCCCGGCACATTGCCGCCCTGGCAAGTACGATTCGAAGGAATATAGTTGTGTGCGCGCACCGTCTACATTAGTCGAAGTAACTCAGGCGAGCATGGAACCTGTCGTGGATATCCCGCCAAGCAAGACAGTCGTGGTTAACGGGAGCGGAGACAAGTACCACCGCCAGAGTTCGCTCCCGTGGCGGGATGCTGGCTGCCCAATCGATCTTGGGGAAACAGAGGAACTGCCGCTTTCAGAGAGTAACTGTATCGATCCATGCCGATCCGAGATCTTCGATAGCTATCTACCCAAACAGGTAAGTGCACAGTTCACGTACTGTGAACTAAGATGGCGTCTGAACCCACGGCGGACGACCAGCATACGACCGACCGACAGCCACGAGTCCACACCCTCGACACCTACTTCCGTGTCTTCGACAACTCTGACCTCTCGCGCGTCTATTACCACGCACGCGACGGCCCCGTAACTGTCCCGGAACTCCGTGACACTATCGGACTCAGCAAGTCCTCCGCCTACAACTACATCGATGAACTAGTCTCCGCTGGCCTCCTCCGCGAACACGACGATCCCGACGGCCCCACGAAATACACGGCAACCGACTGGGCGCTCACCATCGAAATCGACGATAACTCACTCTCACTGGGGCCGCTCACCGCACTCGTCGTCGCCACCAAAACCCAGTACCCACCTATCGAGCAGCTGCTTGACGAATACGGACTCGCCACTCTCCAAGAGTTCATCACCGCAGCACAAGCATACGAGCGTGGCGACACCACGACGCGACAACTCGCCGCTGATACCGACGTCAGATACGGGCTCACAATCGACGCACTCACCGGTCTCGCGGAGTTATTCGGCTTCGAATCCGACAGCGAACCACTGACAAGCGAGGCTCTCCTTGACGATGCAGACACTGACGATGAGATTGACCTCTCCGAATTAAAGACCGATGACGCTGTTGAGGACGAGAACAGCAGTGCGACGCCACTCGGTCTGATGGAACGCAAGCGAGAGTCGGACGACACGCAGTAGAATCGATGGCGACTGTGCAACAACCGGTCATCATCATCGACACGGGCGTCATCCGTGGCACAGGCAAACCGACCACAAACCAGCACACATATCAGCAGATTCGGCAAGCCGTAGAGAGTGAGAATCAGACGCTCTACTTGCCGGCAACGATGTACGAGGAACTGGGTGGCGACCCGTCCCAGATACCGAGCGGGAGTGAGTGGGTAGACCCGCTCCTCAAACAGGGCTGGGTAGATGTCGCACCGAAGGTATTGGGGGACCCCAATGCGTCGTTTTCATCACCGGCGACACAACGGGGAAAATTGCGTCACGCGGTCGAACACGCGATCCTACAGGAGAAATCGGGGTCAAGCCGCGAATGGGAGGATACCGCACTCGCAGGACTAGCCGACCGCGTCCTCTCGAACGCACAGGCCACGCGGGTCATCATCCACACGACCGACAAGCCGGCACAAAAGGCGATTAACCGGGTGCTTGCGACGAAATGGCAGGGATGCGTTCGCACGTACTTTCACCATCCGCACGAGCCGAAGACCCGATTCCGGAATCCGGACTATTTTCGCTGGTAAGAAAGACACTGAAGTACACGAGTCCGAGGGGGAGACGCAGCAAAAGGAAGACGACGTTCCGGTAGGTCTGGGGATCGGTACACGGACCAAAGAGCCGGCTCAGACCGGAAACCGAGAGGGAATCGGTCACATGAGTGGTCATTCTGTCTCAACAGTGTCTGGCACGCGAAATAAGTCAGTGCCGTCTGTTTCAGATCCTGCAACTGTGTACAGATGGGTAGTCGTTGATCCGGTGATAGTGAGTGATCAAGCCATCGTGACTACCGAGCCATAAAGTGTTGTTTGAGAGTCTCTGCTGCGGTGAAGTCTGTTGCAGTCATGGAAACAAAGACTGGTGACTTATTTTCACGGGACGCGCAGCCAGTTGCATGGTTGCCTCAATAGTGTTCGACAGCTACCCACCGGTCGTGTGTCTATGCGACCGACGGATCTTCAAAAACCGCTCACAGACTGACTGAGCGACATGCAACCCTCCACACTCATTTCGTTCGCGGTGGCCGCTCTCTTCCCCGGATTCGTGGAAACGGTGCTTTGTCTCCCGCTTCTGGTATCGGTTCGGGGGCGAGCACTGTTTCGGTCGCTCCCGCCAACCGACTCAGTGGTCATCAGTTACCTGCTTGCGATGGTTGCACTGACCGGGCCGTTCATTGCTGGTATCGCCACTGCATTCGGTTTGAATATCTGGCAGCGACCAATTTATGACGTGTTGACACAAATTGCGTTTGTGCTTTCTCTCAGTTACCTCGTCGTGCTCCCGGTTACTGCTGTCATTGGATTACCCCGATATGGGATTGACTGGGATCCAACAGGCTATGGGATCAGGACCTGGGTGGTTATGATACTCAGCACACTCTGGTATGTCAGTTGGTTAGTTCTCCCAGTCGGGTTGGGTGCTGCCATGCTGGCGCTGCCAACCGGGTGAATACGGGAGGCTCATACCGAACTCACTGAACCAATCGTCTCTCAACGTTGAGAGAACCGCAGTGATAGATACAATAAAGTTATTGAGCATCTATGGGTATCTTATATGGACAGAACGCGTCTCCAGATCATTGTTGGGAGCGCAATGGTTGGTCTTGGACTACTCCAAGGTATCTGGGGAGGTCTGCGCAACGATCTGGTTTTCAGTATCTTCGGACTCACATACGCACTACTTGGCGCGATGTATCTCTGGTTCGAAGCTTTACCCAACAACCAGCACGTTCAGTGAATGGACAGTTCAGCGTGAGATGAGTGAAACAAACGGGTCGGAGTGCTGGCTTCAATCTCTCCATCTTGCACGCCTCTGTCCTCTAACTCGCAAACAGATGCCGCTGTTTCGCTGTCTTCGGTAAGAGCCCGGCAAGTTGCTGTCTGTGAAACAGATGCTCAACTATTTTTGTTATATGTGACTCGCCATCAGGCAGGATGGCAGGTCACCAAAATCTGCTCTTGAATCCATTCTTCCGGTATGGGATGCCCGCAATAAGCGCAGTCGTAATCGTGGCGATGGCGTTTCTGATCATCGACGATCAAATTGTCCGCATGACGATGCTCTTGGTCGCAGTAGTTGATATTTCGTGACACCGTGGGTACTGAAGCGGGCCGGCCAAGAGCAAGCAACAGACTCCCAACCACATAACATGTAAAAAGGGACGAAAATCGATACATGACGGCCCAACGCACCTGTTCAGACTGTGATGGTAGAATGGAAAAAACAACAATAACCACCGAGGGAATCGGAGGGCTCTATATCGAAACCGGGAGAGACAAAGGCGTACTTGATCGCCTCGGTATCGGATCGCAGACACCGGTTGATGCATTTCTCTGCCGGGACTGTGGTTTGATCCGACTGTCTGCGGATCTGTCCCAGTAGTCAGCCACGATGGTTGGGATTGGAGAGGTGCTTCTCGGCGGCGTACTGGCTGTGGTCTGTGTCTGGGCCGTCCATCGATTGGCAGTCGTTGCGAGAGCGTTCTTTGCACTTCGCGGGACACCGACGACCGATGCAGCAGGCTTGACCGATGGCCAACCAGTAGCCGTCGAGGGTCCCGTGTTTGTCGATGAACCCGCTGGCATAAGCGAGAGATTGTTTGCTCCTGAGGTTGGACTGGTTGGAGCGTATATTTGGCATACGTGGTTTCCTGATGTCGGCCGATACACGTATGATTTCGACCGCGGTGAACTTCGAAAAGGACGGAGTACGTTCGCCTCTGGCATCGAAGTCGGCCGAATGGGTGTCACCACTGGGGGACGACCCCTGTATATCGACTTCTCGTGGCTCCGTCAGATCTACGACAGTGACGACCTCTCGGAATTAGAGGTTGGGAATCCGGTACGCAACGCGAAGCTCCCCACGATTGTGACTCGCTACGTCTGGGATGGGATCTACGTCTCGCTCACCTCGACTATCGGTGACTGTTCGATGGACCGATTGACGGACATCGTCGATTTGTATCGAGATGATGTCGCAACTGAGGAATTCAATGTCGAATCCCGTGGCATCACGGCCGGGGAGCAACTCTTCGTCCACGGCGAACTACGCGTTAGAGATGGGGAGTACACCATAGTTGGTACCGACCAGACACCACTGCTTGTCTCGGATACAAGACGCGGGGGACTCATCCAACAACTACGGTGGCGGGCACTGAAATATACGATGGCGCTGCTCGCCGCCGCTGCGTTCGGGGCGTTGTTCATACGTTAGCCGAGAGTCATTCCCCGGTTCAGACCAGTTTGCGCGACTCCTTCCATTCCCTGTAACGTCCAGAGTGTCATAGAACGATTGGCACACCCATCTTCCAACCTCCCAAATCGCTCAGTACAGGAGGGACAATGATCGAGTCAGGTCTCACTCCAATGCTCCGATGTGGGTTGCCGCCTCTCGGGCGATCTTGTCAACAGCGTCTGCTGTTAGTTGGCCTTCGATCGCCGCGATATCGGCGTGTTTGATCGTGACGAGAACCCACGGATTGACGTAACTCTCACAGGGGAGTCCGCCACTCGTGAAGTCTGTGGCAGCAAGTGGGATTGCTGCGGATCGGCGCGTCGTCGTGACAACGGCATAGACGGCTTCTTCGTCACGAAATGGCGGGGAGTCTGTGCTCAAACAGACATACGGTCGTGGTCGTGCGGTCCGGAGAGATCTGGTCCTTTCACGACGGTGCCCCGAGCGTATTGCTCGGTCATGTGTCCGTGTCACCGTAGTAATCGTCTGTTGTTGATGACGAGCTTGCAGCCTGCTGTGCCGCAAACGAGGCGAGTCGGTCGTCGTCTGCAATAGCCCAGTAGCGGCCGCGATGACGGACCAATCCCCGATCTTCCAACCGTGACAGCACAACACCGACGCTCCCGCGAGGAATATCGGTCGCTTCGTGAATCTCGGTCTGTGTGAACGCCTGATCGTCGTTAGCCGATAAAAACGTGAGAATCGTGTGGGGCTGTGTCCCCTCCGTAATATCAAGGACATCCTCGGACTCATCCTCAAACCGATCAATGCTGATTGGCATATGTAGCAATATGTTATAGATAGTAATAAACTGTTTGATGGGGCCAATCCGCAGGCTTATTGAGCGGAATTCATCCTCGATCGTTTTGAATCAACCACCTTGTGAACTCTTCTATGACACCCTATCGGATTCCTCAAATCCCCCGAATCGGAAGTGGTTCTGCTTTTCAGCATCTCCTCGGATGGCCGTGGGACGAGCGTGACCTCCTCTAAGGGGTCGGTTGCCTGGTCGTTTCTTTTCATTGCCTACTCCCTGAAACCGACACCCGCGTAATTGCCTTCCGAATTTTGCGAATCGCACGACTGCGTTGGGGTCGACGCCGCATCTGAACCGTATTGCCTTTCATATTCCGTTTACCTCGGGTTAGCACACGGGTGAAAATCGGCAGAAGGGAAGCGGATTGGAATGCTCCGGCCGGGATTTGAACCCAGGTCATTGCCTCGAGAGGGCAATATGATTGGCCGGACTACACTACCGGAGCAGCATGCCGTCAAGCAGGTGGTAGCGACGAAGTACGTTTAACCATTGCGTTTCGACGACAGCGTGCTGATAGTTCTCATGGGAAGTGTAAGCCGATCGATCACTCCTCCTCAAAGGGGGAACCGGCAGCGTCGGGTTCTTCGCCTGCCTTGCTGATGATGTTCTCCCGGCCAACACGAAGCTTGCTGATCTGGCCGTCCTCTTGCATATCAGAGAGCAGCATACTGACTTTCGATTTCGACCAGTCTGTCTCGTCAACAATGTCGACCTGCTTCATCCGTCCGCCGTTTTCCTCCAGTAGTTGCAGTACACGATCCTCGTCGGGAATCGCCGAAACGGCATCTGCGGGGGGAGTTTTCCCCGATTTCGACTGTGTTGAGTTCTCAGTCTCGGGGCTCTCCCGGCCCGGGAAGCGGATATTCCCCACTGCGCCGGAGTATAGTGCGAACCCACCCACAAGGCCGAGCAGAATAACAGCAACGAATATGAACGGGAGCATATCCATTCCGCTGGAATCGCCAGTCGCAGGAGAAGGCATCGAGGTCCCAGAGCGCGTCCCTGCCGGCGTATCGTCACTTGCTGAGCCAGGGGGAATTAACACGGCCCGTGGCCGCTGGTCCGGGAAGTCCTGTTCGCCAAACCAAGTGACCGTCTCGCTCGCGGTGAGGTTCCCCTCCACGGACTGGGAGTCCGGTGGCGGGTCGTCGGAGACGCCCTCGAAGGCCAGCTCCGGACCGCGCGCGATCACAAGCCGCTGTCCGGAATCGACGAACATGCCCCCCTGGAAGACATCCCCGACGACGACGCGGTCCCCGTCGGTGCGGGCGAAGTTGGTCCACAGGAAGGAGAGTTCGACGACGCCCCGGGTCTGTCCCAGTTCAACGACACGGGCGTCCCGGCCGAAACTGATCGCGTTCATTTCGCGGTCAGTCGTGTTCGTGCCGAACGCGACGAGTCGCTGGGCGCGGAGCCGAAAGTTACGGAATGCGTCCGTCTCGGTCGACTCGAACGTGTCCGCGAACGATCGAAACCGTTCGATATCGCTCTGGTTTTCGAGGGGTCTGGTAGCCCGAATGGCCCACCGGGCCGACCCGTTCCTGTAGACACGGATTTCGAACTCGGCGTTCGCGAACCCGTCCGGGGATGTCAGCGGCGACTGCAAGCCATCCGGTTCAGCAGACATCGTGGGCCCAGTCCACAGGAGCATAACGGCTCCGAGAGTCGCCAGGACGACCGCGACGCCCACCACAAGCCTGCGCACCATCTACTCAAACATCACCGAGGAGAGAATAAAAACACTGTGTCCTCAGCGATAACCCTCAAACATTTAAACCTCACTTGTCCTAAGTACAGGGAGATATGACTGCCGTCAAGCGGGAGGGAGTGTGACACGACTCGTCCTCGTCGCCGGAACGACCCAGACTGCGAGCATTGAGGGAATCAGTGCTGCGGGGGCGGACCCCGACGTCATGGTCCACACCCCGAGTGCGGACGCGGAGATCGTCGAGTACGGCCAGCCAGTTCGCGCCCCAGTTGTCCCGGTCAGCCCGTCCGGGACGCCGACGCCGGCGGTGATAACGCGGGCCGTTCGCGAGGAACTGAGATTCGAGGTTACTGTCGTCGACGGCGGACTCGCGGAGCCGACCGCCGCGGGGACGGTGACTGTCGGCGCGAAGCCGGGTGGGGACATCCGCACGAGTGACCCCGTTCCGTCGGGGCCGGGTGCGTTCGAGGCAGCACGGCAGTTCGGGCGCGCGATGCCAGACGAGGAAGTCCTGCTCGCGGAGACAGTTCCCGGCGGGACGACGACCGCGATGGGGGTCCTGGCCGCGCTCGGGGAGCCGAGGGCGGTCTCCTCTTCGCTCCCCCGGAATCCGATCGAGCGAAAGCGCGAGGTAGTTACCGAGGGGCTTGACACGAGTGGCATAGAGCCGGGTGGGGCCGCGGGAGAGCCAAAGCGTGCAGTTCGCCGGATGGGTGACCCGGTTCTCGCGACCGCAGCCGGGCTCGCGGCGGGTGCTATCGAGTCCGAGACCGCCGTGACGCTGGCCGGCGGCACGCAGATGCTGACCGTAGCTGCGCTGCTCCGACACGCCGGCGTAGACGAGCCGCTGTCGCTGATGACAACCAGTTTCGTCGCGGAAGACGGAAGCGCAAGCGCCGAGGACCTCGCCGGGGCGCTTGACGTTGACGTGACCGCAACCGATCCCGGCTTCGAGGACCTCGACCACCCGGCAGCAGAGGGGTACCTCGCTGGCGAGGCCAAAGAGGGTGTCGGCATGGGCGGCGTGCTCGCACTCGCCCGGCGGACCCCCCTTCCGATGGCGACGGTCAGGGACCGCATGGCCGACGTGTACGACCGTCTCGTCGAAGACACTCCGGAGGGGAGAGCGTGAGGGGATTCGTCCTCGGCGGGACGAGTTCCGGCGTCGGAAAGACTGTCGCGGCGCTCGCGGTCATACGCGCGCTCGAAGAGGAGGGCTACGATGTCCAGCCTGCGAAGGCCGGCCCGGACTTCATCGACCCGAGCCACCACGAGGCCATCACCGGCAAGCCGTCGCGCACGCTCGATCTCTGGCTCGAAGGCGAGGCCGGCCTCCTGCGAAACTACCACCGCGGGAGCGGCGACGTCTGTGTCGTCGAGGGGGTCATGGGGCTGTACGACGGCGACGGATCGAGCACCGCGATGGTCGCCGAGGCGCTGGACCTGCCGGTTGTCCTCGTTGTCGACGGCAAGGCGGGCATGGAGAGCGTCGCGGCCACCGCCCTGGGCTTCCGGACGTTCGCGGACCGTATCGGACGAGACGCCGACGTCGCCGGAGTTCTCGTCCAGCGTGTCCACGGCGGCCGCCACGAATCCGGCATCCGTGAGGCGCTCCCCGAGGAGTTGGCGTACGTCGGCCGGATCCCGCCCAGCCAGGACCTGACGATTCCCGACCGCCATCTCGGGCTCCAGATGGGCGAGGAGGCGACACTTCCCCGCGAGGCCCTCGACGACGCCGCGGAGACGATCCGTGCCGGGCGACTGGTAGATGTCGCGCGAACGCCGCCGGAACCGTCGGCCCGAGAGCCGGCGCGCATGGCCAACAGCGGTGACGGCCAACCCCACATTGCGGTCGCCCGCGACCGGGCGTTCTGTTTCTACTACCCGACGACGATGGAGCGACTCCGGGACCTCGCTCGCGTCGAGACGTTCTCCCCGCTCGCCGGCGACGACCTGCCGGATACCGACGGCATCTACCTCCCTGGCGGCTATCCGGAACTCTATGCCAAGCAGTTGAGCGGGAGCGACACCCTCGATGCCCTCGCGGACCGCGCAGTGGAAGGGACGGCCGTTCTCGGGGAATGTGGCGGGCTGATGGCCCTCGCCGAATCACTGACGACAGCCGAGGGGGGGACCTATCCGATGGCCGGCGTGCTCCCGGCGGCCGTATCGATGCGCGACCGCTACCAGGCACTCGACCACGTGAAACTCGCCGCAACCGACGCGGCCCCGTCTCCGATGGCAGGCGAGGCATACCGCGGTCACGAGTTTCACTACTCGGCGGCCGACGTTGGGCGGGACGGGCGCTTTGCCTTCGACGTCGAGCGTGGCGACGGTATCGCGGAGGGCAAGGACGGCCTGATCGAGTACGATACCCTGGGACAGTACTGTCACTGCCACGCCGCAAGTGGAGCCTTCGATGCGTTCGTCCGGCGGGCTGCCGGCACAGAGCGGTGACTGGTGGGTCGGGTGTATGACAGGCGGAAGCCAGATGAAAGACACGCCGCAAGGTTTTTTCCTGTTTGCTGAGATGATACGATAATGACTGCGCTGGAGGAGCTGTTCGACGACATCGTCGCGGACGCCGACGTCGTTCTCCTGCTCTCGCCCAGCGGGGCGACATACGGGCTGTTCGAGGACAGTGACGTGTCAGTGGTCATCGTCGCCCCGGAAAACGCCGTCGGGGCCGAGCAGTTCGTCGAACTCCCGCTTGAGTTTACCGACGTGGCCGGCCGGGTGCGGTTCGGACTGGAGGGCGCAATCGAGCAGGGGCTCGTCGAGGAAGAGGAGACGGCCGTCTGTGCGACAGGGGTCTTCAGCGACGGGATTGACGCCGTGATCCGCGTGCAAGCGACCGAGTTCACCCAGACGGGCCTGTACGACCTGTTCGTCAACTCCAGGGCCGACCCGTCGGTGGTCAGGGACGTCTTCGAGGTGGCAATCGAACTCGGCCAGAAGGGACAGAAGGGAAAGCGCGTGGGCGCGCTCTTCGTCGTCGGCGACGCCGGAAAGGTGATGAACAAGTCCCGGCCGCTGTCGTACAACCCCTTCGAGAAGTCGCACGTCCACGTCGGCGACCCCATCGTGAACGTCATGTTGAAGGAGTTCTCCCGACTCGACGGCGCCTTCGTCATCTCCGATTCGGGGAAGATTGTCTCCGCGTACCGCTATCTCGAACCCTCCGCGGAAGGTGTCGAGATCCCGAAAGGCCTGGGGGCTCGCCACATGGCGGCCGGATCGATTACACGTGATACGAACGCCATCGCCATCGTTCTCTCCGAGAGTGACGGCATGGTCAGGGCGTTCAAGGGCGGCGAACTCGTATTCGAACTCGACCCGGAGGAGTACTGATGCAGTTCGACTGGTCTGACCTGATCCAGAGACTCTTCTCCAGAGAGACTGCCTTCGTCATATCTATTCTGATACTGGTCGTCGGCCTGTTCGTCGCGTACTACGCCTGGCGGTGGGTCCACAGCTTCTCTGAGCGGGCCGGCATCCGCACCGCGGTCGAGGGGACCCCCTTCGAGCGGACGGCACAGGGCTTTGGCACTTCGACAGTCGGCATCGTCGCCACGCTCGCAGCCGCGTTCGTCTACGTGACTGCCATCATCATCTCACTCCACTTCGCTAATCTCCTCAACGTCGAACTGTTCTGGGCGCGCTTTACCGGATATCTGCCCCGCCTGTTCGTCGCCGCACTCGCGCTCATCGTCGGATTCATCGCCGGAGACAAGGCCAGACTTGTCGTCAGCGAGCGGCTCCGGAGCGTCAAGCTCCCGGAGGCCGGCCTGTTGCCGGAGCTGGTCAAGTACAGCATCGTCTACATCGCCGTGCTCATCGCGCTCGCACAGGTCGGCGTCGCGACCGGCGCCCTGCTCGTGTTGCTTGCCGCCTACGCCTTCGGAGTCGTCTTCCTCGGCGGGATCGCGTTCAAGGACATGCTCGCCGCGAGCGCCGCCGGCGTCTACCTCCTGCTCGCGGAGCCGTACGTCATCGGCGACGAGGTCGAAATCGACGGCAAGCGCGGTATCGTACAGGAGGTGGACATGTTCGTGACCCACGTCGAATCCGACGGCGAGGAGTACATCATCCCGAACCAGCGCGTGATGCGCTCGGGCATCGTCCGCATCCGCGAGTGACGGAGCCGTCCGGGAATCGACGCACTACCCGGGGCGACGCGAGCCATCGTCGGCGTGGGTGCCCTCGAGCTGGCAGATGCGCCAGTCCAGGGGGCGACCTCAAGGGTCGGGAGGCTCTGGTTTGTGCCGACAGCCTTGTCACCCTGTTTATACTGATGGCTGAGTAGAGCCTCTGAGTGACCGATTGAGAAGGTAATGTGTTAACGGTACTCAGAGTACTACTATAAACCTCCGGGCGTTAGTCAAAGCTGACCATGAAAAAGCAGGAACTCATCCATCTTCACGGCCTGCTCGCACAGGTACAGAATCACTACGAGGAAGAGACCGGAAACACGGTCGAACACGACGAATACATTTCTCTCGGCGTGCAGCCGACATCGATCCACAAGTCGAAAACGGACCACAAAGCGGCCGTCTTCGCGATTGCACGAGGGATCACATCCGAGATGGAGTCCGAGGAAACCGAGCGCGTCTCCGCTGCGGCCGACTGATCCGCTGGTTCTCGTCCCGCTCACCGTCAGCCAGCCCCCGGAGAGCGTCGTCTCGAAAAGCCGCAGTTACTCGTCGATGAGTTCCTCGAACTCGGGGAGGACCTCGTCGTCGCCGCCTTCCTCGCCCGACTCGGTCGAACTCTCCTCTGTGGACGTCTCCTCGGTCTCAGACGATGTCTCGTCGTCTTCGTCGTCCTCTTCGATCGGTTCGATCTCGAGGACGTCGAGCGGGATGTTCTCCAGTCGCTGGCCGATCTCCTTGCGTGCGATGCGGGCGGCGTGTTCCTCGCGCTCGACGTTGAACACAGTCATCTCGAGTTCGAGGGCGACGAGGCTCTCGTCGGCTGCGATGAACGCCGGCTCCAGTTCCTCCCCGCAGTGGGAACAAGAGCGCTCGCCCATGTTTATCTCGACGTAGTTGAGGTCCGGGTTGAGCATCTCGCCGGTCTTCGAGATGGCGATCCGGACCGCCTCGTCGGGCGTTTCCACGTCGTACACCGGAACTGCGGCTTCGACGACAACTCTGCAGTTCATACGTATTGTTTGATTTGCGTCCAATATGAAGGTTGGCCCACCCAGTGCTGTGACGGACACGACTCGAAACGCCGAAGACCCGGCGGGTCGTTGGACGTGACGATGAAGCAGGGTACCATAGACGTCGAGTCGTCCCCCGGTGGGTTCGACCTCCAGTCGACGGTCGAGAGCGGGCAGTCCTACCTCTGGTGGCGCGCGGACGGCCGCGACTACGATGGGACACACGGCGACGACGGCTGGTACGTGACGACGACGCGTGCGACTGGCGAACCTGGGGCCGTGCGCGTCCGGCAACACGACGGGCGCCTCGAATGGGAGTCGACGATCGACGCTGATCCCGTGCTCCGTCAGCGACTCCGACTGGGCGACGACCTCCCGGCCATCCGGGCGGCGACGAGCGACGACGACCTGATCGAGGCTGCCTACGACACCTATCCGGGGATGCGCCTGGTCCGGGATCCGCCGTTCCCGTCGCTGGTTTCCTTCATCTGCTCGGCACAGATGCGCGTCGCCCGCATCCACGAGATGGGACAGTCACTCCGGGACGCCTTCGGGGATCAGATCACGCTTGGGGGTGAGACCTACCACACGTTTCCGACGCCCGACCAGCTCGCGGCCGCCAGCGAGGGGGAGTTGCGCGATCTGAATCTCGGATACCGGGCCCCCTACGTGAAGCGAACCGCGGAGATGGTCGCCGACGGCGAGGCCGATCCGGCGGCGGCCGCGGACCTGCCCTACGAAGAGGCCCGCGAGTACCTGACACGGTTCGTCGGCGTCGGCGAAAAGGTCGCAGACTGCGTGTTGCTTTTCTCGCTTGGCTTTCTCGAGGCCGTCCCGATTGACACCTGGATCCGGAAGACGATTGCCGAGTACTATCCCGACTGCGACCGGGACTCGTACGCCGAGACATCGCGTGCGATCCGCGAACAGTTCGGCGGCGAGTACGCCGGCTACGCCCAGACCTACGTCTTTCATTTCCTACGGACGCTCGAAAGTTCGGAGTATACCGGTCGACGTAAGCCCTGATACTTTCAGCCGGGAACGTCCGGCTGAGACGTATCAAAAGTTACGTCGACCGGTATAACATCCAGCCGCTGGCGCCCGGGGTGGACGCAAGGGTGACCCGTCCATCGACGCCCGAATGTGCGACGCTCCAGGTCCGGCAACTCCCCCCGAGTCACCCAGATTTTCACTATCGAAATCTCAGTGCTCGGGAATTCCCAAAGGGTAGTTGCACGCCTCTATCGAACCGTCATTCAAACGATGGTCGACTACTACGACAAGCTTCTTGTCGCGATCCCAGCGGTGATTGTCCTCGGTGTAGTCTCGACCATCCACCCGGCAGTAGCCATCTATCAAGGACTTGTTATCGGAAGCCTGGTAGCGACAGTCGTTCTCTTCGAAATGCTCTTTCGGAACCCGCCGGTTGAGCCAACGCCGGCCGATATGGGCGCCGTAGCCATCTGGGGATTGGGTTGGCTCCTCACGATTGTGATGTATCTGTGAGGCTCGAATACCTCGCTGTGTCTTCTTGCGGACAGCATCTCTGTTTCAATTACGGACCGAAGTCGTCTTTTCGGTCGCAATCCCACGTTCTCCTAACCGATGGCTTCGGACAGCGATGACCTGCGCGTACTCGGCATCGAGGGGACGGCCTGGGCAGCCAGCGCGGCCATCTACGACGCCGCCGCCGACAGCGTCGACATTCTGACCGAGGCCTACCAGCCCGAGAGCGGCGGCATCCACCCCCGCGAGGCCGCCGAGCACATGGCCGAGCACCTCCCGCAGGTGGTCGAGACGAAACTCCGGGACGTCGGCGGAGAGATCGACTGCGTGGCATTCTCGCGGGGTCCCGGTCTCGGCCCCTGCCTGCGAATCGCGGGCACCGCGGCGCGGGCGGTCGCACAGCGACACGACGTGCCGCTCGTGGGCGTCAACCACATGGTCGCTCACCTCGAAATCGGCCGCCACCAGTCGGGGTTCGACTCGCCAGTCTGTCTGAACGCCAGCGGCGCGAACGCTCACGTGCTGGGCTACCGGAACCGGCGGTATCGCGTCCTCGGGGAGACGATGGACACCGGCGTCGGCAACGCCATCGACAAGTTCACCCGCC
>JAZKRS010000014.1:0-51751 GCA_036626435.1 Haloarculaceae archaeon | reverse complement strand
TCCGGTAAACTGTTACAGCAATCACTATGAGACGGTCAGCTCTCGGCCTGTGCTGTCCCGCCCCGGAGGTGTTCTCTGACCTCGGTGAGCACGGAGGGGTCGGCCATGACGGCGAGGCTGTCGCCGGGCTCGATGGCCGTCCGTGGCAGCGGGATGCTCATCGACTCGTGTTCGCGCCCGTGGGCGTAGATCCGGGCGTTCCCGGGCAACTCCACCTCGATGACGCGCTCGCTGATGACGGGTGACCCCTCGGGGATCGTGACGCTGGCGATCGAGAGGTTCTCCGTGAGGTCCGCGAGGACGTTGAAGTCCCCGCCCATGAGTGCAGTCTTGGCTCCGGCGGCGCCGAGCCGTTCGGGGTAGATGATCTCGTCGACGTCGGCGGCGTACTTCTCGTAGAGCTCGCCGCTGACCTCCTCGTCGACCCGGAGGACGGTCCGGCAGTCGTGGGCTTCGCCGAGGACGCACACCGAGAAGTTAGTGTTGAGATCGCCAGAGAGGGCAGCGACGGCGTCGGCGTCGTCCAGCCCGGCCTGTTCGAGGATGTCCTCGTCGCCGCCGTCCCCGTGAATAACCCGGAACCCTTCCTCCCGTGCGCGGTCGGCCTTCTCGGCGTCCTGCTCGACGACACTCACGTCGTGAGCTTCACTCTGGAGGATGCGAGCGGTTCGTCGCCCGACGCGCCCGAACCCGACGATAACGAACTTCATAAGGGGGACGTACGACGGCCGGGATAAAAACAGTACCCCCGCTCCAAACTCGACACGACGTTATAGCCGTCAGTATGAAGTCTTTACACGTCTCCCGACCGAACTGCCGCCGTGCTCCCCGATATCACCGTTTTTGGCGACTACACGTACTTCGTGACCGAACTTCTCTGGGGATCGATCGCGGTCGCACTCGTCGCGTACGCTGGCGCCGCCCGCGCGGCCATCCGGACAATCGTCGCTCTGTACCCCTTCGCGTACCTCTGGGACTGGTACACGCTGGAGGTTGGCGTCTTCGCCATCCCGATGCGGACCGGCGTCGAACTCCTCGGTATCCCGATCGAGGAACACATCTTCATGCTCGTCGTCCCCGCGATGGTCGTCGGAGCCCACGAGACACTCCAGAAACTCGACGATGCGGGGCGGATCGGCCGGTTCGGGACAGACTAGCGTTCTGACACTGACGGCTATAACTTCGTGAAGATAGTCGACCCCACGTCGACATTGTTCACGGGCTTATATACCGGTCGACGTAAGCCCTGATACTTTCAGCCGGGAACGTCCGGCTGAGAACTATCAAAAGTTACCTCGACCGGTATAGCCGTATATATTTTCTGTTCGGATATATAAAAATATTAGAAAATTTATAGTGCCGGTAGGGCGTCGGGACGACCGAAATCAATGGCCACGACACTTGACCAGCGGGTCGGATTCGTCGACCGCCGGATCGAACTGTGCGTTCGCTCGCTGGCGTCGCGGACGGGCAAGGGAATACAGGAGCAGGCGATAGACAGGCTCCAGCGGCTGGAGGCGACGGGCGAACTCGACGCGCTGTCGGTCCGTATCTGGGGGGAGGAGGTCGCGCTCTCGACGACAGCGGTTGAGACGGAACGCGGCCGGGCTATCCTGCGGCGGGTGGGCACGTTCCGGGAATGGGCTGCCCACAACGACGTCTCACTCGCACCGTTTTTCGAGCCAAGAGAGAAGACGTCGCGTATCACCGGCGAAGAGTACGCGACACTCCGGCTTCCGGTCCTCGTGATGGCCGAGTACGTGGACGGTGACATCGTTCACGTGGCGCCCCACCGGAGGGACAGCGGCGTCTACACAGTCGAAGATCGGCTCGCCAGCCTCGCCGAACCGACCAGTGGCCACAACTCACTTGGCTGACGGTTCGTACTTCTCGGCTCTTCGCTCCAGGTAATCGAACTGCGCGGACAGTTCCTTCCGGCGCTGGCGGGCGATGATGGTGCTATCGAGGATCGAGCCGACGAGGGCCACGTCCAGCGCGTACTCCGTGACCGCCGTAATTTCGATCCCTTCGCTACGTTCCTCCAGGGTGTATCGTGTCTCCATCTCGTCGAAGATCCCGTCGACCTGCTCGTAGGCGAGGGCGTCGTCGATCTCGAGGACCCGCAGGATCAACTCGATAGTGAGGAGGCCGACGTTGTTTGTGATTTCGATGACGTCGCCTTTGACGGCCACCTCGTCGAAGCCAGCCGCCTCGATGAACGGCTTCGTGTCCGTGATCCACTCCTGGACGGTCGGCTCCGGCGCTTCGATCGTCCGGCTGACCGTCACGGTCTCCATACCCCCCCTTGGTGAAGCTACCTGATGAGAATTTTGCAAACATGTTCGGGGTTACTTATGTGTAGATGGGCCGAATATGTTCGAGTAGACAGATGCCGCTCGCAAAATTACGCCTGACGATCCCGGAGGAGGTATGGATCGGAGACCTGACGCGGACGTATCCGGACACGGAGTTTCGGATCCTCGCGGCGCTGTCCGGCGAGCAGACCGGTGTCGCCCTCGCAGAGGTGTCGGGGCCCGACACGAAGGCTGCCATCGCGGAGATGAGCACATACGAGGACGTCCAGACGGTCGAACCGCTGAAGCGGACGGGCGACGACGTGCTGGTCCAGTTCGAGACGACGATGCCGCTTCTCCTCATGCCGGCACGTGACTCCGGTGTCCCCCTGGAGATGCCCTTCGACATCCAGGATGGGACGGCGGTGTGGGAGGTGACCGCGTCGAACGATCGGCTCTCGGAACTCGGCTCACAGCTCGACACCTTCGACATCTCCTTTACTGTCGACTACGTCCAGCAGCGGCTGAGCGAGGAGCAGTTGCTGACCGACCGCCAGCGCCGCATCACCCAGGCGGCCATCGACGAGGGTTACTACGACACGCCGCGGTGCTGCTCGCTGACCGAACTCGCTGAGCGACTCGACATCGCCAAGTCGACGGCGAGCGAGACGCTCCACCGCGCCGAGGGGAAGATTATCAAGCACTTTGCGGAGAGACTCGAGGGGACGACGGCCTGACACCCGAACCAGCTACCGGGACAATTTCACCCGTCAGTATCAGAAGCCGAAGGCGGGCACGAACCGGAAGGTGAGATAGGCGCCGAGAGTCGCAAGCACCGGGACGACGTTCTGCATGAGGATGACCCGGGCGGTCGTCGAGGGATCGAACAGCGCGTTCGCCTCCGGGATGTCCGCCGGCTCCTCTTCGCCGATGTCGGGGAGCTCCTCGCCCGGTTCGTCGCCCGCGAGCGACCCCACGGAGACGGGCGCCCCCTCGCCGCGGACCCCCTCGGCGACGGTCGTCGTCCGGGTCGCACGCCCCCACCCGAGGCCGACGATGCTCATCGTCGCGATGATGACGAAACTCGCCGGGATGCCGATCAGGGAGAGCAACGTCACGAGCGTTGCGCTGACCGTCGCGACGACGATCGCAGCGGTCAGCGGGAGGTCGGTCAGGTCGTTGCCCAGCGTGTCCAGGGTCCGGCGGGCGATGGTGAAGGCTCCGGCCGCGACGGCGACCCCGCCGAGCAGGATGCCGGCGTTCATCTCCAGAAACCCGCTCCCGACCAGCGGCGCGATCGCGTTCGCGATGTTCGAGGTGCCCGACGCGAAGGCCATGATACAGCCGATGATGACGACCACGACCGTTCCGACGATTTCTCGCCGGGACGTGTTCGGCCCGGGGCGGGGGCGCGGAATCACGCTGGACCGGGTGTAGGCCAGCAAGGGTCCGTCACTCCGGTTGAGCGCGATGCGACGGTTGATGCTCGCATAGAAGTACCGACCGATGACGCCCGAGATCCAGAACGCGACGATGGGGGCGACGATCCACCACGTGACGATCTGTCCCATCACGTCCCAGGCGAGCTGGCCCGCTGCCAGCCCGAGGCCGGCGATCGCGCCGACGGCGGTCATCGACGTCGACGCCGGGACGCCCGCGTAGTTCCCGACGAAGAGCGCGCCGCCGATAAAAAACAGGACGGTGACGTTCGCCTCGAGCGAGAAGACCGCCGAGGCGTCGGTGACGAGTTCGGTCCCGAGCGTGTCGACGACGCGACGGCCGATCGTCCAGGCGCCGACGAAGAAGAACGCGGACATCAGCGCCGCCGCGAGGATCTTCGAGATGACGCCGGCGCCGACAGCGGGGCCAAAGGCCGGGCCTGTGGTGGACCCGCCGATGTTGTAGCCGACGAAGACGGCCATCCCCAGTCCCAGAAGGAGGAGTAGGTCGCTCACGGTCGGTGAGACGAAGGGAGACGATTTAAATTCCTCTATCTCGCCGCCGGTCGGCGGCCAGAAGAGTTTTGATCGCTATCGGGTCATGTAGCGTAATGGGTGACACGGACGCCAGGGCGTCGCCAGACCGGACCGATGAGCCGGCCCGGGGAGACACACACCCGCCGCGTGCCGTGACCCCCGTCATCGGCATCATCCTCGCCATCGCGATCACAGTCGTCCTGGCGGCTGTCCTTGGCGGCATCGTCATCGGGATCCCCGGCGGCCAATCGACCACGCCACAGGCGTCGCTTTCGTTTGCCGTCGATACGACCGACGACAGGATCGAGGTCGAACACGAGGCCGGCGACGCGCTCTACTCCGACCGGACGCGCATTGTCTGGGAGATAAACGGGTCGACGTACCGCTCGCACCCGACAGACGAACGCGAGGGAATGCAGTCGAGCCAGTACGCTGTCTTCGAGTTCGACGGCCCGGAGAACTCGAGTGGGGCGTGGACGAACTATCCCTCCCCGGGAAACCACACCATCGAGGCGGACCACGTCATCACCGCCACCGTCTACGACACCGAGTCGGGCAACCGCATCTACAGGGACAGCTTCGCCGTCAACGAGGTCCAGGAGGACCTGTGAGGCAAGTGTTTTGATCGTCGCGGCCGTCTCACCCGGTATGGATCACGCGACCGTCGAACGGCTCATAGAGGAGGGCGTCCCCGGCACGGAGGCAGAGGTGACCACGCCGCGTCATCCGGACGACGACGAACACTTCGCCGCAGTCGTCGTCTCCCCGGCCTTCGAGGGCGAGTCGCTGGTCGACCGTCACCAGCGCGTCTACGACGCCCTCGACGACCACATGACAGAGGACATCCACGCGATCGAGCTGACGACCTTCACCCCGGAGGAGTACGAGGAGTGAACTACCTCGCTCGTTGAGGGCGGGGCCTCCGCCTCGAAGTAGGAGAAGTCCTATACTTCTCCGGCCCCAGTCAGCCGTCATGGCATTCGATCCCCAGCCAGACCGCTCGGCCGAAGAGGTGACCGAACACGTCGACGAGACCATCGCCGAAAACGAGGTGGTGCTGTTCATGAAGGGCACCGAGCTGATGCCCCAGTGTGGCTACTCGCGGAAGGCGCTGGCGCTGATCCAGCAACACCGCGAGGACGTAGAGACAGTGGATGTCCTCGACGCACTGGACGCCTACCGCGGGGCACTGGAACGCCACAGTGGTCGGGAGACCATCCCCCAGACGTTCGTCGACGGGGAGTTCGTCGGCGGCAGCGACATCTTGGAACAGTACCAGCAGCGCGGTGACCTCGGAGAGAAGCTACAGGCGTAGGCCGTTTCGGCGGCGCCGTCCTGTCGGCGGCTCTCCGGGGGAGGGCCGGTGTGCTCGAACGGGTACTGTTAAGTCCGACCTGGGCCTGGCTTCACGCGTCCGATGGAACCACAGCTGTGGGTGGTCGCCGCTGCGGTTGCGCTCCCCTTCGTCGGCACCGGAGTCACACCGCTTCTCTCTCGCCTCCTGGGGGACCGCGTCGGCTACGCCGGGGCCGCTATCGCGCTCGTCTCCTTCGGCCTCGTCGCGTCGCTCGTCGGAACCAGCACAACCGTCTCGGCCCCGTGGATCCCCTCGCTGGACGTCGCGGTCCGCTTTACCGTCGACGGCTGGGCGGTCCTGTTCGCGCTGCTCGCCTCCGGGATCGGGGTGCTCGTGTTCCTGTACTCGACGGCCTACATGCGCGACGAGCCCGGGCAGACTCGCTACTACGCGACGCTGCTCGCCTTTATGGGGTCGATTCTCGGCGTTGCCTTCGCCGCCGACCTGGTCGCCCTGTTCGTCTTCTGGGAGCTGACGAGCGTCTGCTCGTTCGTCCTCATCGGCCACTACACCGACGACGAGGAGTCACAGTACTCCGCGCGGATGGCGATGGTTGTCACCGTCGGGGCCGGACTCTGCCTGCTCGTTGGCCTCGTCGTCCTCTCGCTGGCCGCCGAGGTGGCTCTCGGAACCCGCACCTTCGACCTCGCGGCGATGCTCGCCCAGCCGGAGGCGATGCAGTCAGCCCTCCGGGAGACGGGGCTGTACCTGCCCGCGCTGGCGCTGGTGGCGGTCGCCGCCGGCGCGAAGTCCGCACAGGTCCCGCTGCACTTCTGGCTGCCCAACGCGATGGTCGCGCCGACGCCAGTCTCCGCCTTTCTCCACTCGGCGACGATGGTCAAGGTCGGTGTCTACGTCGTCGGCCGGCTCCGGCCGATGTTGCTCGGCGAGGAGTGGACGCTCCTGTTCGCGACACTCGGCTTGCTGACGATGACCGTCGGGGCGGCTCTGGCGACCCTCGCGACCGACATCAAGCGGCTGCTCGCGTACTCGACGGCGAGTCACCTCGGCCTGATGATTGCCGGCTTCGGCTTTGCCACCCACTACGGTGCCGAGGCCGGGTCCTTTCACCTGTTCAACCACGCGCTGTTCAAGGCGGCGCTCTTTCTCGTCGCCGGCGTCGTCGCACACGAGGTCGGAACCCGGGACCTCAGGGACCTGGGCGGCCTCTGGCGCCCCCTGCCGGTTACGGCCGCGATCACGGTCGTGACGGCCCTGAGCATGGCGGGTGTCCCACCTTTCAACGGCTTCTACTCGAAGGAGCTGCTCTTCGAGGCGGCCTACGAGACGGCCGTCGCAGCCGGCGGGCTCGCGTGGCTGTACCCCACAGTCGCCGTCCTCGCGAGCGTCCTCACTGTCGTCTACTCGTTGCGCTTCCTGTTCGTCTTCTTCGGCGACCGGCAGGGGGCGGCGGACGAGGTCCACCGCCCCCCAGTCGCGCTCGTCGGGCCGCCGGCACTGCTCGCAGCCCTCGCGGCCGTCGTCAGCGTCGCGCCGGACCTCGCCATCGACGCCGTCGTCCAGCGGGCGCTCGACGCGACGGCCGTCGAGGCCGTAGAACTCCACGCCGGCCTCCCGACATCGCTGTCCCCGCCCGTCCTGATGTCAGCCGTCGCGCTCGTGGCCGGCGTCGGGGCCTTTGCCGTCGACGAACAGATCCGGTCTGCTGTGGGTCGGGCGACCATCCTCTCCCCGCTCGCCCGGCCGAGCTGGTGGTACCGGGAACTCGTGACGGGGACAGAGCGGGCGAGCGCGTGGCTGGGGCCGCGGGTCCACGACAGCAACCTCCGCACGTACGCCGCCTGGTCGCTCGCGACTGCCTGCGGGCTGGCGCTTGCCGGCTACGCCACGGCGGCCGGCATCCCGGAACTCGGGGGGATCGACGTCCCGCTGGCCATGGCGCTCGTTCTCGCCGTCGCCGTCGGCGCCGGGGCCACCGTAACCGCCGCGCCGTCACACGTCGCTGGCGTCCTCACGCTGTCGATTTTCGGGTTCATGGTGGCCATCTTCTTCATCCTCGCGAGCGCGCCCGACCTCGCGTTGACCCAGCTCGTCGTCGAGACGCTCCTCCTGCTGATCTTCCTGCTGGTCTTAGAGGAGCTGCCGGCCTTCTACGGCGAACTCGATACCCGGCTCGCGGCGCGTGACCTCGTTCTGTCTGTCGGGGTCGGTGCGACCGCGTTCGTGTCGGTCCTGTTCGCCGCACGCGGCCCCGAGGAGCCGCTGACCGAGACAGCCAGCTACTACGTCCGGCAGGCCGTTCCGGGCGCGGGCGGGACGAACGTCGTCAACGTCGTCCTCGTCGACTTCCGCGGGTTCGACACGCTCGGGGAGTTGCTCGTCGTCTCCGTCGCCGCCATCTCGGCGTTCGTCCTCGTGATCATGCGCACCAGGGGTGAGAACAGGTGACCTCGACGATCATGCGGACCACAGTGCGCGTCGTGGTCCCGATCGTGCTCGTCGTCGCGATCTCGCTGCTCTTGCAGGGACACAACCTCCCCGGCGGCGGCTTCGTCGGCGGCGTCCTGACGACGGCCGCGTTCGCGCTCATCTACGTCGCCTACGGCCTGGACTACCTGGAGGTCGGTGTCCTCGACCGCGACGTCGACCCCGGGTCAGGCCCCTTCGACCACCGGACCGTGCTTCTCTACCGTCGGCTGTTCGTGTTCGGGCTGGTACTGGCCGCGGGCACCGGCGCCGCGGGCCTCCTCTTTGGTGTCCCCTTCCTCACCCAGACGTTCGTCCACGTCGAGGGCGTCCCGCTGTATCACGAACTCGAACTGACCAGCGCCCTCGTCTTCGACGTCGGCGTCTACTGTGTCGTCGTCGGCGCGCTGCTGTCGATCCTCTCGGTGGTGGGTGCCGAATGAGCCTCCTGCTCGCGGCCGTCGTCGGCGGACTGTTCGCGTTCGGGACCTTCCTCGTCCTGCGACGGGACGTCGTCAGGGTCGTCTGGGGGCTGTCGGTGCTCTCCCAGGGGGCGAACGTCTACCTCATCTCGATGGGCGGGATCGCGGAGGGGACCTACGACCTCGTGCCGGTACTGGCGACCCACGGCGGCGAGGTCCCGACGACTGCGGACCCGCTCGTCCAGGCACTCGTGTTGACGGCCATCGTCATCAGCTTCGGGACGACCGCCTTCGCGCTCGCGCTCTCGTACCGTGCCTACCAGGAAAACGAGACCATAGACGTCACGGAGTGGGCGTAAATGACAGACACACTCGTCGTCGGGCCGATACTCGTTGCGCTGGGAAGCGTCCTCGCAGCACTCGTCCTGCGTCGCTACCCGCGCCTCCAGCGGGCGGTGAGCGTCCTCGGGGCCGTCGCCTACGCCGGCGTGGTGGCAGTCGCCGTCTGGCGGGTGGTTCTCGGGCCGACGGCGCCGGGGATCGCAGCCTACCAGGTCGGCAACTGGCCAGCCCCCTTCGGCATCACGCTCGTCCTCGACGGGCTCTCGGCGTTCATGCTCGTCGTCGCCGCCGCCGTCACCCTCCCGGCCGTCGCCCTGTCGACCCGCTTCATCGACCGCGAGAACCAGCGGGTCTTCTATCACCCGCTCTTTCACCTGCTGGTGCTCGGCGTGACCGGCGCCTTCCTGACCGGCGACCTCTTCAACCTCTTCGTCTGGTTCGAGGTGATGCTGATGACGAGTTACGTCTTCGTCTCCTTCTACGGCAACGCCCAGCACACCGCCGCAGCCTTCCGGTATCTCACGCTGAACGTCGTCGGCAGCGCGACTTTCCTGCTGGCCGTCGGCGGCCTCTACGCCGTCACGGGCACGCTCAACATGGCCGACATGTCCCGCCGGCTGGCCGACGCCAGCGCCTACGGCGTCGACCCCGCCCCGGTTGTGGGGCTGTCGGCGCTGCTGTTCGCGACGTTCGCGCTCAAGGCCGGCCTCGTCCCCTTCCAGTTCTGGGTCCCCGGCGCCTACCGCGCCGCGCCGCTCCCGGTCGCGGCGATGCTCGCCGGGGCGACCAAGAAGGTCGGGGTCTACGCGATCATCCGCCTGTACTTCACGGTCTTTGCCGGGGCCGCGATCCCCTTCGGCGTCCCCTTTGTCGAGGGCGCGTCGCCGCTCGTCGTCCTCGCGCCGGTGCTTGCCACGATGGCCGTTCTCAGCATCCTCGTCGGCGGGCTCGGTGCGGTCGCGAGCCCCAGCCTCGAGGAGCTGTTCGCCTACTCGAGTATCGGCCAGGTCGGGTTCATCGCGGCCCCGGTGGCCGTCGCCGCGGCAGCGGGGTCGGACACCGTCCGCAGGCTCGGCCTGGTTGCCGCGCTCGTCTACGCGCTGCACCACGCCCTCGCGAAGGGGCTGCTCTTCCTGTCTGCGGCGACCGTCCGTGGCGCGACCGGGACCAATCGCATCGCGGAGCTGGGCGGGCTCGGCCGGCAGGCGCCGCTGCTCTCCGGGGCGGTCTTCGTCGGCGCGCTCTCTCTCACCGGGATTCCGCCGCTTTCGGGCTTTTTCGGCAAGTTCCTGGTCTTCGACGCTGTGGCGACGCACCTCGCCGCGTCCCCTACCTTTGGGACGGGTGTGGTACTGGCCGCCCTGCTCGTGGGCGCCACGCTGACGGTCGTCTACGTGACCCGGGCCTGGATCGGGAGCTTCTGGGGGGTGCGTTCCGAGCGCGTCCGGACGGCGTCGGTCGACCCCGCCCAGGTGGCCGTCCTCGTCGCCGTCGCCGGCGTGATCGTCCTCGTGGGGCTGGGGTTCGAACCCGTCGCGCAGTTCGCGGGGACCGCCGCGGAGGCCGCGATGGACCGCGGGGCCTACGTCGAGGCGGTCGCGCCCGTGGGGGGTGGGGCGGCGTGACACGGCGCTGGCCCGTCGCCGGCCTGCTCTTCGGCGTGATCTGGGTGTTCGTCCGTGGCGTCGAGCCGGCGCCCGAGGCCGTCGCCGGCCGGTTGCTCGCAGGGATCGCCGTCGGCCTCCCCGTGGCGTTCGTCTTCCGGCGGATGTACAGCGAGGGGATCGAACTCCCCAGTACGGCCACGTCCGTCCCGTACGTCGTCCTCTACGTGGTCGCGTTCCTGCGCGACGTCGTCGTCGCCAACTTCGACATGGCTTACCGCGTCCTCGCGCCGGGGATGCCCATCGAGCCAGAAGTGATGTACGTCCCGCTCCGGGTCCGGACGGACCTGGGGGTGACGACCATCGCCAACAGCATCACCCTGACACCCGGGACCGTCACGCTGGACCACGACCCCGACGAGAACGCGCTGTACGTCCACATCGTCGACGGTCGCAACCCGGAAGAGGTCGTCGAGCCGATCCGGGGCTGGGAGGACTACGCGCTCGTCATCTTCGACGAGGAGCTGTCGCCCGACGACCCGCCGCCACCGATACGGATGACCCCAGAGGACGCCCCGCCGGACCCGAAGACTGTGAGCCTCTCGATCGAGGCCCTGGACATGGGCCGTGGTCCGCCAGCACGGCGACGTGACGCCGGGGACACGCGCGAGCGGACAGACGAGTCGCCAGACGAGCCGTGGATGGACGACGACCGTCGGGGAGGTGAGGACGATGGCCGCTGAGACGGGGCTGGTGACGACGGTCGCCGCCCTCGCGCTCGTTCTCGTCGCGTTCCTGTCGCTCCTCTGTGGCTACCGGGTGGTTCGGGGGCCGACGACGCCGGACCGCGTCGTGGGGCTCGACGCCATCGCCACGAACGTCGTCGCCATTGCGGTCCTGTTCGCGCTGAAGACCGACCGCGGCCTCTTCGTGACCGTCGGCCTCGTGCTCGCGATCATCGGCTTTCTCTCGACTGTCGCGGTCGCAAAGTACGTCACCGAGGGCGACATCATCGGGAGGCGCGAGTGACCATGTCGGGATTCGATATCGTCGGCGTCGCGGTCCTCGCCCAGGTGCGTCCGGTTCTGGTCACGGTTCTGGTTGTCGTCGGGTGTTTCTTCCTCACGGTGGGGACGGTCGGCCTGCTCCGTCTGCCGAACGTCTACAACCGGATGCACGCGACGAGCAAGCCCACGACGCTTGGCACCGCGGCTATCTTCCTCGCCGGGTTCGTCCACTTCGGCCCCGGCGGGGCCGGCCTCCCATCGCTCGTCGGCATCCTCTTTCTGTTCCTGACAGTCCCGACCGGCGCGCACATGATCTCGCGGTCGGCACAGCGCATCGGCGTCCCCTTCCTCGGGAGCGTCGTGTGGCCGACCGCCGAAAAAGAAGGCGAACACGAGGACGGGAGTACCGGAGACGAGAACAGGGACGTGCACCGCCGTAACTGAACGTTCGAGCAAAAAATCGGCGCCACAATCACTCAAATCAAAAACATTTTACGTGAGGAAGCGTGACGTTTGTGCATGTCTACCACATCTCGTCCCGTGGCCAGTTCGATATGTCAGCTATCACTGCAGCCGGGTCCCCTGTTCAGTTCCACATCCCCGTCTGAGTTTGCGTAGATTTATGCCCGCACGACACGATCTGACGCGACGAACCGCAACCAGTGTACGCCACCCGCCCGATTCGAACGCCGCCGACTGGAACGTCGAGAGCACGTCGACCCGGATCACCCTCGATGGAAGCACCCGCAGGTGCGAGGCCTGCAACGGGTGCATCGATCCGGGAACTCAATATAAGTGCCTGACTGTCCGTGACGGTGACGGGACAGTCCTGGAGATTCCCGTCTGTGACGAGAGCTGTCTCGCGGCGCTGCTCTCCTGACCTACCAGAACTTGACGCCGAGGTCGTGGAGGCCGTCGTTGTTGGCCGCGAGGTTGATGAGAAGGGGCGTCAGCGACTCCACCTCGGCGGCGTTTCCGAGGCCGCCGGCGTCGAGTGCGCGGATACCCTCGATGTCCTCTGCGAGTGACTGGACGGTCGCCTTCGCGTCCTCGTCGTCAGAGACCACGGGCACGTCCCAGTCGAGGTCGGCGTCGAGGCTCGAGAGCTTGCCGGCCGCGAGGTTGTGGAACGCGCCGACGACGGGGGTGTCCTCGGGTGCCGACTGGGCTGTGAGTGCGGTGACGCTGCCCAGGCCCGGCGGGTTGTAGTGGACGCCGTCCTCGTCGCGCTGCATGCCGACCGCCGGCGAGACCAGCACCGCATCGTCGAGTTCGTCCGCCACGGCATCGATCGTGTCCGAGAGGTAGTAGGCGGGCACCGAGAGAACGACTACGTCCGCCCCCGCGGCCGCATCCGGGTTCTCGTGGCCCTCGATCGCCGCCTCGACGCCGCGGCTTTCCAGCTGGTCCCGGTACTCGCCGGCTTTGGTCCGTGCCTTCTCTTCCTTGCGCGAGCCGACGACGACGTCGTGGTCGGTGTCGTGGGCCCACCGGAGTGCGAGCCCTTCGCCGATGTCGCCGGTGCCGCCGAGGAGTGCGATCTGCATACGCCCTGGTCGGCCGACTGGCGAATAAGCGTTGCCGTTCGGAACCGTTGGCGTGCCGGGCCGCGACCGCACGATCAGTGCGACGGCGTACCGTCCGTGCGCCGCAGTGACCGCTACTCGAGCAGATCGGGCAGGTCGTTGACGGAGTCGACGACGGCGGTTGCGCCCGCGCGCTCGTACTTCTCGCGGCCGGCCTCGCCCGAGAGCCCGCCCGTGAGAACGCCGACGCCGTAGTACGTCCGGCCGTCGGCGTCGCTCGCATTGACGGCTGTCCGGATGTCGTCGAGCGTGTCGCCGGCGAAGGCCAGGCGGCCGGCCTCGAAGCGCTTCGCCAGTGTCACCAGCGCGCCGGGGTCGGGCTTGCCGCCGGACCAGTCGTCCATCGTGAACCGGAACTCTCTCCCCACGTCAACGCCCGCACGGTCGAGCGCGATGTCGGCTTCGGCGGCCGGGCGGCCCGTGAGCACGCCGACGGCAAAGCGGTCGGTCAGGGCTGCCACCGTCTCGGGGTCGACAAGGACTGGCTCGTCGTGGATGAACCCCGCCGTCTCGATGTCGGGCTCGCCGCCCTCGAGTTCGCGGTACAGGTCGGCCCCGAGATACAGCTGCTGAAAGACGTCGCGCAGGCGCTCGCGGTCCCACTGAGCGAGAACGCGCTCGCGGGCGGCCGGGGTCACCTCCTCGCTGACGACGGTCCGCGCCGCGGAGAGGCCCCCACCCATGCCTTCGATCCCGTCAGTGAAGGCCGCGAGCGAGAGATCCATCCCCTCGCGGCGCGCGAGGACGTAGAGCGCGGCCGCGTATGTCAGCTCCCAGTCGTTGTTGAACCCGCCCGCATCCTTGAACTGCTGGACGTCCGGCCTGTCGATCGTGTCGCCGTAGACCCGTTCGATCGACTCGACGACCGCCCGCCGGTAGGAGTCGGCGACGTCGACGAGCACCCCGTCGACGTCGAGTACGACCGCATCGACGTTCATCACGCGGGGGGAGAGGCTCCTGGTTCAAGGCCGTTGCGGCTTCGCGGTGAACAGCGTCGCCCCGGGCAGGGTCTCGCGCTCGACCGGGACCGCAGGCGGATCGCCGCCCAGCGTCGTAAACAGGAGCGCCGCGTCCACGTCCAGCGCGAGATCGAGCGCCGGCCGATGGAGTTCGGGGGGCAACGAGAGGGCGTAGATGGCGTCGGCGTCGGCGTACACCTGTCGGTCGGGGTCGGTCACGTCGTCGCGGGCGAACTGGATGCCCTCGGGTGTCGGGCGCTCGCGGACGTCGGTGGCGGTCACGGTCACGCCAGTGTCGGCAAGTACTGCTGCGACATCCGGGCGATTGCCCACACCGACCTCGACGACCCGGTCGAACTCGGCGAGGCGGGCGACGAGGGCGTGTATCGTCTCCTCTCGCACGCGAGATTTTTATGGGGCGGCGACGCATATGGATTCGCATGCACGTCGACATCGTGCCGGTCGGCGAAGTCGATGCCGTTGTCAAGCGGGAAGCATCGAGTAGCCTGCGCGCGGTCTACGACTCCAAGGTGACCGTCCACGACGAGCGACCGGTCCCCGCCGGATCCTACGACTCGGGTCGCGACCAGTACCGTGCTGAAGAGTTTATCGACCTCGCAAAGCGGGTCGGTGACGGCGAGAAGAACATCGCCATCACTCCGAAGGACCTCTTCTACCACCGGCGCAACTACGTCTTCGGCCTCGCCTACCTGGGCGGGAACGGCAGCGTCATCTCGACGTATCGCCTGCACACGTCCTCCGACGGCGGGTTCTCGAATCGCTCGGCCGACGAGATTTTCTCAGACCGGGTCCGCAAGGAAGTCGTCCACGAGGTCGGCCACACGCTCGGGCTCGAGCACTGTGACAACAAGCGCTGTGTCATGAACTTCTCCCCGACCGTCCGCGAGGTCGACGTCAAGGAGGAGACCCTCTGTGGATCCTGCCAGCGGGACGTCCTCTAGCGCCGGTCGCCCACTCTGAGCTACATCCCCTTTACTGTCGTGCGGTTTTGCGCGTACCCAACACGTTTGGTATGACAACTATATCCGTCCACCCGTTACGTAGAAGTGCGCATGAGCCAGACTCAATCCAGCCGCACAGACGAACTGGGCGACATCTTCGTCTCCGTCACCGGGGATGAAGAGATCACCGAACAGCAGGACGAAGAGGGCGACGACCGGGAACTCCGGGGCGAGAGCCGGATCGGCGAGGCGGTCGAGGACGGCCTCGACGACGCCATCGCCGGCGCACAGCCCGACCCCGGTGACCCCGGCGATACCGGCGGCTAACCCTTTTCTCGTTTGCGTATCTCAGACGGGCGTCCAAAAATTCATACGGATTGCTGTAGCGTTTTACCGGTAATCGCCGCCTTCGGGTCGGCGATATCCGGCAATTGACTACAGCAATCCGTATCAGGCGCCGGCTTCGCCGAGCGCGTCCTCGATGTCGGTGGCCTGCGTGACGCCGACGAACCGCTCGACGATCCCGTCGTTGTTCTCGACGACGAGCGTCGGCAGCGAGCGGACCTGATACTCGTTTGCCACGTCCTGCTGTTCGTCGACGTTGATCTTCTCGAACTCGACGTCGGGATACTCCTCTTCGAGTTCCTCCAGGATGGGGTCCTGTGTCTTGCAGGGCCCACACCAGTCCGCGTAGAAGTCCTTGAGCGTGATCGTCATGCGTTCTCGGATATGTACTCCGGCAGTCCGGATAAGCGTTTTCCACTCCGCGGGTGGCCCGTCGGGCGGTCGAAAGGCTTACACCGGACCCCCGACCACCCACAGATATGAGCAGCTCCGACGGCAGCGGCCTGATGTCCAGTGCCGGGCTGGTCCGGTACTTCGACGCCGAGGACAACAACGCCATCGAGATCGACCCGAAGACAGTCATGGCCTTTGGCGCCTTCATGGGGATTCTCGTCCTCGTGTTGAACGCCTTCGCGTAGTCGACCGCGACACCGGTCTGTCACGGGCCGTCGGCGCCGAACCCACGGAATTTTGAACGTCGGCGCGCGAACCTGGAGTGATGACTGTCCGCATCCGGGGCATCTACGCGACGGCGCTGACGGAACTGCTCGAGGGGGTGGTCCAGCCCTCGCCCCCGATCCGGGAGCGGTTCGAGGCGACGTTCCCCACCAATCCCGCCGAGGCAGTCGTCGAGACGACCGGCGACCGGCAGGGTGTCGGCGTGACCGGCGACCCCGACCGCGTCGCGTCGGTGACCGACCGCCTGCAGATGATTGGCCGGGACACGCTCTCCTGGGTGGCCGACCTCCCGCGGGGCGCGGTCTACGCCGGGCAAGTAGTCGAAACGCCCGGGGGCGGCGCTGTCGTCGACATCGGCGACGGCGAGGGCTTTCTCCCCTACTCGAAGACCGCCCGGCACGTCGAGGAGGGCGACTGCCTGCGCGTCCAGGTCACAGAGCCCGCTCCGCCCTGGGGCGACGATCGGCCGGTCCTCGACACGCGGCTACGCGTCCACGGCGCGCTGGCGGGGCTGGTCCGTGGCGGGACAGCGGGTGTCGCCGGTCCCGAACTCGCAGACCTCGTGCCCACCGATCCGCCGGAGGGGTGGGCCCCCGAGTGGGGTCGCGACAGCGACGACGCCGACCTGAAGGCACTCGACGGGGCACTCGCCGCCGCCTCAGAGCGTGCCCGCGCCCTCGACGACGCCTTCACCGACGCGCCGGATCCCGCGGAGGCCGCGCCGCAGTGCTACTACGACGGTGACGCGACCCGGTGGGTGTGGTTCGGCCGGGAGTCGCGGTTCGCGCTGGACGAGCGCCGCCGCGAGGTCACCCACACGATGCCCGGCCACCACCGCATCAAGGCCGCTGCCGGGACGGCAAGCGCCGCGGTCGACTTCGTCGAGGCGGTCTGTGCCGACCCGGTGGCCGACGGCGAACAGGACTTCCCCTTCGAGGCGGTCACCGGGCAGTTCGGCCCGCGCGAGGGCGAGGAGGTGGGTATCGCCCACGGCAAGCCCGACGGGCGGTGTTTCCTGCTGGGATACGCCGAGGTGACTGGCCGCGAACCCGACGGGTCAGTGACGGTCCGCCGGGACATCTCCGGCGGCGGCACCTACGACGCGCTGGGCGTCGAGCGCCAGCCCGGCGACGAGGCAATCACGAAGTTCGAGGAGGGTCGGTGGTGGTACCCGACGGTCTACCGCGGGGACGACGGGACGAAGCGGGGCACCTACGTCAACGTCTGTACGCCCGTCGAGGTCTTCCCCGACGAGGTCCGGTACGTCGACCTCCACGTCGACGTGGTCAAGCGGCCGGACGGGACCGTCGAGCGCGTCGACGACGACGAACTCGACGAGGCCGTTGCCGCCGGGAACGTCCCGGAGCCACTCGCCGAGAAGGCAAGAAACGTCGCCGGCGCCCTCGAGAACGCGCTCTGATACTGCCGATCGAAAATCCTGGGGGATTTTCGCCTGGCAGTATCAGCACTCGATGCGCTCCCCCTCTGTCGCGTCGACCGACGGCTCCTCGGTCCGGTAGACGTCGCCGTCGACGGCGTGGTAGTACGCGTGTTCCTCGTAGTCGGCGTGGAGCCCCTGCTGTCTCGCGAGCGCGAGTTCGACCGGGGAGCCCTCGCGGTCGACGACGACCGACGTCTCCTCGAGGCGTTCGCCGAAGATTGCCTGCAACGCCTCGACCTCGTCGGTTCCCGGGCTCAAAACCTCCACCTGGGCGGGCTCCCCGGATTCGATCGCCTCCTTGATTGCCGACTGGAGGCCGTCGACGGCATCCAGGGGCAGATCCTGGGCCCGCGGCGCGTCCGTGGGCGCCTCGGCGACGGCGCGTGCGGTGACGGTGTAGCCGTAGTAGGAGATCCCCCAGAACGCGCGGACCTCGTACACTGTGTGGCCGTCCTGCCGGCCGACCCCGACCACGCGAGGGCTGGGGGATTCCGCGTTCCGGACCGTCACCGACTCCCGCTCACTCTCGACGTCTATGACGTTCTCGTCGATGTAGGTCCGCGCACAGGCTTCGACCTCCGATTCGGTCAGCCCGGCCGACCCTCCGGGAGTGAGCGTCGGGGTCCCGGTCGGCGTGGGTTCGTCGGTGGCTGTCCCCTCGCCGCCGTCCGGCCCCGTCTGACAGCCGGCCACGGCCCCACAGAGCGCGATACCGGCGGCTCCGAGAAACCGTCGTCGGTTCATGTCCAGACAAACAGACGGGACACACAAGAGAGTGGCCGAGACTCAAATCCCTGTTTGACACTTCCGATATGAGCGACGAGCGAATCGTCTCCGACAGCCTCACCAGTTCAGTTCCTCTTGCAGTCGCTTCTGGGCCTCGTCGCGACTTCCCGACCCGAGTGTGATCTCTGTCACCGTCGATTGCCACTCGTCGACGGTTTTCATCAGCGCGGTTTCGAGTTCATCCGGCGACTTGTCTGCCCCGTCAACCTGCCGGACCACAACCCATCCATCTTCCGGGAAGTACTCCAGAAGGTATCCGTACTCGGTCGTCTGGATTGCGATCCGCTCGACTGCACCTGGTTTCTCCAGCCCGCTCAGTAAAGTCAGCACCGTGTGGACCGGCTCCGCCTCTTCGAGGCGGTCCAAGAGATCGGAGGTTAACGGATCGGTCGGCAACGTCGATAGTATCGCCCCTCTTTGCAGTCCATCCATGAGCTCCTCTGTAACGCGGTCGATAAACGCGTTACTCTCCGGATCCGGTCCCGGACAATCGTGCAGCCGCAATCGACTCAGCGTGTCGAACTCCTCACCACAGTCCTCACACGTGCGTGCCATAGTCGTATTAGCATCACTGCGTACAAGATTCCTCCCCCTGGGACAAGAGACGCTGAGTCACCCTTCGGTCACAAAGTCACGGGCGTTCAACGCGTCTTCGAGCGTTGACCGAGCGCCCGAAATCTGCTTGTAACGGCGTTCATCTCTACCGATTGACCTGCACATCCTTATACTGACGGCTATAACTTCGTGAGTGTCGTCGACTCCAGGGGGTCGAAATCACTCACGGGCTTATAGCCGTTAGTATTAGAGGTCGGCGGCGGTGACGAGGTCGTCATTCGAATCGCGCACCGCTATCTCCCAGGATCCACAGTCCCGACACCAGGTTTCTCCTCTTGCGACTCGTCGCACGGTTTTGCACATCTGTCGTCGTCCGCCGATGCATCCACAGTTCTCGCAGTAGAACCGATAGCGAAGGTCGTCTTCGTCAAATGATGACTCCTTCCGCCACTCCGGCACTTCATTGAGGACGCCATTGGGACCCTCCACGCGGAGCTCTGCGTCACAGTTCCCACAGACTTGCCTGCCACGGATAGCTCGACGAACGGCCTTACTCCATCGAAGACGACCGCCGATGAACCCACACCCCTGCACACAGTAGAACCGGTACTTGTAGTCCTCGGGCTTTTTCTCGTAGTGAGTACTACACCGGCCAGAGAGGTCTAACGGCTCTACCCACTGTTTGAACGAGTCGCCATGGCCTGTGTCGACGCAGGTCGTTTGGCGCTGATAAGCGTGCACGAGTTCGTGCCGAATCGTTTCCTTCATCGCTCCGAAGCCCGCTCGCTCGTAGGTCTGCTCGGAGAGACGAATCGTACAGTTTCCGTGTCCATCCGAAGAACATACGCCGTGCTTCCGCTTCATCCGGGTGCTGGTTTCGAAAGTCACCCGGTTCAGGTCGACGTGGTCGGGGGTCAGACTCCACTCCTCACCGAAGATAACCTCGTTTGCGTACTGTCGGGCACGTTCCGACAGTTCGTGCGCGTCCCCGAGGTGACCGGCCGCAGCCATACGCGATTCGACGGACTCAGGGATCAAAGTCGTCCCGGATACGTTCCGCATGGACAATTACGACTGGGCCTGAACGCAAGCAAACCCGTCCCGTCGTAACGCTCATTGACCTCCTCCTCCGCGTTCATGCGGAGGGGGAGGTCAATGCCGATTCGGATACCTCGATAACCACCGCTGACCTCGAAGCGACTGTTATGGCAGTTGTCGAAGACGTCACGGACACACCTCGTGGGCGAGCGACAGTAACGGTTGACGTCCCGCAGGTGACTATTCGGACCAACAGGGAATTGTTCAACTTTGCTCTCAAAAATATCGCCGAAAATGCACTTGTGCACAACGACAGACCAGATCCGCAGATTGAGGTTCGGGGGTCGGTTTCCGAGGCGGGTATTCGGATCCAGGTGATAGACAATGGACCAGGGATTCCCGAGTCCGAACGAGTCGTTTTTGAGAGCGGCAGCGAGAAGCCCCTTGCACACGCGACTAGTCTGGGCCTCTGGGGAAGCAAATGGGCCGTTGGGACGCTCGGTGGAGACCTGTCACTGGGCGACAGCAGCCTTGGCGGGACAGTCGTTTGCATCGACCTACCAAGTAGCGAAGCGATCGACACCTGATACTAACCGCTATAAGCCCTGGGCAATGTCGACCCCCGCGGGATCGGCACTGTTAAATTGCACCTGTTGATTTCGCGTATTTAATTGGCGATTGATTGTCGAGTGCCTGATGACTGCGAAAGTGATTGTAGTAGGCGGTGTAGGCAGTCAGCCAGCGCTCGGTACTGGCCTGGCTGCCATTCCAGATCTCGTGAAACCGCCCGATCCGCATGGTAACCGTCTGGAAGAGCTTCTCAATGATGTTGCGGTCAGAGTAGTTGAGGTCACCAGCCAGCCCGGTCCGAGCAAGAGCTGTCAGGTCCCCATACCATCGACGAGAAACTCCGCGTCCGAGACGCGGTGGTTCTCTTTGAGTTCACGAAGAAACTCAGCAGCTGGGTCCGTTCCCCGGTGTTCCGAAAGTTGGACGTGGAGCACGACCTTCGAATCAACGTCGATCGCTGCATACAACCAGACCTTCTCGCCACCTTCGAGTTCAACTTGTTTCTCATCGACAGCAACGCGGTCTGGTTTAGCCGTGAACTCCTCATCGTGGTACTCTCCGTAGGCTTGGTACCAATACCAGACCGCTTGCCTGGTTCGATCGACGCCGAACCAGGCAAGCAGATCACTACATTCCGACAGAGACGCCGACGCAGCATGAGCCGCGCACGCCAGCCTGACCAGCCAGGCTGGCGTGCGCTCATCTTCCAAAAACGCTACCTCTGAAGACTCCGTTGGATCAAGTGGGAGTTCTTCGAGCATGGACACTCGAACTAAGAACTCCCACCTCCTTCACTCTCGATTTAACAGTGCCGTCTCAGCCGATCCGTCTGGATGAACTCTCTTGTAATAATCCGGCCGTACGAAGATTTATTCCGTTTAAAGTCGTACATCCGGGTATGGAAGAACCACGCCCCGAACTGGAAGCAGAAGCCGACGAGCGCCGGGACATGCCGGATTTCGACGCTCTCATTCCTCCAGAGGAACTCGTTTCCGGGGACCGCACTAGAGACGACTTCTTCGATGCCGTTCTGGGACTGGACAGTCCTGCGACAGCGGGTGAGGTCGCAGATCTCGCGGGGCACGGGGTAGACGCTGCCCGGGAGTATCTGGGGTGGTTCGAACGCATGGGAATCGTCACGCGAGTCACCGACTCTCCTGCGATGTACGAGCGCAACCAGGAGTACCTGAATTGGCGGCGTGTCCAGCGACTCCGGAATCAGTTCGACGACGACGAACTGCTCGACTTTCTCGAAGGTGCGGTAGAGAAAGACGAGTCATTTGCGGAGACGTTCGACGTCGAATCCCCGGACGCAGTAGCTATCACTGCACACGCAGCCGACACTGACCGTTCTGTAGAGACGGTATGGAGAGAGGTATCCGCGTGGAAGACGACTCGCCGCCGGATCTCCCTCCTGGAACGGGCGTTGCAGACTGACTCGGACGGCGCTGCCAGTCAGCGTACTGTTGCATGAGCGGTGAGAGAGACGACGATCGTTCGACGGCTGACGTCAGTAGTGCACCGATCGACTTCGACCGTCTGAACGTTGTCGCGGATCGATTCGCTACGGACGACCGCTTTACCGAGATCGAAGTCCGACCCGAATTCGCGCCGGCTCGCATCGTGTGTCTCTACGATCCGGGGTTTTACCCGCAGCGCGTGCACAGCGCTCGCCTGGAGGTCGCGTGGTTCGAGAACGGAGCCTTCTCGCTGCATTATCACGAGGGGCACGAGGATGGCACGTTTGACCACCGGTGGGATCGGCATCCCTCGGATCACAACACGCGTGACCACGTCCACCCAGGTCCGGACGCACCGACTCCCGGCGACGACGCGTCACATCCGGCGGAATGGCGTGACGTTCTGTCGATGGTCCTCAGCGAGATCGAGAATCGACAGCGGGCCTTCTGGACCGACTGAGCTGTCGCGTCAGTTCTGCTCACGTCGTTGTAGCAGACTGTGACGGACGAGGAGGAGAAACGCACACAGTTCGGCTCGTCGGCGGGACTCGGCGAAACGGAACGCGACGTTGTAGTGGCGCGTCCATGCCGAGAGTGTCCCGACGATCTGGTTCGGATGAATCTCCCGCTGTCGCATACAGCCCCGGTTGCGAAGCAGGGTTTCCCAGGACGTCTCGACGACGACCGCGAGAGGCCGTGGCCACTCGGCGGCCCGCCGTAGCTCGGACGTGAATCGGTCTCGTTCCCACGTGAGTGCGGTGAGGAAGTCGTGTCCGCCTCTGGATCGTGTGTACAGTCGGTCGGGACAGCGTAGTCTCCAGTCGAGAGGGTCACGTCGCGCGTCTCGACTGCACACCCATCGAATGTCCAGAGCCGCTGTTCGCGGGTATCTCGCAGTACCGTAGTGGGAATGGAACTAGCGTGTCGCGTCTCGTCCATCTACCACGATTTGGGCCCGGTATCGGAGATAAACCCTCGCAGCGAGGCGATCCGATGCACGAGTCGGAATCCTACTTGAGCGTGAGCCCGACAGATTGAATCGTCCCACGCCCGTGCGTTCACGTACCGAATGCGGCTCGAATTCGACGAGGGAACGCTCTTGCTCTACGATGCACCCGAGACAGTTCCACACGCGGAGTGGGACGACCGTGTCGACACCTTCCGTGCCCAAGCATACCGTTACCGGGCGCTGCTTGAGTGGGCTGGACAGTGGAGCGATAGCAGTGGACAGGCGACCCTCGACAGCGGATTCACTCACGAGGTCGAAGATACTGCCAGAGCGTACCCGGATCTCCCCCTGACGCCAGCCCTCCAGATCGAACCACGGGAGTATCAGCAGGCCGCGCTTGAATCGTGGCGAGCCCACGACCGTCAGGGCACGGTCGTCCTCCCGACCGGCAGTGGAAAGACCTTCCTCGGACTGCAAGCGATCGCCGACGCCGGCGTCAGCGCGCTCGTCGTCACTCCGACGATCGATCTAATGAACCAGTGGCACGCCACGCTCACCAACGCCTTCGGCGAGCAACTCACGAACGACGTTGGCGTTCTTGGCGGCGGGCATCACGAGATAGAGGCGCTGACGGTCACCACCTACGACAGTGCCTACCGCTACATCGACGAGTACGGCGACCGGTTCGGCCTGCTCGTCACCGACGAAACGCACCACTTGGCCGCTGAAACCTATCTCCAGATCCCCGAGATGACGATCGCGCCCTACCGCCTCGGGCTCACGGCGACCTACGAACGCGCAGACGGGCGAGAGACACTCCTCGAAGACCGCATGGGACCGGTCGTCTACGAAGAAGACGTCGACGACCTCGCTGGTGAGTTCCTCAGCGAGTACGAAACCATCCAGATGTCCGTCGAGCTCACAGTAGCGGAACGGACCGAGTACGACGAGGAGTATCAGATCTACCGGGACTACGTCGACAGTCACGACTTCGACCTCTGGAAGGAACAGGGGTACGCGGAGTTTCTCAAGCGCACCTCCTACGATCCACAGGGACGACGTGCGCTTATCGCAAAGCAACGGGCCGAGCGCATCGCCCGGACGGCGACGAAGAAACTCGACACGCTCGACAATCTGCTCAAGCGCCACCACGACGACCGCGTCATCGTCTTCACCGCCAACAACGACTTCGCCTACGACATCTCCCGGGAGTTCATCCTCCCGTGTATCACCCATCAGACCGACACCGACGAACGCACCGAGATTCTCGAACGGTTCCGCAGCGGCGAGTACTCGATGCTCGTCACCTCGCAGGTACTCGATGAAGGTATCGACGTGCCAGCGGCCAACGTCGGCATCATTCTCTCGGGCAGCGCGTCGAAACGACAGTACGCCCAACGACTCGGCCGTATCCTCCGCCCGACTGACGACCGCCAGCCAGCACGGCTCTACGAGATCATCACGACCGACACGATGGAAACGTACGTTTCGCAGCGACGGCGCGAGGGGGTGAGTAGCAGTGCTGACGGCTGATCTCGCACGGTCACGTGTCCGCGATGGCGAGGTTCGCCCCCTGTTCATCGATATCACCGACGAGCGGTATCGAGAGACAGCAGCCACGCTGATCGAACTGTTCGAGGACCACCTCGGGGAACCGAAGGGGGAACTCGAAGACGCGATCGACGAACTGACTGTCGCCGACACCGACTACAAGATCGTTCAGGGACTGGCGAAACTCCTCGAAGACGAGTGTGAGTTCGAAGCACAGGCGGCCGCCGAGCCACAAGAGATCCGAAAGCGACTGTTCGAGCGAGCCAACGACCGCTACCCGATCGTTCGTCAGCCCACTCTCGGAGAAGACACACAGAAACTGGAGGTCTACAGCGCCGTCGCCGACGAGTTGGGAATCTCCCTCGAAGAATGTTACCGAGGGATGTACGCTGATCTGGAGGACAACAAACGACTCGTCCGGTTCGGTGACCAGTCCGTACGCGACGACCACGACGAACAGGAGTTCGCGACATCGACAACGACGAAACTAACAGGGAACAGCAAGCAGGCGTACGACCAGCGCGAACAGACGGTCGACTGGTTGCTGGCTCGCTACAACCTCGCGCTGGCACAGGCCGTGCTATACGATGCCTCGAAGATGCACATCCGGGTGTGGGACCACTTCGGGACGGTGTTCAGTTACATGAAGCTGTTCGGGTTGATGCACCGGATCTATCCGATCGACGCGGACGGAACCCGCGTCGCGAGCACGGACCTGGCAGCGGGCTACGAGGCCGAACTCGACGGACCAGTCTCGCTCTTCCGGCAGTCACAGAAGTACGGCATCCGGATGGCGAACTTCCTGCCGGCGCTCCCCCTGTGTGACCGGTGGGAAACGCGCGCCGAGATCATCGACGAGAAATCGGCCAGCGACACCAACCAGTTCACGCTCGATCACACAGATGGTCTCGTCTCACACTATAGCACGGGCCAGCGGTTCGACAGCGATGTCGAACGGACGCTCGCCCGGAAGTGGGAGCGGGCGAACACGGAGTGGGAACTCCAGCGCGAAGACGATGTCTTCGATCTCGGTGACGAGGTGATGATTCCCGACTTCGCTATCGAACATCCCGACGGGCGGCGGGCGATCATGGAGATCGTCGGGTTCTGGACGCCCGAGTACTTGGAGTCGAAACTGGCGAAGATCCGGCAAATAGAGGCCGATAACTTCGTGTTAGCTGTCTCAGAGCGACTCGACTGTTCCGACGAGGATTTCGGAGCCGCTGCGGATCGCGTGCTGTGGTTCAAAACCGGGATGCACGTCTACGATGTGGTCGAACTGGCCGAGGAGTACGCGTCACACGCCGAACCAGGACACGGCTAATCGCGTGGTCACCCCAGGCGGCCGCCGTCACCGTTCCAGTAGTGCCAGTCGTCGACTGCGTCCCGCGTAGCCTGGTCCCCGTCGAGCACTTCGAGCTGGGACAACGGCACGCCGAATTCCCTGTCCATCCACTCCACAAGGACGAACATTTCACGGCTGCTGACGACTTCGTCGGTCATCCCAACGACGGTCACCACTTCGTCCTCTCGCAACGGTGAAATCGTTCGCTCCTCGATACACCGCGCCCGAAACGGAAAAGTCATTTCGCGTTCGAGATGATAGCACCAACTGATCGCCTGCTCGTCTGTCTCTCGGGTCATGGTCGCTTCTCCTTGACGATCGCAGCTGTGTCGGTCGCACTGATCACATCGTTGCCGCCAAGAATCTCGTCGATCTCTTCGGGTTCGTAGACGTCCTTGACGATGCAGTAGTAGTGAGACGGCGTACCGAAGTCGTAGACAAGACTGAGTCTGTCACCGTCCTGGAGCCTGGCCCGTTCGGCGACATCTTTGATCGTCATCTCGCTCGCTCTCGTATACGAACGGTCACCCGCTTTCTCGTACTGGCGGTCAGGAAGCACTTTGAGACTGGAATCGAGATACTCGTTTTCGAGCCCGTACATCCGGAGGTGGAAGTCATCGAGCGTGGTGAACCGACACACGAGCCTGTCCAGTTCCGCCATCGTCGTCTCCGGTCTGACGACGATATCGTACCACTCGTCCCGTGCACGGCCTTTCTGCTTCCACCGGAGACGATACCCGACGGTTCCGACCTTTTGGGACATCTCGTCATCGGACTGCTCCTGCTCGCTCCTCACTGCTTTGATCGTCTTCGACCAGCAGTACGAGCAGATCTCGTCCGGGGCATCGCCCTCGAAGCCATCTTTGTCGATATCATGATGAGCGACGAACTCCGAAAACGGAACTCGCTGGGATCGGAAGTCACGGTACCCTCGACTACACATCTTCTCGCCTGTCCCACTGGGGTCGAGCGGCGAGGAACTCGCCGTTCCCGATTCGCTCGCACCCATATCGATGACGTGTGCGACTGTTCCGCTCCCAACTTCTATCATGAATCGATCTGGTGTCTCGGTCATATCTATCGAGTGTTACAGGACGATATCGGTAAACGACCAGTCGTCCGGTAGTTGCCGGACGAGTCCACAGTCGACAACGACTGTCCGGAGTCGGTCTCGAATAGTACCCACGGTCGATCGCGCCGACGATCTGGAGCAGTTGCGCGGGGTCCGAGACGACATCCGCAGCAAACAGGTCTTCGAGGAGCGTCGTCGCGGCGTGTTGGTCTGCGTGCATGGCGTGTTCGATGGCCGTGCCGGCCCAAATTTCGCACTCGCCGTCTACGACCGTCTTGATCGTCTCCTCGAACGGATGGTCCGGATGACCGATCCCCCAGCCGTAACTCATCGAATCGATCCAGGGCTGTGTGTCCCCGGGGTGGCGATGGAACAGCATCAGATAGTCGAGTGCCTCATAGTGACTGCTGTAAGCCATTACCGATGCGACCGCCGGACAGCAGGCGGTCGCTCCGGTAAACTGTTACAGCAATCACTATCAGTCGGAATCGCCGCGACACCGTCAGTCAGGCGCGTCCGAACCATCTGCTTGCCGGTCACGACTACGAGCACGTGGCTGATGTGTGGGTACTCCCCGAAATCACCTCGCTCCGCGCCGCCGAACGCCTCGTGTTCGGGATACGTGTCGACATCGTACGTGGCTTCGGGCCAGTATGCGTCGAGGACATCGACGAGGAACGGCCATCCCTCCCGCTGGACAATCGTTTCGAGCCCCTCGACTGCTGGCCCAAAGAAGACGCGATGGAAACCCCAGTAGTCCCCCCCCCGTCTTCCCGTGTCCACTCATCAGAGAGCTGCCGTTCGTACTGTGCGAGTGTCTGGTAGATGGCCATCTCATCGCCCTGCTGCGCGCGTTCGATCGCGTCTGTCAGGTCCTCGCTGGCCGCTCGTCTCACTCGCCGCTCGGTCTCGCGCTCCTGTTTTTCGAGGTCTGCTTTCCGCTCCTCGAACATGTCCTGGCCGGCGGTGGATTCGTCCTCCGGACAGTCGTGCAGGCGAAGACGAGACAGGGTTTCGAACTCTTCACCGCAGTCCTCGCAGGTATGGGGCATAGCTGCGTCTTCTCACCCCGAAGTTTTCAAATCTCGTCCGTCGACACTGGCTCCCATCACTGTTCGTATCGCTCTTCGAGGTCGTCGAGTGCGCGCCAGAACTGCTCGTCGTTGATTCGTGGCTCCGTCGTTGCCCGCGCTTCCAGTACGCCGGCGTACGTGTCGAACTCTTCGGGATGCGGATCGGTCGCAAGAATACAGTCGGCGTACCCATCGAGTGCGGTCTGGATGGCCCTCGCGTAGTGGTCATAGGCCCCGTCGATCCAGTTGTATTTCTCGTCGATCTCCTCGAACACCGCTCGATACACGGTCGCTGCAGCCAGATATCGGTCGCGGCCACGGTACTGGTCCGCAATCTCGAAGAACCGCGAGAAGTCGATAGCGTCGTACACGACCGGGTCGGCGTGCTGCTCGAACAGTTGTGCGATCTCCTCGCGGTACTCGTCGACCGACTTGTGGTCGTCGCCGAACCGGGCGAGAAACTGCTCACGCAACTCCGCGTGCTCGGCGAGTGCGTCACGGACGAATCCACGCAGGTCCTCAGCCGACACGTCGTCGATGACTGCCTCGACACGTTCGCTCTCGTCGTCTGGCGGACTCGCGGCGATGTCCAGTAGTACCGCGACGACGTGCTTGCAGTCGCCGCCACCGTCGTACGGACACGTACACCGCGTGTCGAGGGTCCGGCCACCGAAATCGACAGTCACATCGTACAGGTTCGATCCGCTGACGGCCGCGGTAACGAGATCGTCGAACCGGTCGAGACGCTGAATACGCCCCTCGCCGCGGTAGTTCTGGCCCCGCTCGAACACTGCGTCCGTGCTCCGGTCCCGAATCGTCTTCTCGTCGATGTCCATATCTCGTCGTTCGAGACGGGGCCTAATCGGATTTCGGTGTCGAACCGGCGGCCTGTCGGCTCGGATCGGCCAGTGCCATCGTCAGCGTCGCCGCGAGGCGTTTGTCGAGCGGCTCGTTCGCCTGGCCGCAGTGGGGAGACTGGATACACGCTGGACAGCCATCCGAACACCCGCAATCGGCCAGCAACTCCCACGTGTGTCGGAAGAGTTCCTCGATGTGATCGTAGCCGTTCCGGGCCAGTCCGACACCCCCTCGGTAGTTGTCGTAGATGAACAGCGCACTCGTCTCGGTCTGTGCATGCTCGGCCGTCGAGACGCTCCCGTATACTGTGTGACAGAGACGTCGGCAAATGGCGCAGCAAAATCGGAGAGCGTCGCCTCCTGATCGTTGATCAGTGCGACTTGGAGACCGATGTATAGCGTCCGTCCGTCGTGGTCGCGTGCGTGTTCGAGCGCGGGAAGTGTGTACGTGAGGCTCTTTCCGCTCGCCGTCGGTGTGGCCAGGACGACGTTCTGACCGTTCCGAATCGCTTCGATCGCGTCGGCCTGGTGTGCGTAGAGTTCGTCGATGCCCCGGTCTGCGAGTTCCCACTCTACGAAGTCGTCCACGAGCGTCATTACGCTCGTGACCGCATATATTTCTCGGCACTCATACTTCTGGTTGGCTATGATCTGATGCCGTCCATCACGGGTCGTAGTGGTAGATATAAGGGTGAGTCTCCTTGCCGTCTGGCAAGATATCAGCCAGTATCTCCCGAACCTGTTGTTCGGACGTGCCACTCGCGACGATGCGGTCATCGTAGATCGCAAAGTACGCTTCCTTGAGGTCTGTCTCGCGTAGTTCCCGTCCCAAACTCCGGGCCCGGGCTTTGCCCATCTCCTGGTGGTAGATCCGTTCGAGTTCCAGATTCTTGTTCTTGAGTTCGGTAATCTCCTCGGCGTATCGCTCCCGGTTGCGTTTGTTCTTCAGGTAAAATCGGAGCTGTTCGGCGTCGGATTTCTCGGACTCGTCGGGTGCCGGCAGCGTTTCGATGATCCCGAGCCGGTGTTTGGCCTCCTCGTAGCTGTCGTCGATATCGGTGCTCAGATTGCCGCCAGCGACCACCCGCTGGATAGCGAGCCAGCCGTCGGTCACGACCTGGTCCTCGAACGGGAGCAGAGCGACCTCCGAGAGGAACACCGGAAGCCGCTCTTCGGGCCAGAGGTCAGTAAAAGGCATCCGGACGGCCTTTACACCGAACGCGCGTGGTGGGTCGCTCCAGTCCAGCAGTACTGCATAGTCAGAGAGGTGCCGAACGACCACGAACTCACCGTACTCGTAGTCAGTCCAGTCTGCGACCGTATCGAGGTCGTCCGCAGATAAATCCGCAGAGTTCTCCTCGACGAACGATTCGATGATCGCCTCGGTGTCTTCCTCGTAGAGGCGCTGGCGGAGCGGCAGGAGGTCGCTCGTGTTTCGATTCGAGATGTCGTCGACTGTCTCGATGCCCTCGATCACGTCGAACCGGTCGTTGACGTAGACGAGTAGGTGGGCGTACAGGTCGAGAAACCGATCCTCGCTCTCCAGATCGAGCATCATCGGGAAGTCGTCGTCGGTTCCGACACCGTGCTCGGCAGCCATTTCCTGGAGCATCTCGTCGTCGATTGCTTCCTCTATGGCCTGGTTGAGTTCCTGTTCGAGTTCCGGATCGAGGAGTTGGGCCAGTTCGTCCGGTGTTGGGCCATCAGCCTGCTCAAAGAGGCGTTCGATCTCCTGCTCGTCCAGCGAGTCGACGTGATCGTCCATGATCTGCTGGAGCTGCGCATCTAGCTCCTGTCGTGTCTCCTCGTCGACAAGGTCGCGCAACGGTGGTCCGTCGGGAAGTTCGATCTCTTCGGCGTCGGGTACTTCCACACCTTCGGCGGGGGGCAAGTCAAAGCCGACATCGTCGCCGATCTGATCGAAGTCGAGTTCGCTTTCGACATCGGCCTCGACTTCGGGGAGCTGATCCCCGCCCAACTGCCGGAGCATCGCCGGATCCAGATGTGAAACCATCATGCGGAACGTCTCGGGGTCCATATCCCGTTCGAGTGTTTTGAGTTCCCACTCGTCCCATCCGTGATGCAGTGCGTAGACTTGCCGTCCGTCTCGAACGAGCGCGTCGACGATCCCTTCGGTGTCACAGTGGATCCCCTTGGGTCCTCGAAGATGGTTCCGTTCTTCGCCGGCGTGTTCGCCCACGTCGTCCTGCAGCACTGGTTTCAGGCGGTCACCGCCCTCGTGTTCGCACTGGTTCCGGAGAAGTTCGGGACCCTCATCGAATCCGAGTCCCCGGCTGGCGTCCAGTGCGCCGTCGTCGACTGCGAGTGACCCACACGTTTTAGGCGACCCGGGCCGTCCGTTTTCCGGATGTCAGACAGCGCGCCCGAGCCGGTCCTGACGCCAGTCGGCGTCGCCCGTACGCCGTACGAGACTCCCGAGGACGCCCCGCACCAGGGGTTCGCCGACGACGAGGAAGCGACGATCGAGGTGTTCGAGGCCTTCGCCGGCGCGCTGTCGGGTATCGACGACGTCATTCGGGTAACCGTCGTCTACTGGGCCGACCGCGCCGACCGCGACTCGCTGGCCGACGAGGCGGGCGTCGGCGCCTTCGCCAAGCGGACGCCCCACCGCCCGAACCCGCTGAACGTCTGTACCTGCACCCTGCTCGGACGGGAGAGCCGACGACTCCGAGTTCGCGGGCTGGACGCCGTCGACGGGTCACCCGTCGTCGACCTGAAACCGGCGCTGCAGGCCGAGCGGTGACGAGACACTGCTGTATCCGGGCAATGCTCTGAAAGAACACGCGCACTACTTCCGCCAGGAAGAATACGACACAGACGGTGATTCACGTAAACGAGCCAACAGATCGATTCGTGGTCCTGGCGAAAAGATGTCAGCGGACTACCTGAAACACAAACGCGACCAGTACGAGCAACGCCGCGGACAACTGCAACAGACAGGAACGCGGTCGGCACACCTCACGATTCAATCCATCGGTAGTCGGTTCTCTAACTGGTCGCTGGACTGGTTGCACAACCGTGCCACCAACCTCGTCGAAGAAGCTCACAACGCGGATGTGGACGGCATCATTTTCGAGAACCTCGACTACATCCGCGAGAACATCGCCAACGGCAGCAAGTTCCAGCAGTGGGCCTACGCGAAATTCGTGGACCTGGTCGAGTACAAAGTCGAGTCCACCGAACTGTTCGTGGACTTCGTGAACCCAGCGTACACGAGTCAGCGGTGTTCGCACTGTGGGTTTACCCACGAGGACAACCGCGACGACAAGCAGTTCGCGTGCCAGTCGTGTGGGTATGCGGTGAATGCGGATTATAATGCGGCGAAGAACATCGCCGTCCGATACTGCGGGTATATCCATCGCGGGCAGAAGTCTCGCGGTGGATGGGCCACCAGTCAACTGGCCCTCAAGTCAGGGGCGTTGAACGTGAATGGTGATTACACACCTGCCGAGTTACTCGGCTAGAACGGGAGTCCACTGGCAAGCCTCGGGGCTTGACCCCGAGGCCGTTGACTCGGATAACAAAAAAGCGGATATCACTCAAAACCGCTCCGGTTCATATGAATGGAGGCTGTGTAATATTGTATGGCAATCGAAAGCCCCTCGTCCGAACCCACGGACACAGAAGGGGAGAAAGCGACGGTTCTGTTCGTCGACGACGAACCGGAGTTGCTGGAGATATACGAGCTTGTGTGCGGATCTGACTACACAGTGCTCACTGCAACCGGCGGAGAGGAGGCTCTCGGGGCGTTTGACTCTCACGTCGACTTTGCGTTTTTCGACAGACGAATGCCCGGTATGTCGGGTGACGAGGCGATTCAGATCCTTCGGGACAGGGGGTACCAGACCCCGATGGCGATAATTTCGGCTGTCGATCCCGGAACGGAACTTCCTGTCGACCACGAGGCGTACCTCACGAAGCCGATAAGCAAAGAGGAGATACTGGATACGATCACCCAGCACACGTAGCCAGCACTCGTCCGCTCCGATAGCTCCGAAGCCCAACGTTATATCCTCGTCCCGCGTCAGGTCCCCGGTATGGATGCTGTCGTCGTCGCCGCCGGCCGCGGAACGCGGATGCGACCGCTAACCGACACGCGACCGAAGCCGCTGTTGCCCGTCGGGCGGCAGTCGTTACTGGAGCGGACACTCGATCAGTGCGTGGGGCTCGTCGACCGGTTCGTAATCGTCGTCGGCTATCGGGGGGAGATGATCCGCGAGCGGGTCGGCGAGGTGTACGCGGGCGTTCCCGTCGAGTACGTCGAGCAGACCGAACGGCTGGGGACCGCCCACGCGATCGGCCAGGCCGCCGAGGTCGTCTCTGGGTCCTTCCTGGCGCTCAACGGCGACGTGGTTGTCGATCGCAACCTGATCGAGCAGCTGGCGGCCGCCGACGGGCACGCCCTGGCGGTGACGATCGTCGCTGACCCGACCGCCTACGGCGTCGTCGAGACCGAAGACGGGACACTTCAGGCGCTCCACGAGAAGCCCGCCGATCCGCCGTCGAACCGCGTCAACGTGGGGCTGTACGCCTTCGAGCCCTCAGCCTTCGGGGCAATCGAACGCACTGAGAAGAGCGCTCGCGGGGAGTACGAGATCACCGACGCCATCGAGGGCCTCCTGGCCGACGGCGAGGCCGTCACCGCCGTCGAGTACGACGGGACCTGGCTCGACGTGGGCCGGCCCTGGGAGGTGCTTTCGGCGACGGAGGCCGTCCTGGGTGATCTGGAGCGAGATATCGAGGGGGCCGTCGAAGACGGCGCCCACCTGCACGGCCCGGTCGTCGTCGAGGCGGGCGCCCGAGTGCGCTCGGGCGCGTACGTCGAGGGACCGGTTGTCGTCCGGTCGGGCGCCGACGTCGGGCCGAACGCCTATCTCCGGGGGGCAACCGTGATCGGCCCGGACGCGCGGGTCGGCAACGCCGTCGAGGTGAAAAATTCGGTCCTCCTGGAGGGGGCGACGGTCGGCCACCTGTCCTACGTCGGCGACTCGGTACTCGGAGGGGCGGTCAACTTCGGGGCGGGAACAATCGTCGCGAATCTCCGACACGACGACGAGTCAGTTCGGCTGACCGTGAAAGGTGAGCGGGTCGACACGGGCCGCCGGAAGCTGGGTGTCGTGGTCGGCGACGGCGCGAAAACCGGGATCGACACGAGCCTGAACGCCGGCGTGAAGCTCCGGGTGGGCGCACGGACGAAGCCAGGAGAGGACGTCCTTCGCGATCGGACGTGAACCCGGCGGCTCTTCGTCGGACGTACGCTTTTTTGTGGCGGGCGACGCGTTCAAGTCGCCCCCTCTCGAATCCGGGTGCATGACCGAGGAGAATCCGACTGCGGTGATCCTGGCCGCGGGGGAAGGCCAGCGCCTGGAGCCGCTGACGAATCGGCGGCCAAAGCCGATGTTGCCGGTCGTGAACAGACCCCTCTTGGAGCACGTCATCGAGGCAGTCGCGGCGGCGGGAATCGACGAGATCGTGCTGGTGGTCGGGTACGAGCGCGAGCGGATCCAGACCCACTTCGGTGACGGCGACGACTGGGGCGTGACCATCGACTACGCGATCCAGGACAAGCAACTGGGGACGGCCCACGCCGTCCAGCAGGCCGAGGCACACGTCGAAGGCCCCTTCCTGGTCCTGAACGGCGACAGGATCATCGAGCCTGCGGTCGTCACGGACGTTCGTGACGCACTCCAGGCCGGGGATGCCGACGACAGCGGCGCCGCCCAATCGACCGACGAGTCAGCCCTCGAAGCGGTCGTGGCGGTGACCCGCTCCTCCGAACCGAGTACTTACGGCGTGGCGACGCTGGAGGGGGATTCCATCGTCGATCTGGTCGAGAAACCGCGTGGCGAGTCGCCCTCGGAGATCATCAATGCTGGCGTGTACGGCTTCCGTCCGTCGGTGTTCGAGGCGATCGCCGAGACCGAACCCGGGCCGGACGGCGAACACGGGCTGACGGATACGATCGCGCTGCTCCTGGAGGGCGGCGACGTGCGGGCGGTCCGGTACAGTGGCCGGTGGCTCGACGTTTCCCACCTCTGGGATCTGCTGTCGGTGACCGGACAGATGCTGGACAGCGAAGGCGGCGCGACGGAGGGGCGGACCGGGCCGGGTGCTCAGGTCAGCGACGCGGCCCACATCGCGGACACGGCCGCGGTGGGGGCGAACGCTATCGTGGGTCGAGGGACAGCCGTCGCGGAAAACGCCCGCATCGGCTCGAACGCGACCATCGAGCGGTCCGTGGTCTTTCCGGATGCGACTGTCCAGCCCGGGGCGGTCGTACGCGACTGTGTCGTCGGGGCGAACGCGACCGTGGGTGCGAACGCGACGGTCCCGGGCGGCGAGGCGACGGTGGTCGTCGACGGGGAGGTCCACGAGGGCGTCGCGCTGGGCGGAGTCGTGGGCGACAACGCCAGTGTCGGCGGGGGCGCCGTCCTCAGCCCGGGGGCGATCCTCGGCGACGAGGTCGTCGTCAGCGAGGGGGCGATCGCGTCGGGAACCGTCGACCCGGGCGTCGAGATCAGGAGGGGCTGACCATGTGTGGAATCGTCGGCTACGTCGGCAGTTCGAGTGCCCTTCCGATCCTCTCGGAGGGGCTCTCGAACCTGGAGTACCGCGGATACGACTCGGCGGGCGTCGCGCTCGCCAACGAGGACGTCTCGGTGTACAAGCGCGCTGGCAGGGTCGAGGCGTTGCAGGCGGCCTTGCCCGACTCGGCCGGGGAGACGCGGGGCGTCGGCCACACCCGCTGGAGCACGCACGGGCCGCCGACGGACGAAAACGCACACCCTCATACGGGCTGTACGGGCGAGGTGGCGGTCGTCCACAACGGCATCATCGAGAACTACGACGACCTGCGCACGGACCTCGAAGCTGCGGGCCACACCTTCACGAGCGAGACGGACACCGAGGTCGTCCCGCACCTGATCGAGGCGGAACTCGACTCGGGGACGCCGCCACTCGATGCGGTGCGGGCAGCGGCCGACAGGCTGGAGGGGAGCTTCGCAATCGTGGTGACGATCGCGGGCGTCGACGAACTGTTCGCGATCCGGCGCGACAGCCCGCTGGTGATCGGCCACGGCGAGGACGGGACGTTCCTCGCCAGCGACGTGACCGCGTTCCTCGAACACACCCGGACAGTGACCTACCTCGAAGACGGCGACGTGGCGGTACTGGGACGCGAGGGCGCTTCGATCTACCGCGCCGGCGAACAGGTCGACGTCGAGGCGGAGATACTGGAGTGGGAGGCCGACGCCGCCGAGAAAGGGGGATACGAGCACTACATGCTCAAGGAGATTCACGAACAGCCCCGTGCGCTGCGACAGACGCTCTCGGGGCGAGTGGACCTCGACGCTGGACGGGCCGAACTGGAACTCGAGCTTCCGGCGGAGTACCTCAATTCGATCGAGGAGATCCAGATCGTCGCCTGCGGGACGTCGAACTACGCGGGGCGGTACGCGGCGACGCTGTTCGAGTCGCTCGCGGACGTCCGGACGACCGTCGAGATCGCAAGCGAGTACGACTTTTCGGGCGGGCGCGACCCCTGGCGGACGCTCGTGATCGCGGTCACCCAGAGCGGGGAGACAGCGGATACACTGTCGGCGATCCGGGCGGCCGACCGGGCCGGAGCCCGGACGCTCGCGGTGACGAACACGCTCGGCAGCACTGTCACCCGGGAGGTCGACGATAGCCTCTTCATCAGGGCCGGCCCTGAGATCGGCGTCGCGGCGACGAAGACCTTCGCCTCGCAGGTTGCGACGCTGTCGTTGCTCTCGGTGTACGTGGGCAGAGAGCGGGAATCCCTCTCCTCGGACCGGGCCGTCGATGTCCTCGAGTCGCTGCGAGGGCTGCCCGGAGCGATTCAGCAGGTGCTCGACCGCGAGGCGGCCGTCCGGGAGGTTGCAGAGGAGTACGCCGACTCGGATGCGTTCTTCTTCGTCGGTCGCCACCTGGGTCGACCCGTGGCCCTCGAGGGGGCGCTGAAGCTCAAGGAAATCGCGTACGACCACGCGGAGGGGTTCGCCGCCGGCGAGTTGAAACACGGGCCGCTGGCGCTGGTCACCGAGCGGACGCCCGTGCTTGCGGTGCTGAGCGACGGGTCGCGGCCGGCGGAGACGCTGAACAACGTCAAGGAGGTGCAGGCTCGCGGGGCCGACGTGATCGGCGCCGCCTCATCGGACATCGGTTCCGACTATCTCGACGTATCCCTTTCGGTGCCCGACGTCGGCGTTCTTGAGCCCCTGGTGACGAACGTCTACTGGCAACTGTTTGCCTACCACGTCGCGAACTCGAAGGGGCGCAGCATCGACAAGCCGCGCAACCTGGCAAAGAGCGTTACTGTGGAGTAACGGTCACAGATCGGGGAAGTAGCGCCCGTGAAAGCCGAAGGGCTCGGCGTGGGGGAGGATTGCGCGGGCGCGTTCTTCGAGGGTTGCCGCGTCGAATATCAGGAGCGCCGACCGCTCGTCCTCGACGTCGACGGCCGTCGCGAGCACGACCCCGTCGTCCTCGGCGTCGCCGTCCGGGTGCTGGACGGGGACCGGTTCCTCGACGTACACCGACTGCTCGGACCACTCGGTGGCGCTGCCCTCCTCGCAGTCGATCTTCGCGATGCCGTTTGCCCCCTCGCGGTCGGTGGTCTGTGCGTACGCGTAGCGGTGGCGACGCCCCCGGACCGCACGGGGCACGCGCGGGAGTTCGACGCCGCCGGCGTACGGTTGCTCGCGCGTGACAACCCCCGTTGTCAGGTCGATCCGATACCGGGCGAGTCGGCCGTCCGGCACGTCCGGGAACCCCCCGGATCCACCGAGTGCGTCGAGAGCCATCGCGTCAACGATGTCGGCGTCGGGGAAGTCCACGATGTCGAGGACGACCGTTCCGTCGTCGTGGTAGGCGTTGACGTGATGGAAGGTGAACATCGACTCGACAGTGACGTCCTGCCGTACGTCGCCGCCGTCACGGTCGAGGACGACAATCCGGGTCCCGCGCTCGGGCTGCCAGGAGAGGAGGTCGAGAAACCCCTCCGTCGTGGGTGCGAGCGCCCGCCACAGTGAGACGGAAAGCGGCGGTTCGACGAGGACGACGTGGTCGTCCGTGACGCTACAGTCGTGGATGTAGCCGGGTCCACGGGCCCGAATCGAGGCGATCCGGCGGCGACTGCGCTCGCCGTCCGGAACCCGGTAGACGTGGTACTGCGACCGGCGGCCAAACTGGGTTGCGTAGCCGACCAGTTCCCCGCGGTGGGGGTCGTCGACGTAGTGTGCCGTCGCAACGTGTTCGGTGAGATCGTCCGCGAACGTGAACGGGCCACAGGTTTCGAGCGTCTCGGGGTCGAACACGACGCGTTTCGGCGCCTCGGTGAGCGCGACGTACTCGCCGTCGATCCGGGCGACGTGGACGCTAGTGTTGTCCGCGGGGTCGGGCGGCCCGAGCGCCCGAAGCCAGGCGAGCAGCCGTCGCCAGCCCCGTGCTCCCGTGGCGAATCCGCCGGTCCGCCGGCCGCTCGTCGCGTTCTCGTAGGCGTCCGTGCGGAGAAAGCGGTTCGCGTACCTGACCGCCCCGTCCTCGAAGGCGTACCGCCGGAGCATCGCCAGCCCGTCGAACCAGTGGTTGACGCGCTCCTCGCCCACCTCGAACAGGCCCGGCCCGTTGCGGAGGAGCGTCCCCGACAGCCACGAGGGGACCGTCCCCTCGATTCGCAGCTCGTAGTCCCGGTACTCCGTGTCCGGTGTTCGGAATCCCGGACCGGGTTCGTCTGTCACGCGTACCCGTTGTGCCACCGGGGGCATCAATCCCGCGGGGGATCGACTATGCCCAGGAGTTATAGCCGTCAGTATCAGTACGACCGCGGCCTTCCTCGCCGACGAGGTATCGCTCTGCGACGCGCAGGTCGTCGAACCAGAGTTCGAAGGCGTGGACGGACTCGCTTGCCGTCTTCGGGATGGTCTCCATCTGCAACTGCCCCGCTCGCCGGGCCGCGTCGATGTCCACGAGGAACATCGAGATGCCGTCGGTCCGCTTCTCGACGTCCGCCCTTGCCGACGTCCGGGCCATGAGGAGGAGATAGTCGCTGACGTCGACGCGCGAGGTCCAGATCTTCTGGCCGCTGACGACGTACTCGTCGCCGTCGCGCTCGGCCAGGGTTTCGATCGCCGTCGAGTCCGACCCCGCGTTCGGTTCCGTGAGCCCGAACGCCTGGATGGCCGTCTCGCCGGCCGCGACCTCCGGGAGCAGTTCCGCCTTGAGCGTCTCACTTCCGTACTCAACGATTGGTCGGCTGTTGTAGATGCCGCCGTGGACGGCCTGTGCCGCGCTGAATCCGCCGCCGTTTGCCGCGATCTCCTCGAACATCACGACCGTCTCGGGTGTCCCCATCCCGACGCCGCCGTACTCCTGGGGGATGCGGATCCCGAACCAGCCCCCGTCGACGAGTTCCGCGACGAATTCGTGTGGATACTCGCCGTTCCGGTCGCGCTGTCGCCAGTACGTTGCGTCGAAGTCCGCACAGATGTCGCGGATGCTGTCCCGGACGAGACGCTGTTGCTCAGAGAGTGAGACGGTGTCGGTCGGAATGTCGAGCATATCCGGCTGTCGTCTTGTACGGTACCCGGCCACCTGCAACAAAAGTGTCCCGCTCCGGAGCGACCATCACGGCGAGCGCGTCGGTGGTGTCCACTGGCGTGGAGTCGGGCGTCCTGTCGCCGCTGATGCGGTAATATTGCAATATTACGCAATACTATATTTCTACAAATCTATTTAGATGGTAAATTCACGTCTTTTCGCGGGTAGACGAAACACCACCTAAGGTATTATTGTTCTTGAGATCCAATACTAACTTGAGAAGATGTCAGACACACACCCGCCCGACGACTGGGCCGATCAGATCGAACAGGGCCGCCAGACCAAGGTCGAGTACTTCAGGGACTCCCAGCGGTCGCCGCTCCCGCCGGAGATGCGCGGGGAGTCGTTTCCCGGACTCTCGTACTACGACCCCGACCCGTCGTACCGGTTCGTTCTGCCACTCTACGAGCACGACACGACGGAGGAGGTGACGGTGGAGACGACCGCCGACGGCGAGCAGACATACCTCCGGTGGGGCGAGTTCCGGTTCGAGATCGACGGCGAGGAGTACACCCTCCAGGCCTACCGGCCGGACCGCACCGCAGACCGGCTCTGGGTCCCGTTCCGTGACGAGACCAGCGGCGAGGAGACCTACGGTGCCGGGCGCTATCTCGACCTCGAACCGGACACTCACATGGTCGACGGCGAGTGGGTGCTCGATTTCAATCAGGCGTACAACCCGACGTGTGCCTACAACTACGCCTACGAGTGCCCGATGATCCCAACCGAGAACTGGCTCGACGTCCGGATCGAGGCCGGCGAGAAGGACTTCCCGGCCGAACCCGCCGACCCGCACGGGCACGCACACGAGTAACATCACGCAAACCCGACAGAGAGCCGCGAGAATACCGGACGCCAGTCTGGTGACGAGCGGCTCGAACACTGCGGAGACGACCGATCAATACTGGCGGGCGAAAATCCTGGCAGATTTTCGTCCGTCAGTATAACCACAACCCTTACCGCGGGTGACCGCCAGGGAGGGACAATGGCCGACGTCTTCGAGGTCCGGGACTACGACGCCGCCGGACGGCGCGGCGAACTCGCAGTTCCGCGTGCGGAGGTCACCGTCGAGACGCCGGCGCTGCTCCCGGTCGTCAATCCGCACGTCCAGACGATCCCGCCGACACGGCTGGGCGAGGAGTTCGGCGCCGAGATTCTCATCACCAACAGCTACATCCTGCACGGCAGCGAGGATCTGCGAGAGCCCGCTCTCGAAGAGGGGCTGGCCGACCTGCTCGGCTTTGACGGCGCGATCATGACCGACTCCGGATCGTTTCAGCTCGCGGAGTACGGCGAGATCGACGTCACCACCGAGGAGATCCTCCGCTTCCAGCGCGAGATCGGCTCGGATATCGCCACGCCGGTCGACATCCCGACGCCACCCGCCGCCAGCCGCGAGCTGGCGGCCGAGGAGCAGGCCACCACACAGGACCGGCTGGAGACTGCCGAGGGCGTCGACACCGGGGAGATGCTCGTCACCGCGCCGATCCAGGGGTCGACGTACCCCGACCTGCGCGAACGGGCGGCCCGTGAGGCGTACGGAACCGACCTCGACGTGTTCCCGATCGGCGCCGTCGTCCCGCTTTTGAACGAGTACCGCTTCGACGACCTGGTCGACGTCGTCGCGGCGACGAAGCGCGGCCTCGGCGAGGACGCCCCGGTCCACCTGTTCGGCGCGGGCCACCCAATGATGTTCGCGCTCGCGACCGCGCTGGGGTGTGACCTGTTCGACTCGGCGGCCTACGCGCTGTACGCCCGCGACGGCCGATACCTGACTGTCCGCGGGACCGAACACCTCGCGGACCTCGCGTACTTCCCATGCTCGTGTCCCGTCTGTGCCGACCACACCCCCGACGACCTGCGGGATGCCGGCGAGGAGGACCGACACCGCCTGCTGGCCGAGCACAACCTCTACGTCTCCTTCGAGGAGATGCGCCGGATCAGACAGGCGCTGCGCCGCGGGAACCTGCTCGAACTGGTCGAGGCACGCGCCCGCGGCCACCCGGCGATGCTCGACGGCTACCGCCGGCTGCTCGATCACGCCGACTGGCTGGCAGGGACCGACCCCGTCTCGAAGGACGCGTTCTTCTACCTCTCGGCAGAGAGCGCCCGCCGCCCCGAGGTTCGTCGCCACCACGAGCGGCTGGCGCGGCTCGACCCCGCCGGCGAGGTGCTCCTGACGGAGGGGGATTCGAGCGACGAGTACGACGAGTCCTGGCGGCTCGTCCCCCCCTTTGGCCCGGTCCCGCGGGACCTCTCGGACGTCTATCCGCTGACTGCCGAACTCCCTGATCGGCGCGACCGGCAGTCGCTGACGGCGGCCGCCGAAGGGATCCGGCGGCTGGTCGAGGAAAACCCCGAGACTGCGTTCACGCTGTTGCACCGCGGCTGGCCGGAGACGGCGCTCTCCGGAGTTCCCGACCGGGTGACGGTCGAGCGACTCCCGGGGTGTGACGGTCGAGCGACTCCCGGGGAGTGACGCGCGAACCGGTAGCAGTCGAGCGAGCGCCGATATTAAATGGACGCGTCCCGCGGTACAGGTATGACCGTCGACCGCGACCGCGTGACGGCGAACGGGCTGGAGTTCGAGTACCTCCGGCAGGGGGGCGGCGACCGCCTCGCGCTCTGTCTGCACGGCTTTCCGGACGATGCGGGGACGATGCGCCCGCTCCTCGACCGCCTCGCAGGGGCGGGCTTTACCGCCGTCGCGCCGTACATGCGTGGATACGGCCCCACCGACGCCGCCCCGGACGGCGACTACACCATGGGCGCAGTCGCGGGCGACGCGATCGCGCTGGCCGACGAACTCGGGGACGGCGAGGTCGTCCTCGTCGGACACGACTGGGGGGCGGCAGCGGGATACGCTGCCGGCGCGATCGCACCCGAAACGTTCTCACACCTCGTCACCCTCGCTGTCCCGCCGAACTTCGTCGATAGCGCCGTCGACAGCCCCCTCCAGTGGCTCCGGAGCTGGTATCACTTCTTCTTCCAGCTCCCCGCACTCCCCGAGCGCGCACTCCGGGCCCGCGAGTTCGCGCTCGTCGAGTTCCTCTGGCGGACCTGGAGCCCGTCCTGGGACTACCCCGAAGAGCGCCTCGCAGAAGTCACGGACACGTTCAGCCAGCCGGGCACCGTCGAGGCGGCGCTGGCGTACTACCGGCAGTTCGGCAGCCAGGTCGCCCATAAGCTCCTCGACGACGCACTCGACCGGCAGCTCCCTGACCCGACGAGTGCAGATAGCAGCAGCGAGAGCGGGGAGGACGCCAGCGACGGCTCGGGGGGTATCGACGTGCCGGCTCTCGTCGTCGCCGGCGAAGAAGACGGCTGTATCGGCGCCGAACTCTTCGAGGGCGCCGACGAGGCATTCGCCGGACGGTGCCGGTGCATCACGGTCCGCAACGCCGGCCACTTCGTCCACCGCGAACGACCCGACGTCGTCGCAGACGAGATTCTTCAGTTTACCGGCGAGCCATGACAGTTCTCGTCCTCGGGGACCAGCTCACCCGGCGCCACGGCCCGCTCGCTCGCCGGCCCGACGAGCCAGCCCTCATGATCGAAGCGGCATCGTTCGCCGAGCGGCTCCCGTATCACCCCCACAAGCTGACGCTCGTGTTCAGCGCGATGCGCCACTTCCGCGACCGGCTCCGCGAGCGCGGCCGAACAGTCGACTACCACCGGGTCGAGTCCTTCGCGGACGGGTTCGACGCACGCGCGACAGACCACCCGGGCGACACCCTGAGGTGTCTGCGTCCCTCGACACACGGGGCTGCCGGTGCTCTCCGGAAGCGTGTGGAGGCGGCTGGGCTGACCGTCGAGTTCGTCGAGAACGACCTGTACCTCTGTGACCCGGAGACGTTCGAGGAGTGGGTTGGGGACGCCGACAGCTACCGCCACGAGGCGTTCTACCGGTTCATGCGCCGCGAGACCGGCTACCTGATGGACGGCGACGAACCTGTCGGCGGGGAGTGGAACTACGACGCGGACAACCGCGAGACGCCGCCGGAGGGCTGGGAGGCGCCGCCGGTCCCCTCCTTCGAGCCCGACGACCGCACGCGGGAGGTCCGGTCGTGGGTCGAGGATCGGTTCGACGGGGGATACGACTCGCCGCCATACGGCGGTGCGTGGGCCGACGCCGGGCGGTTCCGGTGGCCCGTCACGCGGGAGGGCGCCCGCGAGGCGCTCGATCACTTCGTGACCCGCCGGCTCGCGGAGTTCGGCCCGTACCAGGACGCGATGTGCGACGACGAGTGGGCACTGGCACACAGCCTCCTGTCGGCCCCGCTGAACGTCGGGTTGCTCCACCCCCGGGAGGCCATCGAGGCGGCGATCGACGCCTACGACGCCGGCGACGCGCCGCTGAACAGCGTCGAGGGGTTCGTCCGCCAGATCCTCGGCTGGCGGGAGTTTCTGCGGGGCGTCTACCGCCGGGAGATGCCGTCGCTGTCGGAGGCGAACCGGTTCGATGCCTCCCGGCCACTCCCCGACTTCTACTGGACGGGGGAAACGGACATGCGCTGTCTGGGACAGGCCGTCGAGGGCGTCCGGGAGCGGGGCTACTCGCATCACATCGAGCGGCTGATGCTCCTCTCGAACTTCGCGCTCCTGCTCGGCGTCCGTCCGCGGGAGCTGAACCGGTGGTTCCAGGCGGGGTACGTCGACGCCTACCACTGGGTGACGACGCCGAACGTCGTCGAGATGGGGCTGAACGCCGCCGACGTCTTCGCGACGAAGCCCTACGCGTCGTCGGCGAACTACGTCGACAGGATGAGCGACCACTGTGGGGAGTGCGAGTACGACGAGGATGCGACCACCGGCGACGGGGCCTGCCCGTTCAACGCCCTGTACTGGGATTTCCTCGACCGCAACGAGGAGATCCTGCGGTCGAACCACCGGATGGGACTGGTCTACAGCCACCTCGACGACAAGAGCGAGGACGAGCGGGCAGCCATCCGCGAGCGCGCCTCCGAACTCCGGGACTGCGCGGACGAGGGGAATCTCTAGAAGTACGCAAACACCCGAACCAGCTACCAGGACACCTGGCGAAACAGAGGGCCGCGAGAAACCGGACGATTGTCCGGTGACGAGCAGCCCGGACATGTCCTCCACTCGTTTCGATACTGGCGGGCAAAATCCGACCGATTTTCCGCCGTCAGTATCAGTATCAGTGTGTCAGCAGCAACAGCGCCCTGTCGGTCCGGACGACACAGAACGGGGCGCCCGGCTTCCCGAAGGTGTTCGTTCGTTTCTCCGAGACGAGCAGTCGCTCGAAGGGCTTCCCGCAGGCGGGACAGGCAAACCCCTCCCGGTTCTCCAGGTGCATCGTCTCTCGCTCCTCTTTGAGCAGCTTCAGCCCGTGACGGTAGTCGTGAACGTCGAACCCGCCGGAGACGTCGAGCGTTTCCATGGCGACACTCAGTTCGCATTTGCGGATGGACTGTCAAAAGCGCTCGCACGCCCACACCGGGAGAGCGAATGCCCGTGTCGCCCCGAACGCGCGCTTCGAAAGGTTGAGGTACGCGAGGGGCCGTATCGGGTGGTATGGAACTGCGGGTCATCGAAAGAGAAGACACGATGCTCTCTATCGAAATCGCCGGGGAGGACCACACCTTCATGAACGCCCTGAAGGGTGCGCTGCTCGAAACGGAGGGGGTCACCACCGCGACCTACGATATGAACCCCGAACAGTCCGGTGGTCAGACGGAGCCGATTCTCACGATCAAGACCAAGGAGGACGTCGACGCGCTGGGCGCCCTGGAGGACGGCACCGAGCGCGTCATCGAGAAGACCGAGGGCTTCCGCGAGGCCTTCCAGGCCGCCGCCTGACCGCTCGTTTTTATACTGACGGACGGAACGGTTGAGAGAGTTCGCCGCAACCGTGTCCGGCGAACATCTATCAGGGCTTCCGTCCGCCAGTATATCAGCACGTAAATTCCGTCAGGTAGGTCGTCCCGTCGGGGGCGACGTGGACGTCGACTCCGGTGATTTGCCGGTCGGCCGTCGGGAGGTCACCCTGCGCGACGCGCCCGTCGACGAGCGCACCAGCCAGCGCCGAATCGGAGTCGACGGCGTCGATCCCGTTCTCGGCTGGCAGCGTCACGAGCGCTGGCGTCACACTCCGGGGGTCACACGTCCCGGATACCGCGTCGTTGATTTGCCCTTCGTCGGGCGGATTGCCGTCGCCATGTCTGTTTTTCACGATCCGCCGGTTGGTGTACTCCGCGACGTCGTCGAGTTGCTCGTCCCGTTCGAGGGTCGCCAGGCCGTCCCCCACACGGCGGTCGTTCAGTTCGGCGAGGTACGCCTCCTCGACGGCCGACAGCGAGCGATCGCCGGCGGCTTCGGCCTCGCCGGGGACGTCCGAAACGGTCGGGAGGCCGGACGAGAGTCCCGGGATCTGGACGACGCCGGTCACGCCCAGAACGAACACGGCGGCGAGTGCGAGCGCGATAGCGACGCCGACGAGATAGCGCGGGGTGACGAGGTCGAGATAGCCCGGCGCCGTCAGTTCCTCGTCGTCGACGCGCTGTTGCTCCTTGACGAGCTTGTGGTTGCCACACCGGCTGCAGGGCGGCGAGTGCTTGGTGTGGCTCCGGCCACACTCGGTACAGACCCAGACTGTCGTCGACTCCAGCGCCCCGCCCTCGGCGAGGTCAGTCTGCTGGACGACTGCCCTCTCGAATGTCCCGTGACCGCAGTTGTCACACGGCGGGTCGTCTTCCTCGTGGGGTTTGCCACACCGCTCACACCGCCATTCCATCGGACGGGGATACGGAAGGTGGGTGGAAGTATGTATCGCTACGGCCGACAGTTCGATGACTGTCCGACGTTTCGACGAGTGGACGTGAACCCTCTTGTGTGGGCTCGGAATACTATCGCATGAGTAACACACTATGCGACTTCCACTCCCCTCCAACCGGCTCGTCCAGCTGACACTCGTCGGTGCGCTCCTGACCGTCGTCGTCGCTGCCGGGCTTGCCCTGCCAGCCGACCAGACGCCGATCACGGGCGAACAGACCACCGACGGCCAGGTCGACGCGAACGCGCCGACGCCGAATCAGAAGTTCACGCCCGCAGTCGATGACAGCGGGGGGCACGACGAGTACGAGGAGTACGAAGACGATGACGAGTACGAGGATGAAGATGAAGATGAAGAGCACGACGAGCACGAGGACGAATGACATCCGGGGTACGACGCGGATTCACCCGTCTCGCCGACCGCCTCGCGACGGCCTCGGCCGAGTTCGGGTGCTGTGACACGAGATTCACAGTCGAGGTCCGTGGCCCGGGTGCAGGCCGGGCGGTGGCCCACGCCGAGACGACTGCACGACAACTCGAATCGCGACTCGACGCGTTCGACCCCGACAGCGCCGTCGCCCGGCTGAACGAGACGGGGCGAGTCGACGACGAACACGTCGCACGCGTCGTCCGCCGCGGTCTGGCGTACCGTGACCGAACGGGCGGCGCATTCGGCGTGACGCGCGGCGGCCTCGAACACGACCTGAAGCGGTACATCCACGAGGAGGCCGACGATCCGCCGGATCCCGGCCAACTGGACGCGACGGCCGGGGCCGTCACCGTCGACGAAACCACGGTCGAAGCCGAGCGGCCGGTAGACCTCAACGGACTCGCGAAGGGCTACATCGTCGACCGGGCCCGGGCGGCGGCCGACGGATTCGCGCGGTCGGCGTTCGTCAGCGGGGGCGGGGACATGACCGCGCCACCCGGCGTCGTCGCGATCGAGAGTCCCTGGGGCGGGGATCCGCTGAAACACCTCGACACCGACTGGGCGGTCGCGACCTCCGCCGGTTACCGCCGCGAGCGCGACGGCCTGGATCACGTCTACGACCCACAGACCGGGGCGATCGGGAGCCGCCACGACCTCGTGACGGCGCTTGCGGCCCGGGACTGCATGGAAGCGGACGCGCTGGCGACGGCGCTCGCGGCGCTGCCCCCCGGGGATGCGCTCTCGCTTGCCGAAGGGTGGGACGGGGCCGAGGCGCTCGTCGTCCACGAGGGGGTGTTTCGGCGGACTTCGGGGTTCGAGAATCATGTCGCAGCGACGTGAGATCGCGATCACGCTCGCGGCGCTGCTCGTTCTCGGGGCCGTCGTTCCTGTGACCATGGCCATCGGCGATGTCCGGGAGAGACAGGCCACAGAACAGCAACGCGACGACCTCGTCGACACGCAGGTCGCCGCCCGGCAGGCACCCGAGGACTTCGACGGCGACGGGGTCCCCGACGGCCGCGACGACTGTCCGACGCGCCCGGAGACGCAAAACGGCTTCCAGGACGGCGACGGCTGTCCCGACGTCGTCGCCACGACGGGGGCCTCGTGATGGAACTCCTCTGGTATCTCGACCGCGGGGCCGCGCTGGTCGCCTACGCGACGCTCTATCTCGCCGTCCTGACCGGCATCTTCTACAACACGTCGCGGTTCGGCCGCCTCCACGACGCCGCCCGGCGGGTCCACATCGAGGTGTCAGTGCTCGCGATCATCGTGACGCTCGGCCACGCCGCCATGGGTGTCGTCGACACCTGGCTGATCGCGACCGGCGCGGCCCCGCAACCGGCCTACGGCACCCGGTACCTGCTGGCCGGCGTCGCAGTCGGGCTCGGGAGCCTCCTCCTGCTTGTCGTCGCAATCCTGGGCTTTCTCGACGCGCGGCGGTTCGACCGCCCGTGGGGGCCCCGCGTCGTGCACGCGTTCGCGTACGGCGGGTTCGCCTTCGCGACGATTCATGCCGTCGCCGTCGGGACCGACCTGGTTGGTCTCGCCCGGCCGCTCGTCGTCGCTGGGGTCGCATTTCTCGTGTACGTTCTCCTGTTGCGGCTGTTCGCGTCCCGCCGTCCCGACCTGTTCCCCGTCGCTGGCTAGTACGCGTCCCAGAGGTCGAACAGCCGGTCGACCAGCCGGTCCGTGAACGACCCCTGGTAGACCGTGTAGAGGTACTGCACCCTGTCGGGATCGGTGAGTTCGTAGTAGACGCGCCGCCCGTCCCGTTCCTTCTCCACCAGGCCGGCCTCCTGGAGCTTCGAGAGATGCCAGGAGATCGTCGAGTCCGACTTTTCCAAGCGGTCGGCGATGGCACTCGTCGTCAGCGCGCCCTCTGAGGCGAGGTAGGCGAGGATCCGGCGTGCGATGGTCCGCCGGAGGGCGTTGAGCACGCGGCGGTCCTCGGCGTCGAAATCGCCGGCCGGGTAGTACCGCGTGTACTCGCCGTCGTCGCTCTCCTCGATCAGCCCCTCGTCTTCCAGCCACCGGAGGTGGTACTGCAGCGTCCCCTTCGCACAGCCCATCGCGTCCAGCAGCGCCCGGAAGTGTATCCCAGGGGTGGCAGCGACGTGCTGGTAGATCTCACGCCGGGACTGTAGCTCCAGTTCGGCCGGTTCGTCTCCGGACATCGTCACTCCCGGAGTGCGACGAAGAAGGCGAGCAGCCCGCCCAGGATCAGAAACGCCGAGGCGTGTTCGAGCAGTTCGGCGGTGCCAAAGCCGACGTACTCGGCGATGAAGTACTCGACGAACACCACGAACCCGTAGATGGAAAACGACGCGTACGCGACGGTCACGAGCAACATCCGCCGGTCGCGCTCGCGCCGGTAGGCCAGCGCGCTGAGCGTCGCCAGTGCCAGTGCCACGACGAAGATGCCGAGACCGCCGAGCTGTTCGAGCTGCTGGGCGAGCGACGCCATCTCAGGCACCCCCGAGAACAGACATTCTGTCCGGAACTACACACCCAATCGGAAAAGCCGTTGTCGTCCAGCCGTCGAATCGCTCCCCGGACCTGTCGCTTTGTGCTACAGCCGGACAGGAATATCGCGTTCGTCCAGATACCCCGTTTCCACCTTTTTCCCGTTCGGGTTTCCTCGGCCGCAGGGCGGCCTGCGAGAACCGCTCACGGCAAAAACGTGGGCGAAAAAGCCCGGACGCTCGCTCCGCTCGCGTCCGAGAAACGGCGCCGACACATCTCCGCTCACCGCGCTACAACCGGACAGGTATCCCGCGTTCGTCCAGATACTTCTTTACCTCCCGGATCGAGTACTCCCCGAAGTGGAAGATCGAGGCCGCCAGGGCGGCGTCGGCGTCGGCCTCGGTGAACACCTCGTAGGCGTCTTCGGGGCCGCCACAGCCCGAGGAGGCGATCACGGGCGTGGAGACGGCGTCACAGACGGCGTTCATCAGCGGGATATCGTAGCCGTCCTTCGTCCCGTCGGCGTCGATGGAGTTGACGAACAGTTCGCCCGCACCTCGGCTCTCTGCTTCTATTGCCCACTCGACGACGTCGACGCCGGTCCCCTCACGGCCGCCCTTGACGGTGCACTCGAACCAGCAGGACTCCCCGTCGACATCGGCGTAGTACTCGCCCTCCCCATCGAATCGCCGGCGGGCGTCGACTGAGATGACGATACACTGGTTGCCGAAGGCCCGGGCTCCCGCCTCGATGAGGTCTGGATCGTTCAGCGCACCCGTGTTGATCGACACCTTGTCAGCGCCCGCGCGCAGCGTCTCCTTTATATCCCCGCGCGTCCGGATACCGCCGCCGACCGTGAGCGGGATGAACACCTCATCGGCGACGCCCCGGACGGTATCGAGCATCGTCTCGCGGCCCTCGGCGCTGGCGGTGATGTCGAGGAAGACGAACTCGTCGGCGCCGGCCTCGTTGTAGCGCTTGGCCATCTCGACCGGGTCGCCCGTGTACTTCAGGTCCTCGAAGTTGACCCCAGTGTAGACGGCGGGGTTCCCGTCCTCGTCCACGTCAACGTCGATGCAAGGGATGATCCGCTTCGTTAACACGTGTGCCCCGTTCGCACGAGGCGGGCTTGACGGTTTCGACTGCTCGCAGACACCTCGCGGCGGTCCGACACACAAAAGTATCCGGTCTGTGTACGCCCGTGCATGGCTGACGATCACCACGAGGAGGAGCGATCGGACTACGAGCCGACCTCGCCCTCGCCGCCGGAGCGGGAACCGCCGCTGCGCAGCACGGCGCCACAGAGTGACTACACCACGGGCCAGGTCGGCGTCGGGTTCGTGATCCTGCTCGTGGGCCTCGCCCTCACGTTCGGGCTGCCGTTCGTGCTGGGCTGAGTCCGGCCGCCGTCAACCGGACTCCCGCGACGAGACATGAGAAGGTTAAAGATGGCCTCCCCGCTATCTCCGAGTGCGCCCGGGTGGCTTAGCTGGACATAGCGCCGCACTCATAGGGTTCCTTCGAGACACGCGGCACTTCCGGCATCCCCCGAGGTACCGCCTCGGACCTGGGATATGCGGAGATCGAGGGTTCGGAGCCCTCCCCGGGCACTCCACGAAACGTTGTCATTACCGGTCGGCGTATTCCAGGTCGTCGGTATAGTAGTCCAGTGCGAGAACAGCTCCCGCCCCCACGATGGCAGGCGCTGCGATCGACAGCGCGCTTGCCGGCGACCAGACACCGATTCCGTCGAGGATCGTCTCGACGGGCAGGCGCAGCGAGCCGACCATCAGGCTGACCAGGAAGGCAAGCGTCGCCCCGCGGTACCGCTCTAAGGCCCGCCGGATGACGTGTGCGATCGACAGCAACCCGACGAGCGCGCCAGCGACGAAGGTGACGACGACCGCCGCCCCACCGACCAGCCCCTCGGCGCTGGCGCCCGTCGCGGCCGCCAGCAGGTCGTCGACGAAGGCGGTGAGCGTGCCCGTCAGGTAGGAGTACTGACCGAGCAACAGCAAAATGAAGGCTCCCGAGACGCCCGGGAGGACCATCGCCGTCACCGCGACGGCGCCGGCCACGAACACGACGGGCAAGGCGTGGCCGAACAGGCCGTTGCTCGAAGCGCCGGCGAGCAGAAAGGCGAGCGCGAAGCCCACGAGGGCAGCAACCGCGCGGCGGGCGGTCCGCACCGCGAGCTGGTCGGCGAGGACGACCGCGGAGGCCCCGATGAGGCCAAAAAAGAAGGCAAACGTCTGGGGTTCGTAGAGTTCGTAGGCCGTATGCACGACCCGCGAGAGGGTCACGACCGACGTGACGACGCCAAGCCCCAGCGCGACCAGGAAGAAGGCGTCCATGCGCTGGAGCGCACGCCAAAAGGCGGCGCGGCTCTCGGCCCGGTGCAAGCGCGGGACGTACGCGAGAATGCGAGGATCCAGCGCCGTCAGCGCGCGGACGAACCGCTCGTAGATGCCCGTGATCAGCGCGATCGTCCCGCCCGAGACGCCCGGGATGGTATCGGCCGCACCCATCGCGGCGCCTTTCAGGTACGCCGAGAGTAATTCGCGGGGGCCAGCTGAGGGACGTGCGTCGGGTGCTGTCGGCTCGTCCGTGGGCGTGTCTCGTGTCTCCGTGGACGGATCCCGTGCCACGGCTCAGGGGTGGACAGTCGTCGCGTCGGCGACAGTCAGCGCGTCGGCGACAGTCAGCGCGTCGGCGACGGCCAGCCCGGGCCCGAGCAGGGACTGACTCCCGTTGGTTCCGTCGTCA
>JAZKRS010000013.1:0-51884 GCA_036626435.1 Haloarculaceae archaeon | reverse complement strand
GCTAATCGCCAGAGGGAAAATTGATCTCTTATTGCAGAGGGGTGCGGAATATGGGATAGCAAGTACACCGCCTCTATCTTACTTTTGAACAATTTTGAACGTCCGGCCACAGATCTATTAAACGATTTGAATAGTCGACTGTATTTATCTCAACGGGGCCCTAACTAGCAGGTACCCAATATGAGAGACAATCTGATTGGGGAGTGTTTGCCGCATGCATGCGTCGGACGCTCAAAACCAGACGACTTTCCGCAGGATTTATTCATTGATACTATTCTTCCGATAAATGCAATGTCAAAGTGTTATGCATGCTTGTTGTAACGGCTCTGATGCTGATCGGTCTGATAGGCGGAATCATAGCCAGTCAAATAGGTGGTCTCCGGCTTGGTGGTGTGATTATTGTTCCGCTCTTTGCGATCTATACGCTGCGGACATTCGGAACGTTTCCCGTACTGATGATGAGTATCATCGGGGGCTATGTTTCGATTTGGATCGTGAAACGCCGGTTCTTGCTGTATGGCCGGGTATTGTATGTTCTCGCCATCGTCACGAGCGCACTTATCCCGCTGATTGTCTATACATTCACCAGCCTTGGTCTCGGTCCCCAGGGTGTGATTAGCCAACTTGGGTTTATTGGAAGTGTCTTGCCTGGTATCGCAGTCTATAATTTTCATCGGCTGTCTGAGGATAGACGAACTCTTGATGCTGTTTGGAGTATGGCCTTACTGCTGTTTCTGGTCGTCGTGGGCATTGGGTTGGTTATCGTCGTTGGACTAACTCCACTGTCGACAGTCACTCCGCCTGTCCTACTGGGGCCAGACTCGGATATTGCCCGTGCATTCAGACTACGGGTAGGAGGTACCCCGAACGCAACAATTTTGCCCTTCCCGAAAGAACTGGGGATGCTCGGACTGGGGTTCGGTATCTCCGAGAGTGTCAGGTATCGTTGGGGTCTCCGGGTTGGGGGTCTCATCGTCTTGCCGCTTTTGGTCCTATTCTCATTCCGAAACGGATTGTTCCTCATCACGTACTTGCTTGCTGCAATTGCAGCCTACGTTGGCATCCAGGTATTACACTGGTGGACACTCATTTATGGACGTGTATTGCTCTCGATGGGGGTTTCATTCGGCCTGCTAGCAGTAATCTCAACTGTGCCGGCTCTCCCCATCAGTAATGGACTTCTCCCCTTCTTTACTGGTGTTTTCGGAGGGGTCGGTGCGTACAACCTGCATAGCGTTGCGCCGGCCGAACGACGGGCATCTGTCCTTGTCTCAGTTGGCGTCTTTGTGATACTTGCTGGCATTGGGAGGGTGTTCTTGACACCGCTTCCAGAGGGTATCCTCACACAAATCGGAAGTGGACACCTTCTTGTCGGCAGTCTCCTTATGCTGCCGGCAGCGTGGGAAGCTTACCAGCTTGAAAAATTCCGCCCGTCAGAACTCACCCGTGTCCCAACTGTGTGGGACGCTGAGGACATGAACTCAGAAGAGAGACAACTATGACCCGGAGTTCGCTGTCTGAGTGGTGGGGCAAGATACTCACTTTCGGAAAGAATTTCGCCGGTAGCGGCCCCCTTCATAGGCAACGTCTCTCGAATATTGACATTCGCATCTCGGTTTCCGGCGTGCGCGGAAAATCAACTGCCGTTCGTTGGCTACACGAGATACTCTACAGCCGGGGTTATGATACGTACGCGAAAGTGACCGGGATCGAACCGCTCTCAATGTATAATGGAACTGAACACGAAATCGATCGGCCGCCAAAGGTCAGACTGTATGAAAACGAACGACAACTTCGAGAGTTTGGTCCTGTCGATGCAGCAATCTTCGAAAACCAAGGCATTCGAAGTTACACAACCCGCCTTGTCAATGAATCGTTCGTTCATCCACAGGTGATTTTTGTAACAAATGTGCGGGAAGATCATCTGGACACGCTGGGACGAACGAGGGTGAACATTGCTCGCTCGTTAGCCCGGTCTGTCCCGGCGGACACCCATGTCATCTGTGGCGAACAGGACCAGACAATCAGGAGCTATCTTGAAGCAGAACTCAGACGCCGGGATGCGTCAATCACACATGTCAATATCCCCTCAGAACACAGGGAAATCCCGGGAGCAGAGATAGTCTACGGGCTTACTCCTGTTTTGCTCGCAGTTGACGAACCGCCATTAACTGAAGCCGAGTTCGACTCCTATCTCGACCAGATGCGCGTTTCGTGGACCCATCTTCCGGAGGGTCGCGTGTACAACGCTGCCGCTGTTAATGACCCTCAGAGTACCGAACTTGTCCGTCGCCAGCTCGTAACGGGGAGTGACGAAGTGATCCAGCCAGTATTGTATCTCCGCGAAGACCGTCAAGGCCGAACCGCTGTCTTTCTCCGATATCTCGAGGTGCTGGCGGAGCACGGCACGATTGAGCAGGTTCGCGTAATTGGTCGAGATGCACAGTTGTTCAAGCGCCATGCATCGTTTCCAGTCGTGGTCCACGACGAAACATCTGAGTCCCCGACGCAGGTACTCGATGCTGCGCTTGCAGACGACTGGCCAGTAATTTTGATGGGTAATACAGTCCCAGAGTTCATGCAAGAACTAGCTGCGGCTATCGAGGACCGGAAGCTCGAAACACAAACTGCTCATGTTGGCCAGACGTAGTTCACTCTGTACCGCCTATCGAACCGATGTCGGGGGGTGAGTCCCGATCGATCGCGAGTTCGTAGGCTTCGATGTCCTCCAGCGCAGCAGCCTGGCCACCGACCTCGACCGTCTCGTCGCCGATGTCGAGGGTTATCGCGGCAGTCTCGCGGTTGGTGCTGATCGAAATGTCGATGACCTCGCCCTGGACAGTCCGGTACTCCCCCGACTCGACGTCCCGGCCCCGGACTGACGCGTAGAACGGCCCCTCGCCGTTGCGGATGTCCCTGACACACCGGCGGATCGTCGCGTAGCGGCGAGGGAACGGACGCGCCTTTTCGTCTTCGGCCAGCGTCGTGGCGGACGGCCAGACGACCGTGTTCAGAAACCCCAGAACGAGAAAGCCAAGCTCCGAGCGGTTGAAGATGACCCCGTAATCGTCGCCGTCGGTCCCGAGTGCCGCCCGGGTCGTGTAGACGGAGTAGTCCCCGTCGGCGACGGCAACGACTGGCGTGGTCAGACCCTTTCGGGCACGTGCGACCGAGGACACGCGCGTGTAGTCGAATTCCTCTGGATCCGGGACGTTCACACTCGGAGATAGGAGCAACTCGATGGTGACGTCCCCCTCGCATTTGGCCGTGAGTTCCTCCTCGAACCGGGCGAGCAGATCGGGCGTCAGCGAGAGCACGAGTTCGTACTCTGCACGGGAAATCACGTCCGCCAGGTACCGAAGGATGGTCTGGCGCGACGTGACCAGCGAGACGGCCTCCGCGTCTCTCGACGGCGCCACGTAATGCCGTTTGAGGTCCCCGACGACCTCGTCGAGGGTCGATCGGACGTTGTCAAACGCCTCCTCTGGATCGACCGCGAGGACCTCCAGCGGGCGGGAGTCACGGAGTTCGACAAACCCGTTGTCGGAGAGAGTCCGGACGGTGTCGTACACCCGGGGCTGCGGGATATCGGTGCGCTCGGCGATATCCGACGCGGTGAGCTTCCCGTGTCGGAGCACGGCGAGATACGCCTCGATCTCGTACTCCCCGAAATCGAACCGCTCGCCGAGGTCTTCCAGATGTCCGGAGAGCTCCTCGTTAGCCATATCAGGTACTCACGGCGAGACCCCAAAGAGTCTGTCCTCTCGATTGGTGGTCCCCTCCGTCGCGCCAGAAGCCGGGCGCTCTGACGCGGCGAAAAGTATTTACATATTTGCGAGTAAATAATAAGGGCCGCTGAGACAGGCAGGCGAGTTATGCCTATGCCCCAACAAGAATCACTAATGGAACGATACGATCTGCTGTACAGGCTGTACGAGGAGTTTGATGCGGGGACTCTCCGGGCCTACCAAGAGTTCGTCAACCTCTTTCCCCCGGTCGATTCCCGCGTTGCGCTTGACCACTGGCAGGATGCCAAAGGGGAGCTGGAGGATCTGAAAGCTGACATCGACGCTGCATTTCCACAGGTCGGTGACACGTTCGCCGAACTCGCGAGTCACGCAACCCGCGAACAGGCGTTTACCGCCCTCGACCTCTACACGAAGTACGGACGAGGGATCTCCGTTCTAGTACTCGACGTCGACGAGACGCTGCGCTCGGCCGGCAACACTGACAACGAGATCCCACGCGAGACACTCCATCTCCTCACGCAGTTTCACGAGGAGGGGATGCCAATCGTCATCTGCACGGGTCAGACTCTGGAAAACGTCAAGGGCTTTCTCATCCAGGGCCTCGGCAACGAACTCGTTCATTCGGGCGATATCAGCATCGTCTACGAGGCCGGCACCGGTGTGTTCACCCCCGGACACGGTGCCGACACCAAGCAACTCCTCTATGAAGACCTCGACGGGGAGATTCGGGACGTGTTCGGGCGTGTGCGCTCTCGGGTCCTCTCGGAGGTGCCCGCGGACCTGCGACGTGGCTGTCACCTCCAGGGTAACGAGTTCAACGTCACCCTCAAACCCAACTTCGAGACCGGCAGCCACGATGCCTGCGAGGTCATCGACCACGCGCTCGTCTATCTCCTCGACCTCCTCGAATCGAGCGTCGCCGACGTCCTCGACTCTGAGGAAGGGTCGGCGGGATACGCACGTGCCTACTACAGCCGGTCTGATCCGGAGATACGGGGGGTGCTGGCGGAGACTGACGAGCAGCCAGCGGTCGGGTCTGATGCGATCCCGTCGCAGTTTTGCGATCTCTTCGAACGCATCGACGTGGCATACTACGAGGGTGATGCCGCCGAGATCGGCTCGCTCGAACTCAACAAGGTCGCCGGCGTCGAAAGCGCCTTCGGCGTCCTCGGCATTGACAACCCCTTTGCACTCGTTATGGGCGACTCGAAAAGCGACCTGCGTGTCATGCAGTGGGTCGACGAGCACGATGCTGGCATCGCTGCGGCCCCGGAACACTCATCACAGCACGTCATCGACCACGTCACCGCCACGGACAGGCTGGTGTTCGGTCGTGGTGACGCCGCCGAGATGCTCCGAACCGCGTTCGCGCTCACCCAGTTCGCCGCACTCGACTGAGAACGCCATGTCACACGCACCTGATACGACGGGGCCACTCGACGTCTCCGGCGTCGTGGCGCCGACAGTGACCGCCCTCGACGAGAGCGGGGCGGTCGATCTGGAGGCCACCGCAGCCCACGCTAGGTTCGTCGCCGACCGGGGCGCAGACGCCGTCTTCCCGCTCGGGACCAACGGCGAGTTCGCGCTGCTGACGGGGGCCGAACGCCGGCAGGTCGTCGACCGCGTTACCGGTGCTGTCGACGTTCCGGTCATCGCGGGCGTCGGAGCGCCGAGCACCCGCGAGACGGTCGCTCACGCCGAACACGCGGCCGCCGCCGGCACAGACGGCGTCGTCGTGGTCACCCCGTACTACTACCCGCTGGACGGTCAGGCGGCTGTCTCCCACTACAGCTCGGTCGTCGCGGCCGTCGATGTCCCGGTGTACATCTACCACATCCCGGGCAAGACCGGCAACGAACTGACCCTCGAGACGCTCGCCCGCATCGCTGCTCTCGACGGCATTGCCGGGGTGAAAGATTCCTCGAAGGATGTCCCCTGGCTCGCACAGGCCATCGATGCCAATCCGGGCCTCGACTTTCTCGTTGGATCGGACTCGCTCCTGTTTGCCGGCCTCGAAATCGGATGTACGGGCCTTGTCAGTGCCGTCGCGAACGCCTTTCCGGAACTCGTCGCCGACCTGTACGACGCCTACGACTCGGGAGAGGAGGCCCACGCCCGTCGGCTCCAGTCGACCGTCTTCGAGGTTCGGACAGCGCTGAAGCGTGGCCCGTACCTGGCCGGCGTGAAAGCGGCCCTCGCGCTGCGCGAACCGGGGTTCGACGTCGGCGGGCTGCGGTCGCCGCTTCGCTCGATGGACGACTCACAGCGAGACCGACTCGCGGATGATCTGGAGCGTCTGCAACTGCTGTGAGCTTCGTCCGTCAGTATAAGTCCGTCCGAGACCAGGAGCGAGTATGACGAGGAGATACGGAACGCTGCGCGATCCCAACGCGGAGTATACGATGCGAGACCTCTCCAGCGAGACCATGGGGATCACAGACGACCGGGGGTCACGGGACGTCGAGATAACCGACGTCCAGACGACGATGGTCGACGGCAACTTCCCGTGGACGCTGGTCCGGGTCTACACCGACGCGGGCGTCGCCGGCACGGGCGAGGCCTACTGGGGGGCCGGCGTTCCCGAACTGGTAGAGCGGATGAAACCCTTCCTCGTCGGCGAGAACCCACTCGACATCGACCGCCTGTACGAACACCTCGTCCAGAAGATGTCCGGCGAGGGGTCCGTCGAGGGAGTGACGGTCACCGCCATCTCCGGCCTCGAGATTGCGCTGCACGACGTCGCCGGAAAGGTGCTGGGAATCCCGGCCTACCAGCTCCTGGGCGGCAAGTACCGCGATGCGGTCCGTGTGTACTGTGACTGTCACACTGAGGCCGAGGCCGACCCCGCCGCGTGTGCCGACGAGGCCGAGCGGGTCGTCGAACAGCTCGGCTACGACGCACTCAAGTTCGACCTCGACGTCCCCTCGGAGTTGGAGACGGACCGCGCCAACCGCCACCTCCGTCCCGGTGAGATCCGCCACAAGGTCGACATCGTCGAACAGGTTACAGAGCGCGTGCAGGACCGGGCAGACGTCGCCTTCGACTGTCACTGGACGTTCTCCGGCGGGTCGGCACAGCGCCTCGCCGCCGCCCTCGAGGAGTACGACGTCTGGTGGCTCGAGGATCCGGTGCCCCCGGAGAACCTCGACGTCCAGGAGACGGTGACAGGAGCCACCACGACGCCAATCGCGGCCGGCGAGAACCGCTACCGTGTGACAGAACACCGACGGCTGATCGAGCGACAGGCCGTCGACATCGTCGCGCCAGACCTGCCAAAGGCCGGCGGGATGCGCGAGACACGGAAGATCGCCGACGTCGCGAACCAGTACTACGTTCCGGTCGCGATGCACAACGTCTCCTCGCCTGTGGGGACGATTGCCAGTGCCCACGTGGCGGCGGCGATCCCGAACGCGCTGGCCGTCGAGTTCCACTCCTACGAACTCGACTGGTGGGCTGATCTCGTCGAGGGTGACATCATCGAGAACGGGCGCATCGAGGTTCCCGAGCGGCCCGGCCTCGGAGTCACGCTCGACCTCGACGCCGTCGCCGAGCACGCCGTCGACGGCGAGACCGTCTTCGACCCATGACCGACCTCGTCACCTTCGGGGAGACGATGGTGCGGCTCTCCCCGCCGGCCGGCCAGCGCCTCTCGCGGATGGACAGTCTGGATGTCCACGTGGGTGGGGCGGAGAGCAACGTCGCCGCGACGGCCTCGAATCTCGGGCTCGAGGCCGCATGGCTGTCGGTGTTGCCCGGAACGGCACTGGGCGAACGGATCGCCCACGCCCTCAGGGGTGAAGGCGTCGAGCCGGCTGTCACCTGGACGGATGCGGGGCGTGTCGGCACGTACTACTTCGAACGCGGCGGGTCACCACGGGGGCCGACAGTTATCTACGACAGGGCGGGAACCCCGATCAGAACCGCCAAAGTCGAGGACATCCCCGTCGAGCGGGTTCGCGGCGCCGACGGGTTTCTCACCTCCGGCATCACCCTTGCCCTGTCCGATCAACTGGCGGAAACGACAGCGGAACTGCTCGGGATTGCGAACGACGCCGGAGTCAGGACGGCCTTCGACGTCAACTACCGGGCGAAGCTCTGGGACCCCGGCGAGGCACGAGCGACCCTCGTCGACCTCTTTCCGGAGGTGGACCTCCTCTTCGTCGCCCGGCGGGACGCGACGGACGTCCTCGGCCTTGATGGTGACCCCGAGACCGTCGCCCGGACACTGAGGAGCCGTCACGGGTTCGAGACGGTCGTGGTCACCCGCGGCGACGAAGGCGCACTCGCCGCCCACGACGGGGACGTCTACGACCAGCCCGCGTTCGCAGCCGAGACCGTCGACCCGATCGGCTCTGGCGATGCCTTCGTCGGCGGCTACCTTGCCGAACGGCTGGCTGGCGGGGCCGTGCCGGACGCGCTGGCTTCCGGCGCAGCCACGGCTGGGCTGAACCGGACTGTCGAGGGCGATTTCGCGCCCGTCTCGCCGGAGGAAGTGGCAGCTATCGTCGACGACGACGGCAGCTCCGGCATCGAGCGGTAACCGACAGGCGTTATACTGACGGCTATAACTTCGTGAGCATAGTCGACCCCGCGGGGGCTCGAAATCGCTCACGGGCTTATAGCCGTGATTATCAGGGACAGTTGGCCGGAGCGATTTGCGAAGGCTTATTCGGGCCGCTCTCACACCCACCCGCATGGTCGAGTTCGAGGTGCGGGATGTCGACTACGAGAAATACTCGAACCGTCAGCTCATACTGGTCCCGCTGGCGGTCCTCGCGCTCGCGCTGCTCGTCATCGGCGCGTGGTGGGCGATGACGGGGGTGCCGGTCGATCTCGGTCTCGCCTTCACCGGCGGCACAGAGGTGCAGTTCGCCGCCGACGAGCCGATCGAGGAGGTCAGAGCGGCCTTCGACGGCGTGGAGTACGACTCGATCCAGCCCGCCGCCAGCGGGAACACGTACATCCTGACGACGCAGGCGACAGACATCGGTGACATCGAGGCGGCCGCTGAGGGGGCCGGTTACACCATCGAGCAGGTACAGGGCCGGTCGGCGAGCTTCGGGTCGAGCTCACAGCAGCAGGCACTCATCGGACTCGGCGTTGCCTTCGCCGGGATGGCCGTGCTCGTCTTCATCCTCTTTCGGACGTTCGTCCCCTCGATCGCGGTCGTCGCCTCGGCCTTTTCCGACATCGTCATTCCGCTCGCGCTGATGAACGTGCTCGGAATCGATCTGTCGCTGGGGACGGTCGCCGCGTTGCTCATGCTGATCGGGTACTCGGTCGACTCCGACATACTGTTGAACAACCACGTCCTCAGGCGGCGCGGCGGGTTCTACGAGAGTACCTACCGCGCGATGCGAACCGGCGTGACGATGACGCTGACATCCATCTCGGCGATGATCGTGATGACCGTCGTCGCGACGCTCTTTGGCATCCCGCTGTTGCCCGACATCGGGATCGTCCTCGTTCTCGGGCTGACGACAGACCTGATGAACACCTACATGATGAACGTGAGCCTGCTTCGCTACTACAAGTACGAGGGGGTGGCGAAATGAACGTCCGCGAGAACTGGCGGATCGTGATTCTCGCGGTACTCGTCGTCCTGAGCGCGCTCGTCCTCTTCGCGCCCGGCGGGGGCGGCGGGGCGGGCGGCAACGGAACAGTCGCCGCCTCGACCGATCCGACGAACCTCCAGTACGGGCTCGAACTCTCCGGCGGGACGCGAATCCGGGCACAGCTCGACGGGATGACTGCCGAGAACGTCGCGTTCACGCCAAACGAGACCCGCGACGTACGCCAGTCGGTCGCCAGCGAGCTCGGCCTCGACCCCATCGACGTCAGGGTTCGCTCCGTCGACCGCGAGTCGGGGACTGTCGAGGCGTTCAGTACGAACATCTCGCAGGAACGGTTCGCCGAGGCGCTCAGCGCGGCCGGCGGCGACGTCTCGACCGACCAGATACGGAACGGCACTACCGAACAGACGATGGATACCGCACAGAATGTCCTCGACAGGCGGATCAACCAGGGTGGCCTGACCGGCGGCGGCGCAACCATCGTCCGCTCCGCGACGGGTCAGAACTTCATCGTCGTCGAGGTGCCAAATGCCAACCGCTCCGAAGTTCTCGACCTCATCGGCGAGCCCGGCCGGGTGCAGATCGTCGCCGGATACCCCGTCGAGGGCGACAACGGGACGGCCTACGAGCGACAGGAGGTGCTGACGCAGGGCGACTTCACCAACATCAGCCCGGCCCGACAGGGCGAAGGGCGCAATCCGCCGTACGTCCAGGTCACGCTGACAGACTCGGCCGCCGAGGAGTACGTTCAGGTGATGAACCAGAACGGCTTCACCGACGAGGGGATCGGACAGTGCTTCTGGCGGGACCGGCCCGATGATCCTGGCTGGTGTCTGTACACCGTCGTCGACGACGATGTCACGTACGCGGCGAGCATGGGCGATGACCTCGCCCCGTTGCTCCGGCCGGACGCGGGTGGCGACGTGGCCTTCTACAACAACCCCACGTTCCGGATGCAGACGACCAACTTCACCGACGCCCAGGAGCTGAAGATCAACCTCGAATCCGGCGCGCTCCCGACCACGCTCGACATCCAGTCCGAGATGTTCCTCGCGCCGAGCCTGGCCCAGCAGTTCAAGCCGCTCGCGCTCGTGACCGGGATCGTCGCCTGGCTCGTGGTCAGCGGCGTCGTCTTCTACCGCTACCGGGAGATCAAGGTCGCGGTCCCGCTGTTGCTGACTGCCGGCGCGGAGGTGTTCCTGTTGCTCGGGTTCGCAACGGTGATCGGGCTCGCGCTCGACCTCTCACACATCGCCGGGCTCATCGCCGTCATCGGGACTGGCGTCGACGATCTCATCATCATCGCAGACGAGATCCTCCAGCGCGGCGAGATCAAGACCGGTCGCGTCTTCAAGAACCGCTTTCGCAAGGCCTTCTGGGTCATCGGCGCCGCCGCGGCGACGACGATCATCGCGATGAGCCCCCTCGCGGTGCTCAGTCTCGGCGACCTGCAGGGCTTTGCCATCGTCACCATCGTCGGCGTTTTGATTGGCGTGCTCGTCACCCGGCCGGCCTACGGCGACGTCCTTCGGAACCTCCTGCTTGAGGACGTCTGAGACAGAAACCGTTAACAGGCCCGGCCGGCTGTGTCCGGATGGGAACGCACGGCCGCAAATCTGACTCGCCGCCCGCTTGGGCGGCTCCGGGATTGCGGTGGTGTTCGCGTCACACGACGCACGCGGCGGGGCAACTCGCCAGACGCCAGCGGTCTGTGCAGTTCCAATCCAACCATGGCACGAATGCACTCACGCCGCCGCGGCTCGTCCGGTTCCGACCGGCCCGTGGCAGACGACTCACCGGAGTGGAGTGACGTAGACGAAGACGCCATCGAAGAGCACGTCGTCGAGCTGGCCGACGCCGGCCACAGCCCCAGCGAGATCGGGCTGAAGCTCCGCGACGAGGGCGTTCGGGGAACGCCGGTCCCCGACGTGAAGCTGGCGACCGGCAAGAAGGTAACCGAGATCCTGGAAGAAAACGACGCCAAGCCGGATCTGCCGGAGGATCTCCGGAACCTGATGGAGAAGGCGATCGGCCTCCGCGAACACATGCAGGAGAACCCGACAGACCACCAGAACCGGCACGCCCTCCAGAACACGGAGGCGAAGATCCGACGGCTCGTCGACTACTACCGTGGGGACGAGCTCGACGAGGAGTTCGCCTACAGCTACGAGGAAGCGAAGGACCTCTTCGAATAGATGTCCACCACAGGTCGGCCGGACGGACCGGCCCCCGGTTCGAGCGAACTCGCCGCCAGCCTCCGCGGGGCCGAGTTCGTTCGCCTGGTCGGGGCCGGAGACGGCGACGCCCTCGCCGCCCTCGGCGCCCTCGCTGGCGGACTCGACGAGGCCGACACGCCGTTTCAGGCGACGGTCTCGCCGCTACCGGCCCCAGCCGACCGGGCGACCGACGCCGACCACACGGTCGCACTCGGCCGGCCACTCGGGGACGCGGACCTGACACTTGGGATCGACGGCGCGGCGAGCCGCGAGGCCTACGAGGTCGCCGCGGCCCTCGGATCGCCGGATCCGGCCCTCGCCCTCGCCGGCATCGTCGCCGCGGGCGAACTGCCGGACGGCCGGCCACTCGAGGACGCCGAAGCGGCCGGTCTCGACCGGCGGCCGGGGCTCGCAGCGCCGACAGCCGACCCCGTCGACGCAGTCGTCCACTCGCCACTCGTCCACGCGCCCGTTTCGGGCGACTCCGAGCGGGCAGCGGACCTGCTCGCGGACGTCGCCACTGGCGACATGAACGAGGACGCGGGCCGGCGTGTCGCATCTCTCGTCGCGCTCGCAGTCGGCGGCGACGGGTCGGGAACCGCCCGCGGCGCCGAGGCAGTCGAGCGCTTCCTCTGCCCTCGCGCGGGCGGCCCCTTCGAGACTGTCGGCGGCTACGCCGACGTCCTCGACGCGCTGGCCCGCACGCGGCCGGGGCTGGGCGTCGCACTCGTACTCGGAACGGGCGACCGCGAGGCCGCCCTCGAGGCCTGGCGCGACCACGGCAAGCGCGCACACGCGGCCGTCCGGGGGGCGACGACCGGGCGATACGACGGCCTGTTCGTCGCCCGGTGTGACGGCGACGCGCCGGTCGGGACGGTCGCCCGCCTGGTCCGTGACTTCCGGTCACCGGAGCCGGTCGTCCTCGTCGTCGCAGATGGCGAGGCCGCGGCTGTCCGGACCGACGAGGCCGACACGGACCTCGGTGCGACGATGCGGGAGGCTGCGGCCACCGTCGGGGGAACCGGCGGGGGCTCGGAGACGCGTGCCCGTGCCAGATTCGACGCCGACGACACGGAGTTTGTCGTCGCGTTCAGGGGGGCACAATGAGGCGCGCACGGATCCGCACCGACCACGGCGACTCGACGACGGCGCGGGCGGTCGCCGGGGCAATCCGGCCGGACAACACCGCGGAGATGCACACGCGCGTCGACGGCTCGACGGTCGCGACGACGATCGAGCGCGAGACGTCGGGCGGTCTGCACGCGACAGTCGACGATTACGTCGTCAACCTCCAGGTGGCAGCACAGCTCACAGACCAGCACGCGGACGCGCCGGCAGACGGCGCACAGACAGACACGAACACAGACACATGAGTGAACGCTCAGTATCCAAACAGAAGCAACAAAAGCAGTGGTACGACGTGCTCGCCCCGGAGCAGTTCGGCCGGGAAGAGCTCGGACAGACACCGGCAGACGAATCGGAGAAGGTGCTCGGTCGCACCATCGAGACGACGCTCGGCGACATCCGCAACGACGCCAGCGAGAACAACACGAAGCTGACCTTCCGGATCTCGGAGGTCGCCACCGATACGGCCTACACCGAGTTCGTCAAACACGAGCTCACGCGTGACTACCTGCGGAGTCTCGTCCGCCGGGGCTCCTCGAAGGTCGAGGCGTACATCACGGTGCTGACGACCGACGACTATCGCCTGCAGATCCAGCCCGTCGCGCTCACCACGAAAAGCGCAGACGAGAGCCAGGAGAAGGCCATCCGGCGGACGATGATCGATCTCGTCGAGGACGCCGCGAGCGAGCGAACCTTCGAGGATCTGATCGACAGTATCGTCGAGGGGCGCCTCTCCTCGGCGATCTACAACGAGTCGAAGACCATCTACCCGCTCCGGCGGGTCGAGGTCCAGAAGGCGACGCTCGAGGCTCGACCGGCGGAAGTCGCCGCCGAGGAGGAGACGAGCGTCGACGTCGAGGACTGACGGCCAGCCCGGTTGACTGTCGCCCCCGTTTCGAAGGGAAACGCCTTTGCCCCGAAACGACGCAGGTATGCTCATGAGCAACGGGGACGACGAGCCAGAGGAGTCCGTCGAACTGGACACCGACACGCTGGGGAGCCGCCTCGACGACGCGGCGGAGACCCTCGAGGCTGCCGAAACCGAGGCCGACCTTGACGAGGTGGAGGCGGCCCTCGACGGCATCGCGGAGGACATCGAGGCGGCCGAGTTTCCGGAACCCGACGAGGACGAGGACGAGCCAGCGCCCGGCGAAGAGCTTGAGAGCCAGCTCTCGGACCTTCGGTCGGACCTGGCCGAACAGCGCGGCCCGTACGCCGAGGACGTCGTCGAAACCGTCGAGGGAGCCGAATCGACGCTCTCGGGGACGCGCTGGACCGAGAGCGGCGAATCCGACGCCCTCGAAGCCACGGAGCAGTTCCTCGATGTGGCCAGGGATGTACTCGATGTTTCGCTGGCCGAGGAGTACGAAGACGCCGAGGGGGCCGCGGAGACGCTCGCGTCCGTTCGCGGGGACATCGGGGACGCGGCCTTCGACCCCGACGAGGACGCAGACACCATCGGGACGCTTCTCGACGCTGCCGGAGAACTCGAAGCGGGTCTCGATGCCGCCGAGGAGTGGGACGACCTGACCGTCCGCGAGCAACTCGACGCCCAGGGCTTTTACGACGTACTGGAATCCGAGAACCGCAAGGACTTCCCCGCGGAGTGGAACGCGGTCAAGGTCTACGAGAAGATGAAGGAGCCGGATCCGATCCTGACCGCACTCGAGCGCTTCGAGTCCGACTTCATGGAGGAGAACGTCCTCGACGCACTCGAACACATTGCGCCGGCGGAGGCGTTCGACGCGATGCACGAACGGGCACAGAAGCGGGACAAACAGCCCATCCGCATCCTCGGGCGCATTGGCGACGACCGCGCCTGCGAGACGCTGCACGAGTTCCTCGGCGGCGGTGACGTGACACTGGAGAAGACGACGTTGCGTGCTCTGGGCGCCATCGGCAGCGAGGAGTCGACCCAGCCCGTCGCCAACCGACTCGTCGCGGACGTCCCCGAGATACGCTCCGTCGCCGCCCGCGCGCTGGGACTCATCGGGGACACGCGCGCAATCGACCCGCTCGCCGACGTTCTCGAAACCGACGACGCGGACGAGGTTCGTGCCAGCGCCGCGTGGGCACTCAACCAGATCGGCACCGAGCGCGCACTCGAGGCGGCCGCGGAGTACGCCGACGACCGCTCGTACATCGTCCAGGTCGAGGCCGAGAAGGCCGCTGGAGTCTGAGTTTTATATATTGGGACGCGGCCACCCCAGTCTGTGCGCCGCCTCCTCGTACTGGCTCTGCTTGCGAGCACCCTCACCGTCGCTGGATCGGCAAGCGGTGGGGTCGCAACCTCGGCAATCGAGGCCGCCTATCCCAACCCCGTTGCAGACGGCGACGCGGGCGAGTTCGTCGTCCTCTCGGTTCCCCCGGGAACGGATCTTGCTGCCCTGGAGCTGGGAGACGGCGAATCCCGAGTTCGGTTGCCGAACACCACTGCAGGCGGGCAGGTCACGCTCTCGACAGATCCCGGGGTCACGCGGGAGCTACTCGACCGGCAGGTGTACCGGCTGCCCGATCGCATCCAGCTCGCAAACGGCGGCGAACGGATCCGGCTCTATCACCGTGGAAGAGTCGTCGACACGCTCGGGTACCGGGCCGCACCAGAGGGTGAACTCCGGTTTCGGGGTGGCGAGCGCCGGTGGCGACCACTCGGTGCGACCGACCGGGAGGTCGTCACGGCGGGCGCGGGCCGGGTCAGGGCGTTCGTCCTCCCCGACGCGCCCCATGTCGCAATCGAACACATACGGACTGCCGACGACCGCGTCCTGCTGGCTGGCTACACGCTCACCTCGGGCCGGGTTGCGGACGCGCTCGTCGCCCGCGCGAGGGCGAACGTCTCGGTCCGCGTCCTCGCCGACGGGAACCCTGTCGGCGGGATGACGACCCGACAGGCGGCGGTGCTGGACAGGCTCGACCGGGCAGGCGTCGACGTCCGCCTGCTGGGCGGCGACCGCGCGAGATACCGGTTCCACCACGCCAAGTACGCGGTCGCAGACGACCGCGCGCTGGTCACCACCGAGAACTGGAAGCCGGCAGGCGTCGGAGGGCGGGGAAGCCGCGGCTGGGGTGTCGTGACGAACCAGTCCACGGTCGTGGGAGGGTTCGTGGCCACCTTCAGGGCGGATGCGGGTTGGCACGACGCCCGGCCCTGGGACGGGATGCGCGACAGCCGGGAATTCGCCGAGAGTGAGCCGGCAAACGGGACATACCCGTCGCGGATCGCCCCCGAACGCGTGGCGGTCGAGCGGACCCGACTGCTCGTCGCGCCCGACAACGCCGAGGGCGAGATCGTGCGCGCAATCGAGCGTGCGAACGAGTCCCTCGCGGTCGAACAGGTGAGCCTCGGCGACCGACGCCAGCCGTTCGTCCGCGCGAGTCTCGACGCCGCCCGCCGGGGGGTGCGCGTCCGCGTCCTCCTCAGCGGTGCCTGGTACGTCCGCGGGGAGAACGAACGGATCGCCGCCTGGCTGAACGACCGCGCCGACGCGGAGGGTCTCCCACTCACGGCCCGGATTGCGGACCCACGTGGCCGGTTCGAGAAGATCCACGCCAAGGGGATTGTCGTCGACGGCGAGCAGGTTCTCCTCGGGAGTCTCAACTGGAACAACAACTCGGCGCGTCGGAACCGCGAGACAGTGCTCGTCCTCGACGGCGCCGAAGTCGGCGCGTACTACCAGCGTGTCTTCGACGCAGACTGGCGCGGGGGCGGGTGGCGCCTGCCGGTCGGGTTCGTCGCCGCGCTCGTGGTCGTCGCCGCTGTAGCTCTCCTCGGCGCCCGCGAGATCCGCTTCGAGCGGTGACGCCCCTTCAGATCTCGTCCGGCAGCGCCGCGGAACTCCCGAGTTCCTCGTCGATCTCCGCCTCGGCCATCTTCTCGACCAGCGCATCGAGGACCTCCTCGCGGCGCCCCTTGACGAACTTGATCGAGCCGACGACGAGGTGGCCGCCGCCGCTGACCCCGGCGCCGGGAAGCTCCCTGAGTTCGGACACCATCTCCGGGATGTCGAGGCGGACGCCGTCCGAGCGCAGCACCGCGAAGTCGGGGCCGTACCCGATAGTGATGACCGGATCGCCGGTTTCGGCGACTTTCCGGTCGTGGATCCTTCCTGTCGTCTTGCCGGGTGCGGGGTAGGTGAAGCGCTTCGCGTGGCGTTCGACATCGATCCGGTAGAGGCGGGCGCCGTTGTCCAGGTGCTCGCTTTCGAGGTGGGGGAGCGCCGCGTCGAGCTGGTCGGCGACGTCGCGTTCGGCCCGTTCTGAGAGGGTATCGACGAGTCGCCCGTGGCGATCGCGGTCGTCACAGTTGACGTTCAGGATGTCGTTGACGAACTCCCGGCCGGCGCTGTACTTCAGCCAGTGGGTGGCGTAGTCGAGGGCTTCGCCGATCTCGCGGATCCGCCCCTCGTCGTAGCCGGCCTCGCGTGTGAGTTCGAGGTAGTCGTCCATCGCCTCGCCCTCCGAGCGGTCGGCCAGCCCGGCGACCGCCGGGACGTGTTCGATATCTTCGGTCACGCCGGGGTCGATCATCCGGGCGATCTCGACGCACATCATCCCCGTCGTTATGCGGTAGTCCTCGTCGTGGAGGTACGGGTTGACGTGGTCCTCGACGAGCGGCTCGACCGCCTCCGGGTCGGGGTGGTGGTGGTCGACCACGAGGATGGGGACGTCGTAGTGAGCGAGGTTGCGGTACGCGGGCGTGTCCTCCTCGGTGCTGCCGTTATCGAGCATCAGGAGCAGCGGCAGCTTCTGCCCGTGGCGCTTGCGGTCCTCCAGGGCGAAGTTCAGGTCGCGGGTCACGTCCTCCAGCTCGTAGAATGGCGCCTTGCTCGGGAGGCGCTTGAGCAGGTGCCGGGGTGCCTCGGGGTCCTCGTAGACGTCGGCGATGAACCGCTCCAGGGCGTACTGCAGCGGGACGCTCGCACAGAGTCCGTCGCCGTCTGCGTGGTGACGCATCCGAATGGGGCGCCCCTCGAGGACGGTGGCGCGGAGCCGCCGGGCGACCCGCTCCAGGTCGTCCCAGAGCTTCTCGAAGGCCGGCCACTCGACGAGCGGATCGACGTCCGCCGGCGCGAGGAGATCCTCGGTGGCGTCGGCCAGCCGCTCGATGACCGTCTCGGCTGTCGTCCCCTCGAGCACGGTCACGTCGTCGGTTTCCACCTGGACGCCCCCGTTGCGGGATTCGACCGTTCCGGTCACGCGGACGATGTCGTCGATATCGACATCGGGGAACGCGCGGACGCCGGCCTCCTCGAAGGCGGCACAGGGCAGGACGCCCTCCTCGTCGCGGACCTGGAAGATGGTCGGGCCGCCGGTCTGTTTGATCTGGAGGACTCGCCCCTCGATGTGGACGGCCTCGCCGACCGCATCCGCCGTGTCGCCGGTCGCGATCCGGTTGCCGTGGCCGACCGACTGCGTCTCGTAGTTGGCCATCTGTACCTCCGAGAAGCTCAGGTCGCCGTCCTCGCGGACGTCCGCGAGTTCGACGATGAACTCGTCGCCGACGTCGTAGTTGCCGACGAGATTCGAGACGTGAACGAGGCCGGAGACGTGCTCCGAGAGGTCGACGAACACGCCGTACTCGACGACCCCGTTGACCGTCGCGTGGTACCGCGCACCTTCCTCGAGGTCGTCGATCGTACAGTCCGGTTCGAGGTTGTAGACGACCGGACTGTCGTCGATGACCCCGGCCCCGGAGCCCTGTGTTGGTGACATGAACACTGTTTGGTTTCTGCCCCGTTTTTAAGCTTCGATATGCGCCTGCCGGATGTCGGTCGAAGGGGCGCGGTTCCGGAACCCTTAGAAAGCGCGCCACCACAGTACGGACCATGGGACTGTTCCGCTCGGGTGAGATACTCGGCATCGCCGAGTCGGCGCTCGAGTTCGTCCTGGCCGCCTCGCGGGACGCCCACCCCGACGAGTACATGGGGCTGCTCCGCGGCGAGGATGCGAGCAACGTCGGCCTCGAGGAGTCGGGCACCGTCCTCACGGACGTGCTCGTCATCCCGGGGACTGAGACGAATCCGGTCAGCGCGACGGTCCGAACGAACATGATCCCGAACGACCGCCGTGCGGCCGGATCGATCCACTCCCATCCCAACGGCGTCCTCCGGCCGAGCAGCGCGGATCTCGGGACGTTCGGGCGCAACCGGGTCCACATCATCGTCGGCGCCCCCTACGGCCGCGACGACTGGCAGGCGTTCGACCGGAAGGGGGAACGCATCGACCTGCCGGTGCTGGACGTCGACCCACCCGAGGAGGAGTTCTTCGATATCACCCAGGACGACATCGACCGCCAGTTGCGCGAAGAGGAGTTCGAGGACACATGATCCGGAACCAGCTATGAGACGTGTGGTCGCACAGGGCACCTTCGACATCCTCCATCCCGGCCACGTCCACTACCTGCGCGAGGCCGCGGCGATGGGCGACCGCCTGCACGTCATCGTCGCCCGCTCGCCGAACGTCACCCACAAGCCCGACCCCGTCGTCCCGGCGGCCCAGCGCGTCGAGATGGTCGCCGCGTTAGACCCGGTCGACGAGGCCCGCAAGGGCCACCCCGAGGACATTTTCGTGCCAATCGAGGAGATCGAGCCCGACGTCATCGCGCTGGGCTACGACCAGCACCACGACGAGGATGCAATCGGCGAGGCAGTTGCCGCCCGTGGTATCGACTGTGAACTGCGCCGGGCGTCGGCACGCGAACGGCGGGACGACGAACTCCTCTCGACGGCACGGATCATCGAGAAGATCGTCGACGAGCGCGGGTGAGATACGCCGGCTCCCCCGGGGGTCGACTCTGCTCGCGAAGTTATAGCCGTCAGTATCAGAGCAGGCCGTCCGAATCCAGCCTGTCGACGGCCTCGCGCAGCCGCTCTTTGCTGTTGGCATACGAGAGCCGGGCGTACCCGGGCGTCCCGAAGGCGCTCCCCGGGACGGTCGCGACGTGAGCCCCCTCGATGGCTTTCTCACACCACGCCTGATCGTCGTCGGCCACGGGGAGCATCATGTAGAACGCGCCCTCCGGCGTGGGGACCGACTTCCCGTGGTCCTCGAAGAGGTCGAGGAGCATGTCACGGCGCTCGCGGAAGGCCGCCCTCATCTCCTCGACGGCCTCGTCGGTGTTCTCCAGGGCCTCGATGCCCGCGTGCTGGACGAAGTTCACCGCACACGAGACGGAGTGGCCATGGACCTTCCCCGCCTGGCCGACCAGTTCCTCCGGACCCGCGAAGTAGCCCAGCCGCCAGCCGGTCATCGCGTAGGCCTTCGAGAAGCCGTTGACCGTGATCGTGCGGTCGCGCATCCCCTGGAGGGTTCCGAGGCTGGTGAAGGAGGCGTCGTAGACGATCTGTTCGTAGATCTCGTCGGAGATGACCGTCACGTCGTGGTCGACGGCCATGTCACGGACGCCCTCGAGAGCCGCCTCCGAGTAGACCGCCCCGTGTGGGTTGCCCGGCGAGTTGATAACCAGCAGCTCGGTCTCCTCGGTGACGGCGCCGGCCAGGTTGCCGAGGGCGTCCTCCAGCCGGAAGTCGTACTGTGCGGTGTCGACCCGGCGAAGCGAGGCGCCGGCGATCTTTGCCATCGCCTCGTAGGAGACCCACGCGGGATCGAGGAGAACGACCTCGTCGCCGTCGTCGATCAGCGTCTGGAAGACCTCGAAGAGGGCCTGCTTCCCGCCGGGCGTGACCATCACGTTCTCCGGGCCGTACTGGTCGAGGCCGCTATCGGAGAGCTTCTCGGCAATTGCTTCCCGGAGCTGTGGGATGCCCGGCGATGGGGTGTACCCGGTCTTCCCCTCGGCGAGGGCCCCCTCGGCGGCTCGCTTTATGTTCTCGGGCGTGTCGAAGTCGGGTTCGCCGACGCTCAGATCGACGACGTCCACCCCGTCGGCTTCCAGTTCGGAGGCCTTGTTGCTGATCGCGAGCGTCGCGCTCGGTTCGACGCGCTCTACACGGTCTGCGAAGTCTAGCTGTGGGTTTGGGGTCATATCGAGTCGAGTTCCTCCGCCATGTCGATTGCGCTGTGGACGGCAGTCGCGCCATAGTTGACGCGCGCACGCGCCTCGTCCTGGCTCATGCCCGGGCCGGTGATGCCCAGCGCCACCGGCGTGTCGCGGTCGAGGCTGACCCCTGTCAGCCCCTGGGCGGCGGCGTCAGCGATCACCTGGTCGTGGTCTGTGTCGCCCGACACGATGGCCCCGACGACCGCGACTGCGTCGACGTCGTCACGTCGGGCGAGGCGGTCCGCAGCCAGCGGCGTGTCGTAGGATCCCGGCACCTCGAGTGTGGCGACGATATCGGCGTCGCGCTCGCGTGCGGCTTCGCGTCCCCGCTCGCCCATCTTGCGGGTGACGGGATCTTCCTTGTTGAACTGGGCGACGACCAGCCCGAGCTGCACCATACCTGAGCCGCGGTGTCGTATCCTAAAAGAAGTACCGTCTTCACACTGGGGCGGACTCCGGTTCGCGCCGCGGAAGTCCGGACTCGACCCGCGCCGTCCTCGAAACGAACGTTCAAGGGGGAACCGGGAGGAACCACGTGTGATGTGGCGGTCGCTCCGTCGAGACACGTCGAACGGGGGGCTGCGGTAGTGACGCATGTCGGGTGGCGACTCTACTCAGGGGAGCTCGCGTCTCGTCCCGTGGCGGTCCCCGACGTTGCAGGTGATCCTCGCCAGTTCGCTGGTCGGTGTCATGGGCGTCTCGCTTCTCAGCCCCGTCCTGCCGGCACTGCGCTCGACGTTCGGTGTTTCCGACGCGCAGGTCGGATTGATCATCACTGTCTACACGCTCCCCGGGGTCTTTCTGACGCCCTTCGTCGGGCTGGTCGCGGACCGGATCGGCAGAAAGCGGACGTTAATTCCGCTGCTCGTCATCTTCGGCGTCGCAGGGGCCGGGATTGCCGCCACGATGTCGTTTCGTCAGGTGCTCGTCCTCCGGTTTTTCCAGGGTGTTGGCGCCAGTGCGCTGATCACGCTCGCGATCACGCTCATCGGTGACTACTACGAGGGGGGGCGCCAGCAGGCGCTCATCGGCATCAACAGCAGCGCACTCGGCATCGGCGCGGCGCTGTACCCCCTGATCGGCGGCCTCCTGGCCGCCGTGCGCTGGAACGTCCCCTTCCTCTTTTTCGGCGTCGCCCTCCTCGTCGCCCTGGCTGCGACGGTGGTACTCAACGAACCCGCGATCGACGAGGCGCCGGACCTGCGGACGTACGTCGGCAACCTCTGGACGGTGCTCTCGATGCCGACCGCGATCGGCATCTATCTCGCCTCGTTTCTCACCTTCTTCCTGTTCTACGGGGGGGTCCTGACGGCGGTGCCGCTGTTGCTCACCGACGAGTTCGGCGTGGTGGAGCCGTACCTCGGCCTGATACTCTCGGTCGTCTCGGTGACGAACGCCGCCGTCGCCTCCCAGTACGGCCGACTCGCAAACAAGATCGGCAGCGAGACGCTCGTCACGACGGGGTTTCTCTGTTTCGGGGGCGCATTCCTCGGCGTCTACGCCGTCCGTTCGGCGGTCCACGTCGGCCTCCTGCTCGTCGCCTTCGGTGCCGGCTTCGGTGTCGTGATGCCGGCGCTGAACGACGCCGTCGTCTCGCTGGTCTCCGGTCAGCTCCGTGCAAGTATGCTGGGGCTGCAGACGAGCACGCTCCGGGTCGGACAGACCCTCGGCCCCGTCGCATTCACCGGGCTCGCGGAGGCCGCGTTTCCGACGGCAGTCGGCGGATACCGCCTCGTCCTCCCGCTTTTCGGCCTCGTTGCAGTCGCAGCCGGCATCGCAGTCCCGCTACTCGTGAGGGCGAGCGAGTGATCGTACTGATACTAACGGCCATAAGCCCGTGAACGATTTCGACCCCCCGTGGGGTCGAAGATGCTCACGAAGTTATAGCCGTCAGTATGACGCCCAACCGTAACCGTTCTAACGGTCGCCCCCGCCACTGGGGGTATGACCGATGGTCGTCCGGGCGACGATTCGGCGTCGGAAGACGCGCCAGACAGCGGACATCCCCTCCCTGGCGTGTCGTTCGAGGAGCTCTACCGGGCAGCGACCGGCGTCAGCCGTCGTCGCGCGGTCCTCGCGATCACAGCCCTCGCGGTGCTTGCACGCCTCCTCACACTCGGGGTCCGTCCGATGCACTACGACGAGGCCCGCGTCGGCTACTGGATCCTCCACTACGGCGACACCGGCGCGTTCACGTACCGTCACGGAATCCACGGCCCCTTCATCCAGCACGTCGACCGCTGGCTGTTCGCCCTTGTCGGCGCGAGTGACTTCGTCGCCCGCCTGCCGGTCGCACTCGCCGGCGGGCTCCTCCCGCTGGTCGCGCTTGCGTTCCGGGATCACCTGCGAAAGTCCGAGCTCGTCGTCCTCGCGCTCCTTCTTGGCTTCAACTCGATTCTGGTCTACTACTCGCGGTTCATGCGAAGCGACGTCCTCCTCGCGGCGGCGATGTTCGCGGCCCTCGGGCTGCTCGTGCGCCTCTACGACACCCGGGACGCGCGCTATCTGTACGGGATCGCTGTTTTCGGGGCGGTCGGGTTCGCGACGAAGGAAAACGCAATCGTCTACGTCCTGACCTGGGTCGGCGCGACTGCGCTGCTCGCCGACCAGGCGCTGTTCCGGCCCCGCCGGTTCCGATCCGGCGTGGCCCTCCTGAAGGGGCACCTCTCCAACCTCCGGGAGACCGGCCGCGAGTTACTCCCCTCGCTGGGTCACGCGCTCGGAGCAGTCGTCGTCTTCCTTTTCGTCCTCGTGTTCATGTACGCCGACCGCGGCGCGGGGATGGCCGGGATCACGCGCCCGCCAGCCCCGCCGGGTGAGGGCGCAGTCGGCTTCTGGGATGCGCTCGCAAGCCCGACCGGCTTCCCCGGCTACGCGTACGAGACGCTCGCGACCGCGACCGACGAGGCCCTCCAGTGGGGCGGTCGGACCGGCGTCGGCGAGTCAGAGGGCTTTGTCGACACCTACGTCTCGAACCTCGGCGTCGACCTCGGGGTGCTGGCTTCGAACGCGCCGGTGCTGGTCGCATTCGCCGTCGTCGGGTTCGTCTGGGAGCGATACGGCCGGGCGACATCGCGGAACCTCGTCATGTTCGCGGGCTACTGCGGGTTCGTCTCGATTCTGGGCTATCCTCTCGCCGACGACATCGGGAGCGCTCACTGGCTGCACGTCCACATTCTCGTTCCGCTCGCGATTCCGGCGGCAGTCGGCGTCGCGGGCCTCTACCGGTGGGGCGTGGCCGCGGATGTCGACCGTGACGTGGCCGTGACTGGGGTCGTCTCCTTCGTCCTCGTCCTCGCCGCCCTGCAGGTCGGGTTCGCGACCGCGAGTGACGTCTACGCTGACCGCACGTCCCAGGACAACGAACTCGTCCAGTACGCACAGCCCGGAAGCGACTTCCGGGCCGTCGCCGGGGGTGTCGGCAGGCTGGCCGCCGACGGCGGTGACGGGCCCGACGTCGTCGTCTACACGGGCGCGGACTACGACGGGGCACGCCGTCTCGTCAGCCCGCCCGACGAGGGGAACCACAGCTTCGCCCTGCGGCCGGCCTGTGTCAAGGGTGCCTGGTACAACGGCATCCCGCTGCACTGGTATCTTACGAAGTCCGACGCCAGTGTCGCCTGTGCAACCGACCCCGGGAGGCTCGCATCGATGGCCGAAGCGGATCGACCCGCGATGATCGTCACGCGCGCGCCCGACGAATCTGTTCCGTCCGCCCGCCTCGAGGAGGACTACGTCGGGCGAACGTTCGATGTCTACCAGTGGGACCACCGCTTTACCGTCTACCTCCACGAGGACCGGGTCGGCGACGTCCCCGGCTGGGAGACGGCCGGCGACGAGCCGGCAAGATGAAACGCTTATTCGCATCGCCGGGGAATCCGGCCACATGAGACACACCGCGCCAGGGCCGACGCTGGGCGTGGTCGGGGGCGGTCAGCTCGGCCGGATGCTCGGCGAAGCCGCCGCGCCGCTTGGCGTCGACGTGATCGTCTCGGACCCGACGCCCGCCGCGCCGGCCACGCCAGTCGTCAGCGACCAGATCGTCGGCGGCTTCGACGACGAGTCGACGCTTCGCGAGCTGGCCGAGCGCGCCGACTACCTGACCTACGAGATCGAACTCGCCGACCCCGACGTCCTCGAGCGCGTCGGCGAGGTGACCGGGACACCGGTCCATCCCCACCCCGACACGCTCCGGACCATCCAGGACAAGCTGAGACAGAAGCACAGACTGCGGGACGCGGGTGTCCCCGTCCCCGCGTTTCGCGCTGTCGACTCCGCCGGGGAACTCCGGGACGCGCTCGGTGACCTCGGCTATCCGGCGATGCTCAAGGCTCGCGAAGGGGGCTACGACGGCCGGGGGAACGCCGCCGTCCGCGGCCCCGACGACGTCGAGGACGCGTTCGCGGCGATCGACGGCCCGGCGATGGTCGAGGAGTTCGTCGACTTCGAGCGGGAACTGGCCGTGATGGGCTGTAAGGGTGCAGACGAGCGCGACACCTTCCCGGTGACGGAGACGGTCCACGAGGAGGAGATTCTCCGGGAGATGGTCGCACCCGCACGCGCCTCCGAGGCCGTCCGGGAGCGGGCACGCGAGATGGCCGGCGACGTCCTCGACGTCATGTCGGGCCGGGGCGTCTTCGGGATCGAACTGTTCGAGACAGCCGAGGGGGAGATACTCCTCAACGAGATCGCACCGCGGCCCCACAACTCGGGACACTGGACCATCGAGGGCTGTCACACCTCGCAGTTCGAACAGCACGTCCGCGCCGTGACGGGAATGTCGCTCGGGACGACCGAACAGCGGGCGCCGGCGGCGACTGTCAACGTTCTGGGCGACGTGACCGAACGTCAGGAGGCGACGCTGCACGGGCTGGAGGAGGCGCTTGCAACCGACGCCCTCGCGGTCCACTGGTACGGCAAGCGAGAGGTCTACCGACTCCGGAAGATGGGGCATCTGACGCTCTCGCGGACGGGCCGCGACCGGAACGACCTGCTCCGGGCGGTCCGGGACGTCCGGGACTCGCTTTCGTTCGGTCCGGAGTGACGGCCGACCCAGTACTGCCGACGAAAATCCGCAGGATTTTGCTCCGTCAGTATTAGGACCCGGGCGCCTGCAACCCCGGGTATGACCGAGAAACTGCAGTCGCTCGTCGACTCCCTCGAAGCGGAGGCACAGCGCGACCGGCCAGCAGCCGACACGCCCGAGATCGGGATCGTCATGGGGTCGGACTCGGATCTTGACGTGATGGCGGGCTCCGAGGAGGGGCGGCCCGGCGCCTACGACGCGCTGACCGACCTCGGCTTCGCGGAACAGACGAGCTACGACGACCCGCCGGAGGCGCGGTTCACCTTCGAGACGTACGTCGTCTCGGCCCACCGCACGCCTGGGCTGATGTACACCTACGCCGAGACGGCGGCCGACCGCGGCCTCGACGTCATCATCGCCGGGGCCGGCGGCAAGTCGGCGGATCTCCCGAACATGACCGCCTCCATCGCGTACCCGCTGCCGGTGATCGGCGTCCCGGTCCAGGAGAAGTCAGTCGACTCGGTCATCGGGATGCCCCAGGGCGCGCCGCTTGTCGCCGTCGACGCCGGCAAGTCGTTCAACGCGGCGCTGTCTGGGGTCCAGCTGCTCGCACGCCAGCACCCGGATCTCCGTGATCGCCTCGTCGAGTACCACGAGGATCTCCAGACCGGCGTCGCTGACGTCTCGCGGGCCCTCCACGAGCGCGGAACGCCCGGGTTCCGGGAGGAGCGGGAGTGACAGAGTGGAACAATCAACCCTTATATGGTACCGCTCCAAACCGCTACACGACCAACCAGATATGGCAAATCCATGGATAGCCATCGGGGCGCTGGCGCTCGTGGCAGTCATCATTCCGCTGAGTATGATGATGATATCGTCACTGTTGCGGCCAAGCGTCCCCGAACAGGGAAAACGCGCCACCTACGAGAGCGGCGAGGTGCCGACTGGCAGTAGCCGACACATCCGGTTTAACATCCAGTACTACATGGTCGCGCTGCTGTTTGTCGTCTTCGACATCGAGACCGTCTTCATCTTCCCATGGACGGTCATCTACGGCGACGCTGCCGGCAACCCGGAGATCGGGATGGCACGGGCGCTGGTCCCGATGTTGGTGTTCGTCGGGATCCTCGCCGTCGGTCTCGCGTGGGCCTGGCGCAATGGCGCAGTCGAGTGGGTCCGCAGTCCGCGGGCCGAATCCCAGCGGGTGAAACGATCATGAGCAAGAAAGACCAACTCCACGATACGCTCGAACAGGCACAGGGAGATATCGAGACGACACAGGAGGCGCGCATGGGTGAGGGCGTCGACAGCCGCTTCAACTCGAAGCTACGCAAGGCCTTTGGCAAGTCCCCGTTCATCCTCACGAAGTTCGACCAGTTCATGAACTGGGCCCGGGGGTCGACGATGTTCGTGTTACTGTTCGGGATCGCCTGCTGTTCGATCGAGATGATGCACACCTACGCCGTCAAGCACGACCTCGATCGGTTCCACGCGGGCGTGCCACTGGCCTCGCCGCGGCAGGCCGACATGATAATCGTTCCGGGGACGATTGTCTCGAAGTTTGCTCCGCGGATGAAGCGTGTCTACGACCAGATGCCCGAGCCCAAGTTCGTCGTCTCGATGGGCTCGTGTACGATCTCGGGTGGCCCCTTCCAGGAAGGGTACAACGTCGTCAAGGGTGCCGAGGAGGTCATCCCGGTCGACATCCACGTCCCCGGCTGTCCGCCCCGGCCGGAAGCGCTCATCTACGCCATCGCGAAGCTACAGGAGCAGATCTCCAACGGGGAGAGCGCACCCGTGACGGTCAAGCCGTACGAACTCCAGCAGTTCGGCGACCTCGAACAGGACGAACTGGTCGAGAAACTCGCAGAGGAAATCGACGAGGAGGACCTCGTCATGCGGTACAATTGGGCTGATTCGCCATGAGTCTGGAAGAACCCCGCTCTCCGACCGAAGCCGACGTCGGCGTCACCGACGAGGGTGACCTCGACTACGACGAACTCGCGGCGCTGCTCGGTGACCACGTCATCGACCGGGAGGAACACGTCCATGCCGAGGGCTTCGTCGTGCGGCCCGACGAAGTCGAGGCAGTCCTCTCGACGCTGAAGCAGGAAGCTGGCTTCGATCACTGCTCCTGTGTGACTTCCCAGGAGTATCAGGACCGCTACGAGTCGATCTATCACCTCAAGAAGTTCGACGACCCAACCCAGGAGCTGTCGGTCGTCGTTCCCACCTCCAGAGACGACCCAGTCAGCCAGAGCGGCGCTGGCGTCTTCGATACCGCGGAGTGGCACGAGCGCGAGGCCTACGACCTCGTCGGCATCGAGTACGAGGACCACCCCGACCTTCGTCGGATCCTGTTGCCCGAGACCTGGCAAGGCCACCCCCTCTCGCTGGATTACAACCAGGAGAAACCACAGATCGTCCCGCTGCGCGAACACGCCAACCCGGTCGAGGAGAAGACCCAGGTCCCGGACGACCCGGACACGCTGTTCGTCAACATCGGTCCCCACCACCCTGCCACTCACGGCGTGCTACACGTCGAGACCACGCTCGACGGCGAGCAAGTCGCCGACATCGATCCCGACATCGGCTATCTCCACCGCTGCGAGGAGCAGATGTGCCAGCAGTCGACCTACCGGCACCAGATCATGCCCTACCCCGACCGGTGGGACTACATCTCGGCTGGCATCCTGAACGAGTGGGCCTACGCACGGGCCGCCGAGGAGATGGCCGACATCGAGGTGCCCGAGTACGCGCAGGTCATCCGGACAATGTCCGCCGAACTGTGCCGGATCGCAGCACATCTGCTCGCGCTCGGAACCTTTGCGCTTGACATCTACGGCGACTTCACCGCGATCTTCATGTACACCGTCCGCGACCGCGAGGTCGTCCAGAACATCCTCGAAGACCTGACCGGACAGCGCCTGATGTTCAACTACCTCCGGCTGGGTGGTGTCGCCTGGGACCTGCCAGAACCTCGGGAGGAGTTCTTCGAGATGATACGGGATTTCCTGGACGAGTTGCCCGACCGGCTGCAGGAGTACCACAACCTCGTCACGTCGAACGAACTGTTCCAGATGCGGGTCGTCGACACGGGAGTTCTCCCGCCCGAAGAGGCCAAAAGCTACGGTGCGACCGGCCCGGTCGCGCGCGGGTCCGGCATTGATTACGACCTGCGCCGTGACGACCCCTACGGCTACTACGACGAACTGGAGTGGGACGTGGTAACCGATGACGGCTGTGACAACTTCGCGCGTGTCCTCGTCCGACTCCGGGAGGTCGAGCAGTCAGGCCGGATCATCGAGCAGTGTCTGGAACTGCTGGAGGACTGGCCCGAGGAGGACCGAAACATCCAGGCCAACGTGCCCCGGACGCTCAAGCCGGATCCGGACACCGAAATCTACCGGGCCGTCGAAGGCGCCAAGGGGGAGCTGGGCATCTACATCCGGTCGGACGGCACGGACAAGCCGGCACGGTTCAAGATTCGGAGTCCGTGCTTCTGTAACCTCCAGACACTGCCCGTAATGTCCGAGGGCGAATTCCTCCCCGACATGATCGCCGCGCTCGGGAGTCTCGACATCGTGCTCGGGGAGGTGGACCGCTGATGACGCTGGCGGACATCATCGGCGGCGCACTGCCCGTGGGCGGCGTCGCCGGGGAGATCATCGCCGCAGTTCTCGGGGCGGCGCTCGTCAGCGTCATCGTGCTCGGGAACGCGGCGCTGGCCGGACCGTGGGCCAAACGGAAGATCACGGCTGCGTTCACCGATCGGGTCGCGGTCAACCGCATCGGCCCGTACGGTATCGGGACGATCGTCGCCGACTCAGTCCGGCTACTCTCCAAGGAGCTCATCGTCCCGGAGGGCGTCGATCGTCCCGCCTGGGACATCGCGCCGCTGATCCTGCCGGCGTCGGCGATACTCGGCTTTGCGGTCATTCCGATGGGCAACGGCATCCAGTTGGCCGATCCAGAGATCGGCCTGGCCTACGTCTTCGCGGTCGCTTCGATCGCGTCGATCTCGCTGGTGATGGCCGGCTACTCCTCGAACAACAAGTACTCGTTCCTGGGCGGGCTGCGAGCGGTCGCACAGAACCTCGCCTACGAGATCCCGCTCGTGCTGACGGGCGTGTCGGTCGTCATCTTCGCCGGCACGCTCCGGCTGAGCGAGATAGTCGCTGTCCAGCAGGAGACGCTGGTCGCGATCGGCCCGGTTGCACTCCCCTCGTGGTTTGTGTTCGTCAACCCCTTCGCGTTCGTGCTGTTCCTGGCTGCGAACCTCGCGGAGATCGGGCGCAACCCGTTCGATATCCCCGAAGCACCGCAGGAAATCGTCGCCGGCTACCTCACCGAGTACTCCTCGGTGTACTTCGTGCTCATCTACCTGGGCGAGTTCGTCCACATCTTCCTCGGCGGCGCGATCATCACAACCATCTTCCTCGGCGGGCCAGCAGGTCCGGTCCTGCCCGGGTTCCTGTGGTTCCTGATCAAGATCTGGGCCTTCTTCCTGTTCACGCAGTGGGCCCGCTCCGCAGTACCCCGGGTGCGCATCGACCAGCTCATCCAGATTGGCTGGAAGGGCATGCTTGTGCTCGCCTTTGCGAACCTGATCCTGACTGCGGTCATCGTCGGGGTGATCGCCTGATGTTCGCGATCGGTTGCGGTTGCGTTCGATACGGAGGTGACAGATCATGCTAGGAGTGCTCAAAGGAATGGCAACGACGATGAAACACGCACTCGACGGGAACACCTTCACCGTCCAGTATCCGGAGGATGCGCCGGAGGTGTCGCCCCGCTTCAGAGGCGTCCACAAGTTCAGCCAGGAAAGGTGTATCTGGTGTCGCCAGTGCGAGAACGTCTGTCCGAACGACACGATCCAGATCGTCACGGACGACATGCGCAACGGCGAGCAGTACAACCTCCACATCGGGCAGTGCATCTACTGCCGGCTCTGTGAGGAGGTCTGTCCCGTCGACGCGATCGTCCTCACCGAGAACTTCGAGTTCGTCGCCGACACGAAAGACGAGTTCGCCTACAACATGGAGGAACTCAAGAACGTCCCCTGGTACAAGGACATGGACCCCCTGCAGTCGCGGGAGCCGGATCGCGGCGCGTGGGTCGGCGAAGGGGAAGGCGAAGTCGACTATCAGTAACTGTTCGGGCGCCGTTTTCGACGAGCGTTACTCGACCGGCACAGCCGTCGCCACGGAGGGAGTCGGAATCTCGTCGAGGTAGGGATCGATCGCGAGGTAGTCGTCCACCGCCCGGAGTGCGTTCGTCGCGGTCACGCCGTCCCGGGTGTCGGTACCGATGGCCTCCCCGACGCGGCGACTCTCCAGTGCGCCCTGCTCGACGAGCGGCCAGCACGCGACCGCCTCGGCGAGGGTCAGCGAGCCGTGGCGCCGGACGAACCGCCGGACGTTGTAGTTCTCCAGCTGGACGGCCAGTACCGCGGCCACCCCGGGCGTGACGTGGACGTCGTCGACAGTTTCGTGGACGGGGTCGACCGCCAAGCCGGCGTCGGTTTCCTCTAGCAGAGCGTGTGCACGGAGCCGGTTGGCAGCGAGCCGTGCCTGTCGGTCGTTCACGTCCACCGTCGCAATGTACTCCGAAAGCGGTGCGGGCTCGTGTTTGAACAGCCAGGCGTAGACGTGACTCGCCTCTGGGTCGTCGAGAAGCAGTTCGGCTGGCGAGCGGGTCCGTTCGGAACGCAGTCGTGCGTTGCCCAGTGCCATACCACCCTTTTGAGCGAATCCTCTTAACTGGTTCGTCCCCAAATCATTATCAACTTTCGGAGGATTACGTCCAAATGGAGTATATGGTATTCAAGAAAATCACGCTGATCGGGACGAGCACAGAGAGCTTCGAGGACGCGATCGAGAACGCCATCGACCGTGCGGAGGCGACGCTCGAAAACGTCTACTGGGTCGACGTCGTCGAACAGGGCGTCGAGATAGCGAGCGCCGAGGGACGGGAGTACCAGGCGGAAGTCGAGGTGGCGTTCGAACTCGAAGGCTAGGTACGGAAGCTCTCGCCACAGCCACACTCGCTGACGACGTTGGGGTTCTCGACGTGGAAGCCGGCACCCTGCAGGCCGCCCTCGAAGTCGAGCCGTGACCCCTCGATGTAGTTCATGCTGGACGGATCGACGAACACGCGCAGGTCGTGGTGTTCGAAGACGGTGTCCTCGTCGTCGGGTTCGTGGTCGAAGCGCATGCCATAGGAGAGGCCGGCACAGCCTCCCTGCTGGACGAACAGCCGGAGGCCGCCGACGTCCGTGTCCATCCCTTCGCCCTCCATCAGGGAGAGGGCTTCCTCGGCGGCACGTTCGGTGACGGAGATTTCGATCTCGTCCCCGCTGGGTTCCTCTGTCGTGCTCATGTGGCGATACAGCACGCCCATGCTTGTAACACTTTGCCCGGTCGGACTGCGGTCCGCGGAACTGAAATACCGCCGTCGCGTACCGTCACCCGTGTCACGGCAGGTCGCACGCGTCGATACGCTGTTTCTCCACGAGGACGGCGACGACTACCGCGTCGTGGTCCAGCGGGACGGGAAGCGTGTCTTCCAGGGCCGACTGGAGCTCAAGGAGACCGACGCCGGGCCCCGGCCGGCTCGTCTCCGGATCACCGAGGGGACGAGCGAGGAACTGCGCAGCCCGGACGAGTTCGTCGAACTCGCTCGCCGCGCAGAGCGCATCCGGATCTCCGAGCAGACCACCCGTCGCGGCCGCGCGGAACTGCGCTCGATGCTCGACGGCTACCAGCTCGACGCCAAGGTCGTCCGCACCTGCCGGTACTGCGCCAACGACGGCCGCTACTCGCCGATCACCTCGGAGACGGCGATCAGGGCCGACGACGAACAGATCTGTCCGGACTGCGCCCGGGAGGAACTCGACCGGAAGATGGCCTACCACGGCGAGATATCGGGCGACGCCCGGGACCGCCTGGAGGACCTCCTCCTCGACGTTCAGGACCTGAACCGCATCACGAATCTCCTCAAGGGCGAACTCGACCCCGAACTCACCAAGTTCGACGAGATCAGCGCGACCGTCGAGGACGTCGATCCGGTCCCGACCGCCGACCTGGATCTCCACCCCTCCCTCCAGGGAAAGCTCGAGTCGCGCTTTGACACCCTGTTGCCGGTCCAGAGTCTCGCCGTCGCCAACGGCTCGAACGAGGGCCAGGACCAGCTCGTCGTCAGCGCGACCGCGACCGGCAAGACGCTGGTCGGCGAGATGGCCGGAATCGACCGCGCACTCCGCGGGGACGGCAAGCTCCTCTTTCTCGTCCCGCTGGTCGCGCTGGCAAACCAGAAGTACGGGGAGTTCCAGGACCGCTACGGCGACGCGGTGGACGTGACGCTCCGGGTGGGTGCCAGCCGCATCGCGGGGAGTGGCGCGCGGTTCGATCCCGACGCCGACGTCATCGTCGGCACCTACGAGGGGATCGACCACGCGCTTCGGGTCGGCCGGGACCTCGGCGACGTCGGCACCGTGGTCATCGACGAGGTACACAACCTCGGCGAGGGCGAGCGCGGCCACCGGCTCGACGGGCTCATCGCCCGGCTGAAGTACTACTGCCGGCAGCTCGACAGCGGTGACACCCAGTGGATCTACCTCTCTGCGACGGTCGGCAACCCCGAGCGGCTGGCCGCCGAGCTGGGCGCGACGCTGATCGAGTTCGAGGAGCGGCCCGTTCCTGTCGAGCGACACGTCACCTTTCTCGACGACCGTGAGAAGGTAGACGTCGAGAACAAGCTCGTCAGGCGCGCCTTCGACACGAAATCGAGCAAGGGCTACCGCGGCCAGACCATCATCTTCACCAACTCCCGGCGGCGCTGTCACGAGATTTCCCGGCGCCTCGAGTACTCCTCGGCGCCCTACCACGCCGGGCTGGACAACAGCCGGCGGGGCCACGTCGAGAAGCAGTTCGCCGACCAGGACCTGGCTGCGGTAGTCACGACTGCGGCGCTTGCGGCGGGGGTCGACTTCCCGGCCTCGCAGGTCATCTTCGACTCGCTGGCGATGGGCATCGAGTGGCTCTCAGTCCAGGAGTTCCACCAGATGCTCGGCCGCGCCGGCCGGCCGGACTACCACGACAAGGGTACCGTCTACCTGCTGGTCGAACCGGAGGGGGTCTACCACAACTCACAGGAGATGACTGAGGACGAGGTGGCGTTCAAGCTCCTCAAGGGAGAGATGGAACCCGTGACGACCCGGTACGACGGGGAGGCGGCCGTCGAGGAGACGCTGGCGAACATCACCGTCGCAGGGGCGGGCGCGAAGCAACTCAACCAGGAGATGGTCGGCGAGGTGCCGACCAAACACGCCCTCGGGAAGCTCATCGAGTACGAGTTCATCGACGGGCTGGAGCCGACACCACTCGGCCGGGGGGTGACCCGCCACTTCCTCTCGCCGACCGACGCATTCGAACTGCTCGATGGCATCCGCACGGGCGAGAGCCCGTACGACCTCGTCGCGCGGATGGAGCTGCGCGAGGATCTGTGAAATATAACATTTTCTCACATAACTATTATACTGCAATGTACACACTACAGCATATGTGAACAGTCCCCAGACTGATCGTCTGTTCGGGGTTCTCGCCGACGGGACTGCCCGGCGTATCTTCAGCCGCGTTCACGAGCGGCCACAGTCTGCGAAGGAACTCCGAAACCAGTGCGACACCTCGCTGAAGACGATCTACCGACGTCTGGAGGATCTACAGGACGTTGACCTTGTCTCTGATGTGATGTGTGCTGACGAGGACGGCAACCACTACACGGCCTACGTCTCGACTATCGAAGAGGTGGATATCTCTATCGTTCCGGAAACGGAGCAGGTCGAGGTCACGATCCAGGATGGCGACGACGTCGACCAGTTCGTCAGCATCTGGGACGAACTCCAGGAGTGACTGCTGGCGATGAGTCTGGTAACCCCCGTCCTTTTTCTGTCCCGGCTAGTTGCAGTCTTGCTCGCTCTCAGCATTACGGCCACGAGTTACCGGGCCTACCGCCGGACCGGCGATCAGACCTTCCAGTTCACGATGGTCGGGTTCGGGCTGCTCAGCTTCGGTCTCGGGATCGAGTCGTTTCTGCTGCGCACGGTTCCGCTGTCGCTCACCGAGATACACACCGTCGAATCACTCGTGTTCGCTGTCGCGTTCGTCGTCCTGTATCTCTCGATAACCGGTCGGACCGGATAGCGCTGGGGCAAAGCGGCGGCCAGGTGGCGACGCGGCGACTTCGGTGCTGCTGGCGGTTACTCCTCGTGTTCCTCGCTGACGTGTTCCCAGGCGGTACACCAGTCCTCGACCGCAATGTAGCCTTCCACTTCTGCACAGGCCCCCCACGTGTCGCCGTTCTTGTCCGGGATGAAATCGGCACAGTTCCCACACGACTGGCCCGGCGGTACCTTTCCCTCGGCGATCGCCTCGGCGGATTCTGTCAGATCGACCGCCTCATGGGAGCGCAGATCGTCGGGGTCGCGCTCCTCGTCGCCCTGGGAGGTTGCAGTCCGGTACTCCTCCGGCACCTCGGCAGTGGCCAGGTCGTCCTCTGCCATCCCCTCGGGTACCTCCGGTTCGGGTAGCCCCTCGTAAATATTACACCAGTCTGCACCGTCGATGTAGCCCCCGACCTCCGCGCAGGCCCCGAACGTATCGCCGTTCCTGTCGTGGATGTAGTCGGCACAGTTGGCACAGCACGTCCCCGGCTGGTGGCTCTCGTTTTCCTGTGCCTCCTCGAACTCGGAGAACTCAACGTCCATCTTCGCACGGAGGTCGTCGGCGTGGCGGTCTTCCCCGCCGAGTGACACCGCCGACTGGTAGACGCCCGGAACGGGGCCGCTTTCGAACTCCTCCTCGGAGACACCCTCTGGGAGTTCTTCGTCGTGTTCTTCTTCCTCCCCGTCCGAATCCTCGCCATCACTCTCTCCGTCCGCGCCCCCATCACTGCCATCCCCCCCATCACCGCTCGAACAGCCGGCGAGGCCGGCGACTGCCACGGTACTCGAAATCTGTACGAACCTCCGTCGCGTCTTTTCTCTCAGCGGCATATTGTACCCATGACAACAGACGGTGGTAAACCAACTCGTGATTGTCAAAAATTGTCAAAGCCACATTCAGCGTCGCGACCGGCTTCTGGGGGTATCCGTCTGGCTACCGAGAGCGTGGAACTGATGTGGTGCGACGGCCAACGTTCTGGTGATGGTCGATCCGCCTTCGTTCGGTCGCTTGGACTACGCCGCCGGCGCGAGCGTCCTCGGGTTGCTCGTGCTTGCCTACGTCGTCTACCCTCACCGCATCCTGCAGTATGGCGTCTGGCTGATCATCTTCACCATCTGGATGGCCTGGTTCGTCTTCTACGGGGTCAAGTGGGTGTATCCCGACTCCCGGTACGGGAAGTGAGGGAGCCGTTAGTATCACCGCTGGTCGACGTCGACTCCCGTGAACTCGAAGCGTGCCCCGCCCTCAGTTCCGGCCGTGATAGCGACATCCCAGCCGTGTGCTTCGGCAATCCGATTGACGATAGTCAGGCCAAGGCCCGTCTCGTCAGTCGTCGATGTGTGGCCCGGCTCGAAGATCGATTCCCGGGCGTCCGCGGGAATGCCAGGCCCGTCGTCTTCGACGTAGATTCCCCTCTCGGTTCGACCGACCCTGACGGTGACATCCGGACTGCCGTGTTCGAGCGCGTTCCGGAACAGGTTCTCGAACACGTGCCGGAGCCGACCCCGATCACCGTGGATCGTGATATCGTCCACCACCTCGATCGTCCCACTGCCCGTCGAGGCGGTCTGCCAGCACTTGCCGACCAGGTTCGTCAGGGGGATCGGATCCGTCTCCGCGACGACCTGTCCCTGTCTGGCGAGTGTCAGCGTGTCGGTGACGATTTCCTCCATCCGGTCGAGTGCGTCCCGGATCGGGGGGAGATTCTCACTGTCACACTCGTCGGCGAGGAGCGTCGCCCGTCCCTGCGCGACGTTGAGTGGGTTCCGGATGTCGTGAGACACGACGCCTGCGAACTCCTCGAGCTGGTCTCTCTGGCTCTGGAGCTGTCGTTCCCGCGTGACGCGCTCGGTTATCTCCCGCGTGATCCCGATGATCCGGGTCACGTCCCCGCCTGTGATCACCGGCGCGAGGACGGTCTGCCAGATCCGTACGCCTTCCTCCAGGGTGAGCTCTTCCTGGTATCGTATGGGTTCGCGGGCTCTGACACAGCGCAGGTAGTTCGCTTCGAGTTCCGCGCCGGTATCGTCACCGAAGACCTCTCTCGGCGTTTTCCCTCGCACCTCCTCGGTGGTGATCCCGGTCTGGGCCTCGTATGACGGGCTGAGGCGTTCGAACCTGAACTCGGGGTCCGTCCCGGCCGACTCGACGGCGAGGAAGAAAATCGCGTCCTCGGCGTTGTCCAGCAGCGTCCTGTACTCCTCAGCGAGTGCGCGGTAGTTCTGTTCTTTTTTCTTCCGCTTGGAGATGTCCCGGCTGTTGATCAGGATGCCACCGATGGTCTCGTCGTCGAACCGGTTTTGCATCGTCGCCTCGATCCAGCACCACGAGCCGTCGGCCCGCCGGAACCGCGTTTCGACCACCTGTTCCTCTTCAGGCGTATCCATGAGCCGTTCGATTGCGGCGGCGGTGACTTCCCGGTCATCCGGGTGCTGGTACTCGAAGCCGACCTCGCCGATCAGTTCCTCGGGCTCGTACCCGAGGGTGTGCTGTACTGCCGGACTCACGTACGTGATCGTCCCCTCGGTATCGACAATGGTTGCGATATCGGTCGATTCTTCGACCAGCTTCCGGTACAGCGCGCCGTCCATTTCTACTCAATACGGATTGCGCACATAAGAGGAGGTCGGAACTTCGCCTCGCTGTGCTATTGTGTGGGTATCACCATCACCCGTGGACGCCCCGAACGAACCGCTTTTGACGCCGACAGGGCAACCCTGAACCGATGGCAGACGACCGAACTGGAGTCGACCCGGAACCCGACCCCGACGCGTGCCCCGACTGCCCGGTCGTCGACGCACACGTCCACGTGCTGGAGACGGGGCTGCTCGAAGCCATCGTCGGGTGGTTCGACAGGGAGACGGAGTGGACGATGCCCGCGCCGTCGGTCGAGACACTCGTCGACCGCATCGTCGCCCGGACCGACGGGTTCGTCTTCTTCCCCTACGCCCACAAGCCCGGTATCGCGCGAGAGATGAATGCCTCGGCCGCTGACTGGCAGACCCGTCTCGACGACGCAGTCGGGCTCGGAACAGTCCACGCCGCCGACGACGACCCCGGCGCAGTCGTCGCGGATGCCCTCGAACGAGGCCTGCAGGGCATCAAACTACACTGCCCGGTCCAGGGCTTTCCCTCGGACGACCCACGCCTCGATCCGGTCTACGAGCGCCTCGTGGCCGCGGATCTGCCCCTCGTGATCCACGCCTCCTCGCACCCGTTCTACCGCGACAGCGACATCCTGGGGCCGGCACACCTGGGGCGGGTCTTCGAGCGTTTCCCGGACCTGCGGGTCTGTGTGCCACATTTCGGGCTGTTCGAGACCGAGGGCTTCCTCGCGCTTGCCGACGAGTACGAAGTCTACTTCGACACCGCGGTCTCGACTGGCACACGCACCCACGAGGAGATCGGCCTCCGCGAGGGCGAACTCGACGTCGACCGCCTGCGCGAGTACAGCGACCGGATAATGTTCGGCACCGACTACCCGCTGCGCCCCCTGCCCTTCGAGGAGGAACTGCGCGGGACCCGCGAGCTGTTCCCCGACGCCACCGCGGACGTCTTCCATCGGAACCCAGTCGACTTCTTCGGGCTGACACTCGACGAAGCGTAGGGGCTGTCGGGTGATACCACGCCCCAACAGTTAATCGCCCGTGGCCCGATTACCTGAGGGGATGTCACAGATTCCACCCAACATCAGACCCCCCACAGACGAGGAGATACGGGAGAAAGCCAAAGCGCATCACATCGACCTGACCGACGAGGAGGTCGCGGACTTCCGGGAAGCGATAGCAGGGACACTCGCAGGCTACGAGCGCCTCGACGAACTCCCCGACCCCAGCCCCGACGTCGTGTACACGGACCGCGACCCCGGCTACGTACCCGACACAGAGGAGGACCCGCTGAACGCCGTCGTCAGATACTGTGAGGTCCGTGGTGCCGACTCCGGGCCGCTCGCCGGCTACGACGTCGGGATCAAGGACAACGTCGCGGTCGCCGGGATCGAGATGACCTGTGGCTCGAAGATGTTCGAGGGCTACGTCCCCGAAGCGGACGCGACTATCGTCACCCGGATGCTGGACGCGGGGGCGACGATCACCGCGAAGCTGAACATGGAGGATATGGCCTTCTCCGGGAGCGGCGAACTCTCGGCGACCGGGCCGGTCCTCAACCCCAGGGACTCCGACTACATCGCGGGCGGGTCCTCCAGTGGCTCGATCGCGGCCGTCGTCGACGGCGACGTCGACGTGGCAATCGGCGGCGACCAGGGCGGGTCGGTCCGCATCCCCGCGTCCTGGAGCGGCGGTGTCGGCCACAAGCCAACCCACAGTCTGGTCCCCTACACCGGGATTGTGGGCCTGGGCTGGACCTTCGACCACACCGGCCCGATGGCCACGTCAGTCGAGGACTGTGCCAGAGTTTTGGACGTCATCGCCGGGAAGGACGAACTCGATCCGCGACAGGGCCACGTCCCGACCGAGAGCTACGCCGACGCGCTGGAGACTTCGGCTGACGGGCTCACCGTCGGCGTCCTCGAGGAGGGGTTCGGACACGAGGCGAGCGAGGCCGGCGTCGACGAGACAGTCGGGGACGCGCTCGATCACCTCGCGGACGCGGGCGCCGAACTCGTCGACGTCTCGGTCCCGATGCACCTCGACGGCCTGCCGATCTGGAACGGTGTCGCAATCGAGGGAACGACGGCGACGATCAACGGCGAGGGCGTCGGCCACCACGGCGACGGCTGGTACGACACGCAGTTCGCGGACGCCTTCGGCCGGTCGCGACGCGCCAACGCCAACGACTACCTCGCGACCGTCAAGCTCACCCTCGTCCTCGGCCAGTACCTCTCCGACGAGTACCGGGGTCACTACTACGCGAAGGCAAAGAACCTCGGGCGCAAGCTGACCAGCGCGTACGACGACGCGCTCGCGAACGTGGACGTGCTGGCGATGCCGACGACGCCACAGACTGCCCACGAACACCACGAGGACCTCTCGCGGCTGGAGATCATCGACAGGGCGCTGAACATGCTGCCGAACACGGCGCCGTTCGACGTGACCGGCCACCCGGCGCTGTCCGTCCCCTGCGGAACGTCCGACGGCCTCCCGGTCGGCCTGATGCTCGTCGGCGAACGCTTCGACGACGCGACGGTCCTCCGGGCCGGCCACGCCTTCGAGCAGAGTCACGACTGGCAGTCGTTCTGATACTGACGGCTACTCGCCCGCGAAGTCAGGGTCGCGGCCCTCGAGGAACGCCTTCGACCCCTCGTGGGCGTCCGGGCCGGCATAGAGGTGTCCGAGGCCGGTCCGCATCCCGACGCGCTCGCCGTCCACCTCGAGGGATGCGTTGAGCCAGGCCTTCGTCGTCGCCAGCGCCTCCGGCGAGGACGCCTTCAGACCGGCGAGAATCGAATCGACCGTCTCGTCGAGGCGCTCCGGTGAGACAGCCCGGGCGAACAGCCCCCACTCGACGGCCTCCCGCCCCGACAGCTCCCGGCCCGCCAGCGCGAGGTCGGCTGCACGTTGGCGGCCGACGAGCTGGGAGAGTCGCTTCGCGGCGTAGAGCGGGATCGCGCCGATCTGTGTCTCCGGCAACCCGAAGGAAGCCCCCTCTGGGACGACCGCGAGGTCCGTCGCCACGAGCAACTCGAAGCCGCCGCCGTATGCCGAGCCGTTCGCCCGGCCGACGACCGGGAGGGGCGAGTGCTCGATCGCGTCGAAGCAGTCGGTCAGCGTGTCGACGAGTTCCCGGACGTCCCGGTCGTCCTCGATGTCAGCCAGGGCTCCGATGTCGTCGCCGGCACAGAACAGGTCGCCGGTGGCGGTGAGAACGACCGCACGCGATCCGGCCTCGTCCGCACGCTGGACCCCCTCCGTGACAGCCTGCCACATCCCGGCCGTCATCGCGTTGTGCTTTGCGGGCCGGTCGAGCCGGATCGTGCTCACGCCGTCTTCGACGGTGTAGGTCACTGCGTCTGTCACACCACCCCCCAGGTGGCCGACGAACAAAACCCCCCTGAACCGCCGGGAGACGCCGCGGGCCGATCAACTCTCGGACAGCGCGCCGGGCCGGAGTTCGTAGGTGTTCTCGCGGTAGGCCTCCCCGCCGATGTCGACCTCTTCGGCGTCAATGCGGTCGAACCCGAACCCGCTGTAGAACTGGTTGCCGACCTCGTTTGCTTCGAGGACCATCGCGCGGACGCGGTCCGCACCGCTGTCGAAGAGTTCCTCACAGGCCGCTTTCAGCAGGTTCGTCCCGGTCCCCTCTCCGCGGTGCTCGGGACGGACGTACAGCCGGAGCACGTGCCCCTCGCCCTTGTCGACGTCCAAGATTGCGTGGACGAACCCGGCAACGCGCCCGTCGCGCTGTGCGACCAGCGCCCGCGAGTCGCTTCGCTCGATCGCGTCCTCGATGCCAGAAAGCGAGTACCACTCCTCGAGGCCTTCAGTCAGGGATTCACTGCTCAGTATCTCGGGGTAATCCTCCTCCCAGGACTCCTCCACGACGGTCCGAACCCCCTCTGCGTCCTCTGGTGTCGCCGTGCGTATCGTCATGTGTACACTCCCAGGTTCATCTACCGGTTGTGGGCCCTTCTAAGTATGCTTGCTGATATCGTTCCACACGCGGCGCGGTCCACGACTGTCGGCAGGGCTGGACGGAACTTTTTCACCCTCCCCTGTCGAGGTGAGCCCATGGAGTACACCACCCTCGGTCAGACGGGAATCGAGGTCAGCCGCATCTGTCTCGGGTGTATGAGCTTCGGGACGCCGGAGTGGCGCGAGTGGGTGCTCGACGAGGCGGAGAGCATCCCCATCATCGAGCGCGCGATCGACCTCGGAATCAACTTCTTCGACACCGCCAACATGTACTCGAAAGGCGAGTCCGAGCGCGTGCTGGGCACGGCCCTGGAAGGCAGGCGGGAGGAGAACGTCGTCGCCACGAAGGGGTACTTCCAGATGGACGAGGCCAACCCCAACTCGGGCGGGCTCTCGCGGAAGGCGATCGAACAGGAACTGGCCGCGAGCCTCGATCGGCTCGGGATGGAGACGGTCGATCTCTACCAGACCCACCGCTGGGACTACGACACGGCCATCGAGGAGACGCTCCGGACGCTCGACGACGCGGTCCGTCGCGGTCAGATCCGCCACACCGGCGCCAGTTCGATGTGGGCCCGCCAGTTCGCCCAGGCGCTGCAGGCGAGCGACCGGCTCGGTCTCGACCGGTTCGTCACGATGCAGAACCACTACAACCTCCTCTACCGCGAGGAGGAACGCGAGATGCTCCCCCTCTGTCAGCGCGAGGGGGTCGCCGTCATCCCCTGGAGTCCCCTCGCGCGGGGCTACCTGGCACGCCCACACGCGGAGTTCGATGCGACGACCCGCGGCGAGACCGACGACTACGCCCGCGAACACCCGTACTTCGAGGGCAACGGCCGGGAGATAAACGAGCGCGTCGAGGAACTGGCCGAGGAGTACGGCGCCACGATGGCCCAGATCGCGCTCGCGTGGCTCCTCCACAAGGAGTGGGTCGATGCGCCCATCGTCGGCACCACCAGCATCGAACACCTCGAAGAGGCCGTCGCGGCACTCGACATCTCCCTGTCAGAGAGCGACATCGAGTACCTCGAGGAACCCTACGAGCCGGTCGAAGTCAGCGGCCACGACTAGTCCGGCCTACGAGGATCCGACGCGCTCGGCGACATCCCGTAACGTCTCGTACTCGTCGTCGCTGTAGGCGATGAACCGGACATCGACGAGCGAGTCGGGGTCGTACTCGTCGATGACAGAACAGATGATTCGAGCGCCCTCCCGGAGGTCGAAGCCGGCGACGCCACAGCCCAGGGCGGGAATCACGAGCGACTCGGCGCCGAGTTCGTCGGCCCGTTCGAGGGTGTTGCGGGTGGCGTCCGCGATGCTCTCGGCCGTCGCCTGCCCGTCGCCGTAGTGGGGCATCGCCGCTGCGTGGATCACCCACTCCGCGTCGAGGTCGTAGGCGTCGGTGACGGCTACCCCGCCCAGATCGACCGGGCCCTTCGAGACGGCTTCCTCGTTTATCTCCGGGCCTGCGCCGCGACGGAGCGCGCCGGCGACGCCCGACCCCATCTGCAGGCTCGTTCCGGCGGCATTCACCAGGACGTCCGCGGACTGTGCCGCGATGTCACCCTGTACGACATCAAAATCCATGTGTGGCACTACCGGAGCCAGCCACAAATCGTTACCCACCGCCGAGCAGCGACCGGAGCGACCGGGTTCGGGTTCCGCAGTCGTCGCTGTACTCGCAGGGGCGACACTTCGCGTCGGCCTCGACCCGCGCCGGCGGGCCGTCGATTGCGTCGGCGGTCCGGACCGCTTCCCGGTAGGCCGCCCTCCGGCGGGTCGTGAGGTCGATCTCGCGGACGACGCCGTGGGCGGGATACTCGGCGAAGGCCCGTTCGACCGGGGTTTCACGCTCCCAGGAGAGCGCCTTCGCGGCGGCGACCAGCCGGACGCTCTGGGGCTCCCAGACGCCCTGGCGGGGCGGATCGCCGGCGAAGACAAGCGACACCGTCGGCTCGCCGGCAAGCAACTTGTGGGCGACCCCGTGACAGTCCCGGCCCGCGAGGAAGACGTCACGGCTGTCGGGATCCGCGAGGTCGTCCCAGACGTCGATCCGGGCCTTTGCGCTCCCGAGGTGAGATCGGAACTGCGTCGGCGTGACGGCGATCGGCGCCTCCCGGAGTGCCGCGTCGTCGGTCAGCAGCTGCTCGTACCGGAACGCAATCTCGCGCGTGCGCTCGACGCCGGTTGGCGTCTCCTCGGGTTCGGGCTGGCGGCGCCTGTAGTAGAGCTTGCGGGGGCAGTACGCGGCGGTTTCGACGTCGCGAAACGCGTGCATGGGCGGGCTGGCCCCGCCATCGTATTTAAAAGTCGACGTCGGTCTCGATGTCCTCGGCGGCCTCGTCGAGGCCATCCTCCTGCATCTCGGCCGTGAACTGGACGGCGACGTCGGCGTCGGTGAGCACCTCCTCGAACTCGGTCTGGAAGCGGTGGCTCACCCGGCGGATCTGCCGTTCCGTCTCGACGACGCGCCTGGCCCGTGTCACCTGATCAGGGTCGCCGTCGAGCGCCGCTGCGATCTCCGCGTCGCTCATCCCGTCGTCGAGACACTCGCGCAATGCCGCGTGGTCGACTCCCGTAGTCTCGTCGTCCCGGACGAGGTGGAGATCCATCCGGGCATCGAAAACCGCCGCCGGTGATATCCCCAGCGCGTCCGCAATCTCACCGTCCGGGTCACCGTCGTAGAATTGCCTGACAACCGCACAGAGCCTTTCGGTCTCCAGGTTGGTCTCGAACCCGAAGCGGTCGCGCATCTGCTCGATGACGTCGGCGAGCCTGTCGTCGACCGAACCGGACCGGATTAGCGATCCGCGCTGTTCGGCCTGCGTCTCCGTGACAGTCCCCTCGTCGGCCACCTCCATGAAGATGTCCCGCAGATGCTCTGTTTTCTCTTCCATCGCTCCCGGATACAGATGGTTGCCACGTAAAAAACTGACTCCAGTTCCCGGGGCTGGAGAATCTTGCCGCCAGTGGTGGGGCCACGCCTCGGCGCCACGCGAGTGGAAACCGCGCCCGTGGGCGCAGAGGGCGTCATTCCTCTTCGTCGTCGGCCAGCAGGTCGAACTCCTCGAGGTAGCTCTCCCGTTCGTCGTCGGTCAGTTCGTGGAACATCTCGGAGTCGACGTCGATGGTCGCGACGCCGATCCCCTCGGGTGAGAGTTCGTCGTCGTTGACCGACGCAAGTGCCTCCAGGGCGAGTTGAACGCCGTCATCAAGGTCCATGTCGTCCCCGTAGTTCTCCTCGAGGTACTCCCGGATGTCGCCGCGGTCGGCCCCGACAGCAAGCGCCTTCCACTCGTAGGGCGTCCCAGAGGGGTCGGTTTCGTAGAGGCGGGGCTCACCGTCGGCGATGCCGGCGATGATGAGCGCGACGCCGAAGGGGCGTGCGCCGCCGACCTGGGTGTACTGCTGGATGTAGTCGGTGACCTCCTTGGTGAGCGTCTCGACGCCGATGGGCTCGCCGTAGCGGAGTTCGTTCACCTGAGCGCGCCGGCGCGCGAAGTCGATGAGCTGGCGCGCGTCGGCGACGTGACCCGCGCTGGCGATGCCGATGTGGTCGTCGGCCTTGTGGATCTTCTCGACGCTGTCACGCTCCATCAGCGGCGAGCGGACGCGCTTGTCGACGGCGAGAACGACGCCGTCGCTCGTTCGAACGCCGATGCTGGCTGTCCCGCGCTTGACTGCCTCGCGGGCGTATTCGACCTGGTAGAGGCGACCGTCCGGGGAGAAGATCGTGATCCCCCGGTCGTAGGCCTGCTGTTGGTTTTGTCCTTGCATAGTTACTGGAGATCGAGCGTCGTCGCGCCCGTAAACGCCCCGTCGGTTCGCACGTCAACGCGATCGCCACGGACCGACGCGGGCCGCTTGTCGTCCCGGAACACGACGTCTCTCTGGTCCGGTTTTTCCCGTCGGCGACCCATATACTTTTCCTCACAGGCTCGCACCGTCCCGCTCACGCCCCGGATCCGAAGACCGATATCTGTCCCGTCGACACCTGAAAGCGTCGCAAGGGCTGCCCGCGCCCGTTCGACCTCCCCGCGGTACGTCCTGACGACCATCCCGCCCGTTCCGTCCTCGACGCCGGCCGAGAGAACCGTCAGGTCGAGGTCGGCGCTGCCCGCGTCGCCGAGGAGATTCTGTGCGGCGTACCAGACGTGGCGCTGGAGGGTCCCGCGGTCGAGTTCGGCGTCAGGCCAGGTCTCAATCTCGACGGCGAGATACCGCCAGCGCGGCTGGAGGTGTTTGGGCAGGTGTTTCATCTCTTTTCGGCCACCAGAACGCCAACCTGCTCGTGGACCATCTCGACGGCCGAAAGCGCGTATCCCGCGTCGGTGAAGGCATCGGCGAGGACGCCGACGGTCGCCGGGTCGTCAACCGCCGGGGAGTAGAATGGCTCCTCGGGATCGGGTTCGCCGAAGAACATCACGTCCCCCAGGACGATCCGCCGCGGTTCGAGACCCGCCACCGTCTCGATTGCCTCGCGCTTTTCCTCGTCGCTCAGGTGGTGCATGGCGAAGTTCGAGGTGACAATGTCGACATCCCTGTCGGAGACGTTCGGCCCCCGAAACTGCCCGTGGCCGAAGGAGACGTTCCCGAGGCCGCGATCGGCGGCTTTCTCGCGGGCCTGTTCGAGCATCCCCTCACTTATGTCGCGGCCGACGACGCGGCCGGCATCGCCCGCGAGCGCCAGCGCGACGGCGCCGGTTCCGGTCCCAAGATCCAGCACCGTGTCGTCGCCGCCGGGATCCGCGCCTTCGACGACCAGCGAGACGGCGGCCCGGTACTCCGCGCTCTGCTCGTCGTCATACTCCTGGGCCTTCTCGTCGAACCTGGCCGCGTGGTCCTCGATTGGGCGTTTCATGCCCGCTCGTTGGTCGCGGACGGGCATGAAGGGCACGCCGACGGATAGATTGAATAGCCGGGCCGAGACACAGGCAACCAATGGAACAGCGACACGGATTCGGGGTCGGGATCGGGCTGGCGGGACTGGTACTCGCAGTGATCCAGACTCTGCACGGCATCCGGCAGTCGGACAGGGAGCTGGTTTTCGCATTCGAGGCGGGCCCGTTCGTGCTGGTCGCGCTGGCGCTCGCGTACGCCGGGGTCTGGCTGGCGCGCAACGAGCAGTTCGATCCTGATCTGGAGCGAATCCTCGCCTGGGGGATGGGAAGCACGTTGCTGTTTGCCTCTGTCGCGGCGCTGATGCTGTTCAGCCAGCGGATCACGCTCGGGACGCTCGACCGAGCGTCGTTCATTGCGATCGATCTCGTGACCGTCGGCGCGGTCGTTGGCGTCGTCGTCGGCCTCTACGACGCGCGCGGACAGCGCCAGCTGCGACAGCTCGAACGCCAGCGCGACCGCATCGAGACCTTCGCCAACAAGGCGGCAGACGTGAACAACTACGGCCGAGCCTTCAACCGGTCTGGCTCTCTCGACGAGGTGAGCGGGCTCTGCATCCAGGCGATGCAGGCGCTGCTCGGTATCTCCGAGACGGCAGTCGTGGTTCTCGAGGACGCCATCGTCTATCCTGTCGACAACACGATCATCAACGTCGAGGGCGACGACCTGGCACCACTTGTCAGGGACGCGCGCGAGTACGACAGCGCCTCGGTCGTCACACACGACGACCCGCAGGGGGCACTCGCCGACCGGGGTGATACAGCGCTCTCGATACTGCTCGCAGACGACGACGGCGACGCCGTGGTTGTCGTCGCTACCGTCCCCGAGGAGGCCACCCTCGCAGACGAGGATCTCCAGCTCGTCGAACTGCTCGCGTCACACGCAGAAACGGCCCTGGACGACATCTGGGCTGGTGGACCGGTCGAATCAGGGACGGCTACCGGTCGACGTAACTTTTGACACTTCTCAGCCGGACGTTCCCGGCAAACTCCCAGGATGCGCCTGCGGTAACAGACGTGGCCCGTCCGGGAAGTTCAAGAGCGCGCGCATCGAACCCGCTCGCATGGCGGAAGTCGTACCACCCACGGAACGAGAGTGTGAACGGTGCGGACGGACGGACGTCTGGGACGAGACCTCGGAGACGTGGGTCGCCGTGGAGGACGACGGCGAGCGTCTGACCGGCGAGCCGCACTGCGTCCACGAGTGGGACATCACCGGCAACTACAATCCCTTCGAGGCCGAGTAGTCCCAGGTCGAGCCATGCCGACAGTTTACGTCACTGCGCCGCCGGACGCGGCCGAGGAGATCGCGACGACGCTCGTCGAGGAGCGACTCGCGGCCTGTGTCAACAGCGTCGCCTGCGAGTCCGTCTACCGATGGGACGGCGAGATTCACGAGGACGACGAGGTCATTCTGCTCGCAAAGACCACCGACGATCGGTATCCGGAGCTGTGCGAGCGCGTCCTCGAGGTCCATCCCCACGACGTCCCCTGTATCGAGCGCTTCGACGAGAGCGACGTCCTGGAGGCCTTTGACCAGTGGTGTGCGGTGAGTACCGAGCGTACGTGACGAAGCCGTCAGGAATCTTCACGACTTCGCTCGTCACTGCTCACGTTCGGGCCGAGAACTGCGCCGGCCGGGAATTGAACCACGCGAAGACGGTCGCTCACGTCCGTTCGCGCTGCGTCTTCTCTACTTCAGTTCCTGGCCTGCTCGTTCGCTCGCAAGCTCGCTCACTGCGCCGGCCGGGAATTGAACCACGCGAAGACATTCCGGGCCTGCGGCGCTACGCGCCGTTCCGGGCTGTGACTGGTCTACTTCGATTCCCTTTGAGTTGCATTTGCGGCTCACGAGATGTTCGCCGCAAAATGCGCCGGCCGGGAATTGAACCCGGGCTATGAGCTTGGGAAGCTCATGTCCTACCACTAGACCACCGGCGCTCGTTCGCTTTGCTCACTCGCGCCGAACCCTGCGTCGTTTCGCTCCGCAGGACACCGGCGCGCATCGCTCGTTTCACTCACTCGCGCGCCGAGGCTCGCGATTCCCGTGGATTCGCTCACCATCGGCGCACACACATCATTCGCCCCCGATTCCACTTGAACGTAGCGCTTCGGCGAAACCGAACGAATGGTCACTCTTCGGGGAGAGCCATCCCTTACTTTATACTCCAATCCTAACTGCGGTACATGTCGGATATCGTCCGGGCCGAAAATCCGCTGGATCTCACACTGTCGGAGTCGGAACTCGAAGCGTACCGCGACCACATCACGTCGTTTATCAGCGACACGATAGCGGCCGCGGGGGCCAACGAGGCCGTCATCGCCCTCTCGGGGGGGATCGACAGCACGCTCACCTCACACCTCGCCGTCGAGGCACTCGGCGCCGAGACCGTCTACGGTCTGGTCCTCCCGAGTGAGGTTAACCGCGCCGAAAACATGAGTGATGCCGAGCGCGTCGCCAGCGACCTCCTCGGCATCGAGTACGATGTCGTCGAGGTCGGGCCGCTGGTCGAGGCGATTCAGAGCGCCACGCCGGACTCGATGGTCGCTGGGGATGCCGAGCGCCGCACGGTCGCCGTGGGGAATCTCCGCGCACGGATCCGGGCGGTCCTGAACTACTACGCAGCCAACGGCCGGAACGGGCTCGTCGTCGGCACTGGCAACCGCAGCGAGGCGCAGGTCGGCTACTTCACAAAGTACGGCGACGGCGCCGTCGACTGCCTCCCAATCGCCCCGCTGTACAAACAGCAGGTCCGACAGCTCGCACGTCACATCGGTGTCCCCGAGGACCTGGCCGCCAAGACCGCAAGCGCCGGGCTCTGGGCCGACCAGACCGACGAGGGGGAACTGGGCGTCGACTACGATACCCTCGATTCGATTCTTGCCCTCCACGTCGACGGGCCGCTGTCCACCTCTGCGACTGCTGCCGAGATTGGTGTCGAGGCGGAAATAGTCGAGCGTGTCCGCGGGATGTACGAGCGCAGCGCGCACAAACGAGAGTTCCCGCCAGGCCCCGGCCCGCTGTTCTGATCGGCTCAGCTGTTCTCGTCGGTCTCGACGACGATGCGGATACTGTCACCCTGCTGTGGACTCGTGTCGCTCCCGCCCTGGAGGACGTACGTCTGCGGGTCGACCGGATCGCCGTTCACCTCGACGGTAACGTCAGTACCAGGGTCGCTATCGCGGTAGACCTGCCCGTCGAAGACGACGGTCCCCTCGCTTACTCCGACGCCCAGGGTCGCCATCGCCCACTCGAGGGTGACATCCGTCGCGTGCTTGTGCCACACCTCGCCGTCCCCGTTCTCGAAGTGGAACTCGTCGGCCTGGAGCTGGTACTGTTGACGGCTAAAATCAACCCGCTGGCCGTCGATCACCATCTCGATGGTTCCGTGCTCGTGGGCCGTGTTCGCCGGCCCCGGCGACTGTGCGACGGTGTCGAGGCTGGCCTCGCCATCAAAGTCAACCTCCGAGTCGGAGGTCGGACTCGTGCTTTCGCCGCCGAGAAAGAAGACGACGTAGGCGACGAGGACGGCGGCCACGACCAGCACGAATCCGAGCACGAGCGGCCCCGTCGGGAGCCCCGACCCGCTGTCGCCGCCAAGTCCCTCCTCCACACGCCGCTGATCGATCGCCCCGAGTTCGTCGCCGTGTTCCTCGTCGAGGTGGCGCAGATACGCCTGCTCGTCGTCGACCGACGCCTCGCAGTAGCTACAGTCCGGCATCCCTTTGACCCCGTTCGAGCCTGTCACACTCAGCCGTTTCGGTTGTCGGGGTCGAATCCCTCGATGAGTCGTGCGAACGCCCTGGCCTCGCGGTCCTCCTGAGTCTCCCGATCCGCGTCATCGCGAACTCGTGCCTTGATCGTCCGGACCGCGCTGGCGTCGTTGGCCGCGATTTCCGCCGCGACAGCCCGAGGCTCGTCGACGATTCGGCTGACCAGCCCTATCCGGCAGGCTTCGTCGGCGTCGAGGGTCCGTCCCGAGAGTGCGATGTCCATCGCCTCGCCGTGGCTGACGACTTCGGGAAGCCGGACAGTCCCACCCCAGGATCCGAACAGCCCGATCGTTACGCCCGTCTCCGCCATCGTCGCGTCGGACGTGGCGACACGGACGTCACAGGCGAGTGCGAGTTCGACCCCACCACCGCGTGCCGGGCCGTCGATACCCGCGACGACAGCACCGTCGTACGCGGCGATCGTCTCCGCGACCGCCTGGCCCCGTCGGGCGAACGCCTCCGCCTCGTCCCCGGCGAGGCCGGCGACAGTCTCGAGGTCTGCGCCGGCACAGAAGGCTTCGCCGGCACCGTGGAGGTAGACGACCGGTGCGGTCGCAGCCTCGATGGCAGTTTTGAGATCGTCGAGGCCCGAGACGGTGAGCGCGTTTCGGCGGTCGGGGCAGTCGAGTGTGACCGTGCGGACGGCTCCATCGACGGCGGTGCGTATCATGAGTCGAGGTGGCTCGGTGTTTCCAAAGGTCTTTGGCTTTCCCGTCGCTAGGTGGCGGTAATGGAGGAAGCCGCGGCAGTCCGACGAGCCGCGTTGGACGCGACGGGGGATGTCGAACCTGCCCCTCTCCGGGATACGATCGAAGCCCAGCTCGACGCAGGCTCGATGGTCCCGGGCGCCCTGACGGTCCTCACGGCCCGCGCGCTCTCGGACGGTGCGTCGATAACTGTCGCCGCGAGCGATGGCACCATGGCTGGCCCAGTCGGGAAGCGAGCCGCCGGCGTCCAGCTCATCTACGACGGCCTGCGTCTGACCCGGGAACTGGCACACGACGAGCCGTGGACCGCAGGCGCGAAGGCCAAAAGTGACCTCGCAGTTCTGGCTGCCGACGTTCTCGTCTCCCGCGGATTTTATCTGCTCGCACGATCCGAGGCGGCAGACGCCGCAGTCGCGACGGTGCGTGCGTTCGGTCGCGACCAGACGGTCCACCGGAAAACGGCCGACACCTCTCTGGACAGGCATCTTGAGGCCGACGTGCTTGAACTGGCTGTCGTCGCCGGTGGGACGATGGGAGACCGGACCGTGGCGCCGGGTCTGCGCGAGTACGCCGCGGGCCTCGCCAACGGAAGCCCGTTCCCGGACGCAGATGGGTTCTTCGCCGAGTCGGTCATCGAAAAGATCGGCACGATCGGCACAGATCCCCCAGGCAGCGAGGGTGTCACCACCTCGGCCGACCACTAAATCGAAACGTCTAAAGACGGAAGGGGGCAATCTCCCCATGCGCGCCTGGGTAGCTTAGCGGTAAAGCGCGTCCTTGGTAAGGACGAGAGCCCGGGTTCAAATCCCGGCCTAGGCTTTGGCCCTTTTCCCTAAAGCCCAAGACGACATTCTACGGGCTATTGGAGGTTCTGCAGGTTCTCGTACATCACGTATACACGGCAGTCAGGAATTATCGATCCACTCTGAGAGCGTCGCGGCAATATTGCCCATATTCCGCACCCCTCTGCAATAAGAGATCAATTTTCCCTCTGGCGATTAGC